>CABQMV010000046.1 GCA_902465325.1 uncultured Oscillospiraceae bacterium
CCAGATCCATAAGCAAATCCTGAAGCCAGAGCGTCGCTCTCTTCCCCACTGTAGTCAGCTGAGCCGGCTGAAAGTGGGTATATCCCATGGCAGGCATGTCCTTGTACTTTACAGCAAAATCACATAGTACAGCCATAAGGTTTACCAGCTTCTTCTTTACCAGCTCCAGGGCCTCGTGCATAACAATGATGTCGGTATTGTCCCCTACATAGCAGGAGGTGGCCCCCAGATGAATAATCGGCTTTGCCTTCGGACACTGCTGTCCGTAGGCATATACATGGGACATTACATCATGCCGTACCTCTGCCTCTCGGGCCTCGGCTACTTCATAATTAATCTGGTCCGCATAGGCCTTCAGCTCTTCAATCTGCTCATTGGATATGGGAAGCCCCAGCTCCTGTTCACTCTCCGCTAAGGCAATCCACAGCTTCCGCCAAGTGCGGAACTTTTTATCCGGAGAAAAAAGCGCCTGCATCTCTTTGCTGGCATAGCGGGAATTCAAGGGACTCTCATAGGTATCTTTCATTTTTAATCCTCATTCCTTATTCTTAGTGTATCTCATAGGGATAATTTCCGGTAAAGCAGCCGTCGCAGAATCCGCAGCGGGCGTTAGGAATCGTCTCCTGCAATCTGTCTGCCGGCAGGAACACCAAGGAATCCGCGCCAATCATTTTACAGATTTCCTCTACGCTGTATTTACAGGCAAGAAGCTGGTCCTTGTCCGGAATATCGGTTCCAAAATAGCACGGCCAGGTAAACGGCGGGCTGCTGATTCTCATATGGACTTCTGTAGCGCCGGCCTCCCGCAGCATATCCACCAATTTTGCACTGGTGGTTCCCCGTACAATGGAATCGTCTACCATGATGATCCGCTTCCCTTCTACGGTCTGCTTCAATGCATTGATTTTCAAGCGAACTGCCTGCTTCCGCTCCGCCTGAGTCGGCTGTATAAAGGTACGGCCTATATAGCGGTTAATGACCAGCCCTTTCCCATAGGGAATACCGGATTCCAGGGCATAGCCGATGGCTGCATCAATTCCCGAATCTGGTACACCGATGACCATATCTGCCTCCACAGGATCCGTCTGTGCCAGTATTTTACCCAAATTTTTTCTGGCCTCGTGAACACTCTGACCCTCTATAATAGAATCAGAACGGGCAAAATAAATATACTCAAAAATGCACATTCTGGAGCTGCCCTTACAGTTCTCACGAATAGAGCGCAGCCCGTTTTTGTCGATAACAATTACCTCTCCCGGCTCTACATCCCTTACAAATTCAGCCCGGATCGTGTCCAGTGCACAGGATTCAGAGGCCACCACATAGGTATTGTCCGACAGTTGCCCAATACACAGAGGACGCATTCCCTGAGGATCCCGACAGGCCATAAGCTTCTGAGGACTCATCATAACCAGGGAATAAGAGCCCTCTACCTTTTTCATCATTTCTACCAGGGCAAGCTCTACCCGTCCGGTCTTCAGCCTCTCCCGGGCCACCAGATGCATCATGAGCTCTGTATCTGTTGTAGTCTGAAAAATAGCGCCGGATTGCTGCAGTTGGTCCTTCAGCAGCTTGGCATTCGACAGATTACCATTGTGAGCCATGGCCATCTGCCCTTTCACATACCGGGTAGCCAGCGGCTGTGCATTTAAAACACCGGTACCGCCGGCAGTTGCATACCGTACATGTCCAATAGCAAATTGTCCTTTCAGCTCATCCAGCTCTCTGTCATGAAAAACTTCATTTACATGGCCTACATTTTTATGAAGGTAAATATCTCTGTCTCTGTTCACAGCAATCCCGCAGCTTTCCTGCCCCCGATGCTGCATAGCAAACAGGGCTGCATAGGTCATGCGCGCTACATCATATCCGTCTCTGTCATAAATGCCGAAGACACCGCATTCTTCTTTTATCATTATTACAATCCCATCCTTTTAAATATCTCCCGGTACGCTTCCTCTACATTTCCCAGGTCTCTTCTGAACCGGTCCTTGTCCAGCTTTTCTCTGGTTTTCGCATCCCAAAGCCGGCAGGTATCCGGTGATATTTCGTCAGCCAGTATAATTTCATTGCCCAGAGCCGGACACCGGCCAAACTCAATTTTAAAATCTACCAGTATAATACCAGCGTGCATAAAGAATTCTTTAAGAATATCATTAATTTTAAATGTCATTTCTGCAATGGCGTCCAGTTCCTCCCGGGTCACCAGTCCTAAAGCCAGCGCATGATAGTCATTAATCAGCGGGTCTCCCAAATCGTCGTTTTTATAGCTATATTCCAAAATCGTGGATTTCAGGTCACTTCCCTCTTCCACTCCATAGCGTTTTGAAAAGCTTCCCGCAGCGATATTTCTTATAATAACTTCCAAAGGAACAATCTCTACCCGGCGCACAGCGGTCTCTCTATCACTGAGCTCCTCTATGTAATGGGTTTTGATTCCCTTCTGCTCCAGCATCCGCAATATAAGGTTGGTCATTCGATTATTAATGACGCCCTTGCCTGTAATCGTACCTTTTTTGATACCGTTAAAGGCGGTTGCGTCATCCTTGTAGTCAACTATTAAAACTTCCGGGTCGTCAGTCTTGTATACCTTCTTGGCTTTACCCTCATAAAGCATCTCTTTTTTCTCCATTGCGGGCCTCCTGTATAATAAAAATATCCGTCTGTTAGGATATCATATTTTACCCCGAAATTCAACATGAGCCCGCATAAATGCCAGGACCGCTGCCGTCCGTCAATATTCTAGGGAGAAGGGAGCGCATTGGTAACCAGCCAGAGAATAACGGTAGCAGTCAGCAGGCCGGACACCAGGGAAGCTGCCAAAGTCAATCTTTTATACGACAAAATATTCTCAATCCTAATTTTTATTCCCGCCCCGCCAAAGGCAGAGGAAAACGGGCTTCGGCTGGCTGCCGCGCTCAGCACGGACAGAGCATACGCCTTTGTGTCCTCTCGGCCTAAGCCTTTCAGTACACGGCAGTCACAGGAAAGCTCCATATCCTCAAAAAAATATTTCAGGCAAAGCCAGCAGACCGGATTAAACCAGTGTACACAGCACAGAAAAATACCGGCCGCTCTCCAGAAATTGTCCCCTCTTTTGGCATGTGCCCGTTCATGCATGATAACATATTTCCGATCCTTTTTTTCCAATGAGGCCGGAAGGATAATTTTAGGACAGAAAACCCCATACAGGGCCGGCGCCGTTATTCGGTGAGAAATATACACATTTCCTCTGAGACGGCGGGCATTTCTCACCTCTTTTTTGGTAAAATAATATAAAATTCCGGCGGTCAGCAGAGCTGCTGCTGCAACAGTAACCCAAACATATGACAAAACCTGGAAAACGATTTCCAGCCTATCTGTCTTATATACAAGGGGGAAATACTCCTCAGCACTTTGAATATAATTGGTACAGCTAAACAGCAGGCCGGAATCGTCAGTATAAAATACCGGAACAGTTTTGGCCGCAAATTTAGAAATAAACGTCATAATACTGTACTGGCCGGACAGGCCGAAGGGCAGCGAAAGCCGAATCATAGGAGCTATCCACAGTCCATATAGAAAGCTTCGGGGAATTCTCTTTATCTTCCTTAAAGCCAATAAAAGGAGACCTACCGCACCCCCTGCTATACTCATGTTTAACAGCCAATAAAAGCCCTCTGCCAGCATTGGAATTACCTCTTTCTAATTAATTCCCGCAGCTCATCAAGTTCTTTTTCGCTTAAATTCTCATTTTGCAGGAAAGCAGCAAAAAAGGCCTTTTTTGATCCTGCATACAGTTTGTCTATAAGAGATTTTGTCTCTGCCCTTCCAACCTCTTCTTTTTTTATAAGAGAGGTACAGACGAAATTTGGCTCTGTCCGTAAAACGGCCTTCTTTTCTACAAGCTTTTTGAGTATGGTATATGTCGTATTTTTATTCCAGCCAATCTTTTCGGCCGCTGTAATATGCAAGTCTTTGGCCTTGACAGGCTCACTCTCCCATATCAGCTCCATAAGCTTCAATTCACTGTCAAAAAGTTTGATCTGATTCATTGGCACCCTCCTCTTTTAGACTAGCACCGTAGTCTGTTCTTGTCAACAGGAAACTCCGGTCTGCATTTTCTGCTTCTTTGCACGGTCCTTCGTTCAGTCCCTCATATACAGATCCCTTGTATAAATTTTTTCTACCACATCAGAAAGCTCAGGAGAATACCGATTTACCACAATTACATCCGAAGCTGTTTTAAATTCACGAAGATCCTGAACCACCGGCGAATGAAAAAATTCTGTTCCGTGATAAGTCGGCTCGTATATCAAAAGCTTTATCCCTTTACGCTGTAAACGCTTCATAATTCCCTGGATAGAGCTCTCTCTGAAATTGTCACTCCCGGATTTCATGGTTAAACGGTAAATACCAATAATCGGATCATTCTTCTCCGGATATCCGGCCTTCTGCAGAATACGGCCCGCAATAAAATTCTTTCGCGTCCGATTGGCATTTACAATTGCCTCAATAAGATTGGACGGCACATTTTCATAATTTGCCAGCAGCTGTTTTGTGTCTTTCGGCAGACAATAGCCCCCATAGCCAAAGGAGGGGTTGTTATAATGATTCCCAATTCGAGGATCTAAGCTCACTCCGTCAATAATAGACTTTGTATCAAGACTCCTGGCCTCCGCGTAGGTATCCAGTTCATTAAAATATGCAATTCTGAGCGCCAGATAGGTGTTGGCAAAAAGTTTGACCGCTTCTGCCTCTGTAGGCTTCATAAACAAAACAGGCACATCCTTCTTTAACGCCCCCTGCAGAAGCAAATCCGCAAAAAGCTCCGCCTGTCTTTTTAAAAAGGGCTCCTCCGGCACCCCGAGAATAATGCGGGACGGGTATAAATTATCATACAGCGCCCTCCCCTCCCGAAGAAACTCAGGAGAAAAAAGAATATTGCCGAAATGATATTGATCCCTCATTTCTGCGGTAAAACCCACAGGCACCGTAGACTTGATCACAACAACTGCACGGGGATTTATAGCAATGACCGTCTGTAAAACCTCTTCAACGCTGGTGGTATCGAAATGGTTCTTGTCAGAATCATAATTTGTAGGCGTGGATATAATTACAAAGTCTGCGTCTCTATACGCAAAGTCTGCATCCTCGCTGGCCTGAAGACGCAAATTTTTCTCCGCAAAATAGCGTTCAATTTCATGGTCCGCAATAGGAGACTGACGCGCATTAATCTTTTTTACCTTTTCCGGAAGAATATCAACTGCAGTTACATCGTTGTGCTGGGCCAGCAAGACAGCATTCGAAAGCCCTACATATCCAATCCCCGCCACTGCAATTTTCATATGATTCAGACCTTTCCTTTCCGCGGCTTCACAGGGTAAAACGCAATGCCAAAGCAAGCCCCCGCAGGTAAAAACTGCTTTTCTATAAAATAGACATTTTAAACAAAAATCATGTTAATTAAAAACTTTTTGTATCTAATTTATTGTACTACTTATAAAATACGGTGTCAATGCAGGAAAAATCTGCCCACACTGCTTGGGCAATCCGGGGAAAGTGCAAAGCAATATTTGGTATAGTATTTTGCGTGTATAAGTTATATTACGAAATTTCTACTATATGAACTTGATTTCCATGTTCCTCAACAATACGAATTAAGTCCTCTGCCTTAAGCCATACTGTTGCAGTATTATCGTTTGGATGCACCCCTATAATATGAGAACCGCTCATAAAATCTTTATCTATATAAAATTGCACCTTGCGCTCATAATCGTTTAATAATCCCAACGGGGTTACAGCACCAGTAAGTAATCCTATTATTTTCAGCAGATCATTTTCTGATGCAAAACTTAAAGCGCGCGTATTATTTTTTTGTCTGAATTCTTTCAAATTGACTTTTTTGTTTCCTTTTACGGTAATCAGATAGTATTCCTCCTTTTTATCGTCTCGGACAAAAAGATTTTTCCCATCAGTCTCTGGATAAGGAAGATCAAGCTGCGACAGCTCTTCCATATTATATACTGCTCTATGCTCTGTAATTTCGTGCCAAATCTTCTTTTGCTTTAAATAATCATAAATTTCCTGTTTATTCATCACTTTTTCTCCTTCCATACCTTTTCCTCCCCTTATCGGGCATTATCCGCCGCAAATCGGGCGTTCTGCCACTTTTTATTATAACAATATTTATTTCGTTCTGTTTTTTCCCGAAACCATTATTACCCCAAGCAGCAGCAAAATTGGAAATACAATTGCCGCCAATATTCCGAATCGTAAATTATTGTCAAAACAGCTTGATACAATGCCTGCATCTTTCAGGTCTTCAGGTGTGTAGTGTGAGGTCAAAATTAAGTCATAACCTTTGGAGATATAACCTTTTAACTCTGCCGCAATACCGTCTGCATGTGCCGCACCTGCAACAATGGAGTGGCAATCGTGACCGAGCATATGGGTATAGACCGCATTGATTTCAGGAATTGTAATATCAAGGGCTTCTGCAGTCTGCTTAATTACAAAAACAATACCGCCAATAGTTACTTTATCTTCTTCAATTACATTAGTAATCTTATGGACTGAAGAATCAAAGATTTCCCCAAAGGTATTTGTAAAGTTTTCAATCAATACCTTACCACCACCGTTTTCGGAATAGTCTATTGCATTTTGTGTTGCATATTTTGGCACTTTAGGCAGGAAAGCTGCACCTGCACCATGATAAGCAATGAGCATACCCTCAACTTTTATATCTTTCAGATATTCCGTAAGCTCTTTGATGTTGTCAAAGAAACAGGGGGATTCAATAATAACTGCCCTGCCGTCTTTCTCAACGATAAAAACTTCATCATCAATGAAATCGTTGGTTTTATATGCGTGCAGCTTGATGTCTTCAAAATCATAAATATTCATCTCACCTTTTTGAAGACTTACAGTTGTAAATATGTTCTTGTTCATAGTAATAACCTCCCTAAAAGTAGTCTTTTCTGCTTCGAGTTTCGAAGCGGCCGTTCTCCGTAGCTCTTGGCTATATTATACGGACTATAGTTTCTTTTGTAAAGTAAGCGCAATATTGTGGTGTAGTTACTAAAAGGAAATAAATGCGTAATTTCAAGCTTTCTAAGCAATTATTGAAACAAAAATTTTTGTTTCTCGCGATTTTCAGTAGAAATATTGACCAAAATTTTATCGTATAGTATAATTAGATGCAAAGTTACAAAAAGAAACTATGAAATAGAGGTTGCCGCTATGAGCCAACAGAAAATGATGAAAGAATTACCTGCTTGTCCTGTTGAGACAACTCTGGCTTTAATCGGAGACAAGTGGAAAGTTTTGATTTTACGTGATTTGTTGATCGGTACAAAACGGTTCGGCGAGCTAAAAAAATCTATTGGCAAGGTATCGCAAAAGGTACTGACCGCACAGCTTCGGGCAATGGAAGAAAACGG
This sequence comes from uncultured Oscillospiraceae bacterium, assembly GCA_902465325.1. Lineage (GTDB taxonomy): Bacteria > Bacillota > Clostridia > UBA1212 > SIG427 > CABQMV01. The sequence goes on from CABQMV010000046.1 coordinate 7,422, forward strand.
TCTTGTAAATAGAAAGGTATATGCCGAAGTACCGCCAAGAGTAGAATACTCATTAACAGAATTGGGGCAAAGTTTAAAGCCTATTCTTGACGCTATGTGGAATTGGGGCGAAGGGTATAAGGCTCTGTTAAAGTAAAAAATATTTTCTCCCAAAGTCTGTCTGCGTGTCAACAAAAAAAGTAAAGCCACAGCCGATTTGCTGCAAATGCTTTCCGCTTGGTTGGAACGGTCCACAAACCTGCGGCAGACAAAATCAGCAGGAAACGGTACGATCAGCGGCGCTACAAATACCCTAAATCTGCCACCCCGCAGATTCGGATGAAAATACTCATAGGAAAAACAAATGAATATAAAAAGGACATTACCGACTGCAAAAGTCAGTAATGCCTTTTAGCTTTATTCAGATAATTTTACGCACGGGCCGCTTAAAACTTACAATAAATGCGTTCATCAAATCGGAGATTTTCAAGCGAGAAACCCAGTGTTTATGCAGGTTTGCGGACTTGACGATTCACTCCCACTCGACAAGTTTTAAACAATATTGTCTAGACGTTATTATCTGCCTTATCTGTGTATCTTTTGATTATTTGAATTATCCGTATTATCCAGCCTATATACCATCTTGTTATCATTTTGTTAAAATAGCTCCGCGTTTTCTCACTTTAACACCAATCATAAAGAAAACAATGCCTTCTACAAGAGAGTACACTACCGGCATAAGTAAAATGGTGATGGGTGTAGAATAGAGGAATGAGCCTGCGAAAAAGATCACCACATTAATTAGTGACAGCAGTACGACGGTAATGATGTCCTTTACCTTCAGTTTTTTTGTGTTAGCAGTTTGCATGTTCATACTTTACCTCCTGAATGATTTATATTGTTAACCCCGTTAGGCTGCCTTCATAAAATGTGGGAATCAGATGGTTCATACTGCGCAGCAATGTGGTTTTTCCACAACCGCTGTCACCACACAAAACAATACATTTCCCCGACGGTACGGTTCCTTTTACATCTTGTAAGGCAGACTGATTTTCCCCTTCATAGCAAAAATTTAATTTAAAATCTATCATTGATGATTATTCTTTCAACAAAAGAATCGGTTAGCAAAAACTAACTACAGCAATGAAAAATTGCGGGCCAACCCATTTACAAGTCAAGCCCGCCTATGGTTTGTGTCCGTAAGCTGTTCAAATAAATGTTTCCATCCGGATGCCATAAAGCTTTGAACGGTTTTCATACATGAAACGGCTTCCTTTTTTTCGTACCCAGATTCTAAAAGCTGGCGATAAAAGTAGAATTGAGAGTGCATTAATAATTCCAGAGCATTTCGGTCGACAGGTCTCGTGCTGATTCTCTCAAAAAACAAAACAGTTTCACACACTTTATGCCGAATTAGTTCTTTTATAATGGATTCAACAGAACTGCCTTCACTTTTGCAGAACAGCAAGACAGCTTCTTCATAATGGTCAAACAAAATCTCCAGATAAACATCCTCCTCAGATGCCATTGCCGAAAGGAAATCGGATGAACGTTTACTGATCTCTGATTTATGATACTCCACAGCAATCGGCTCTGTTTTGGTTTGGAATATAACCAAAATATTCTGAAGCAAATCGCAAAAAAGTGCATCCTTATTTTTATAACGAGTATAAATTGCTCCTGTTGTAACTCCGGCTCGTTCTGCTATTTTATTGATAGAAGCTCTTTGGAACCCAAACTCCGTGAATTCTTTTCGAGCTGCTGTTATAATTTTATCGTCTAAGAAATGATTTTTTAAAGCCACAGTGCCTTCTCCTTCAAAACTCATAGCAATCAATAATAGTATTATCAATAGCAGTATTATTATAGAATCCTTTTCTCTTTTTGTCAAGTGCTTAAGCAAAAGTATGTTTGACTCTGCTTTTTACACTAAATAAATTGTGTTTGAAATTATGTAGCTAATTTTTAATATTTATTAAGTGTTGAGTGTGATGTAAGAAAATTTATCTAATAAATGGAAATATTCTATGGATGTGTAAATGAGCTATGTGCGAATCCGAAACATAATCTCTATATGTAAGATTATGTATTTTTTTGCGATTGATTTTCATTTTCATTGACAAAAAAAACAAAAATTGATACAATACATATACCCCTAACAGTATGGAGGTCGGTATATGAAACAATGTATGGATTCTGAAAATCTGCACCGCAGACTCAAAAAAATTATCGGACAGGTGCAAGCTATCGATCGAATGATTGACGAGGATATTCCCTGTGAAGATGTTCTTTCTCAAATCAATGCTGCAAAATCCGCATTACATAAAGTGGGACAAGTTGTTCTGGAAGGACATATCAAGCATTGCGTAAAGGATGGCATCGAACACGGTGACGCGGATAAGACCATCGAAAATTTTACTAAAGCAGTTGAGCGCTTTGCAAACATGAACTAATACTCAATATTCGTCAGAGCAGTCTTTTGGGGCTGCTCTTTTTTCTTTACTACTCTTGACTTCTGATACCCATATGGGTATACTATACATATACCCCCATAGGTATAAGGAGGAATTACAATGAAAACTATCATTGAAAAAACAGAACGATTCCTGGAGATCGGCGGAATCAAAAAAGAGATCACATTTCTGATTTTATCCGGTATCGCTCTGCTCATCAGCATTTTTGATCTGCTGCCGCTGCCTTTTGATGCGGCATGGATCGCAATTATTTTGTGCGGGATTCCGATTATCTTGGAAGCGATCATCGGGTTGATTACTGCATTTGATATCAAAGCAGATGTGCTTGTCTCTCTTGCGCTGATCGCTGCTGTTTTAATCGGCGAGGATTTCGCCGCCGGTGAAGTAGCGTTTATCATGCAGCTGGGCGCGCTGCTGGAGGATTTGACGGTTGCCAAGGCAAGAGCCGGGATCGAAAAGCTGGTTCATCTGACGCCGCAAACCGCACGGATCATCCGAAACGGAGAAGAAAAGATAATACCTGCCGAACAGGTATCCGTGGGAGATACGCTGCGCGTTTTGCCCGGTGAAACAGTTCCGGTAGACGGTGTGATCATTTCGGGACAAACATCTGTCAATCAGGCGGTGATGACGGGAGAATCCCTTCCTGTTGATAAAACGGTGGGAGATGAAGTTTCCAGTGGAACAGTAAATCAGTTTGGCGCATTTGAAATGAAAGCGACTAAGGTCGGAGAGAACAGCTCTATCCAAAGGATGATCAAACTGGTACAATCAGCCGATGCCGGAAAAGCAAAAATTGTCGGTCTTGCAGACCGCTGGGCAACTTGGATTGTTGTGATTGCTCTATCTGCCGCAGCACTTACCTGGGCAATTTCCGGAGAGATCATCCGTGCAGTAACCATTCTGGTTGTATTCTGCCCGTGCGCATTGGTTCTTGCAACTCCCACCGCTATCATGGCGGCAATTGGAAATGCTACAAAGCACGGTTTTTTAGTGCGGGAGGGCGATGCACTGGAAAGACTTTCAAAAGTGTCTAAAGTAACCTTTGATAAAACGGGTACACTTACATACGGAACACCTACTGTAACCGCTGTAAAATCTATCTCCGATTACAGTGAGGATGAGATATATGATTTTGCCGCTGCGGCTGAACAGATGAGCGAACATCCTTTGGGCAAAGCGATTGTCAAATGTTATGAGAAAAAGCCAAAGGAATGCAGTGATTTTAAAATGATTCCGGGCGAAGGTGTGACTGCGCTTGTTGATGGTAAAGTGATTCGAGCCGGAAACCTCAAACTACTCAGGGAAACATGTTTATCTAAAACACTTGCTGAAAATGCCGGAAAATATATCAATCAAGGGAATACGGTCATTTATATCGCCGTAGAAAATATGCTTGCCGGGTTCATCGTTTTATCCGATACCTTGAGGGAAGAAAGCAAACAAATGATTGAATCTCTCAGAAAAAACGGTATTGAACCGGTTCTCCTGACCGGCGATCATCAAAAAACCGCAGATACTATCGCAGAGTCGCTTAACATTCACAAAGTTCATGCAAATTGTCTGCCTGAAGATAAACTGAACTACATCGACGCCTATCAGAAAAACGGCGATATTGTCTGTATGATAGGTGATGGCATCAATGATGCGCCGGCGCTCAAAAAAGCAAATATCGGTATTGCGATGGGTGGTATCGGAAGTGATATTACCGTGGATGCCGCCGATATTGCGCTTGTGGATGATGAGATCAAGGAATTGCCTCATTTACTGACACTTTCCAAAAGAATGATGACTACTATCAAATTAAATCTCACCTTTTCAATGGGGCTGAATTTGCTTGCGATCATTCTTGCGATTACAGGCTTTCTCGGTCCGGTGATCGGCGCTTTGGTTCATAATGCAGGCTCTGTGGTTGTCATCTTAAACTCAGCTTTGCTTTTAAAATGGAAACAGAAATAAATTCTTCAGGCTGTTTTAGATGATTTGTAACGATAGAATGGGAAACCACAGTTTAATGGTATATGAACCGTCACTGCCCGTTGCGGTAGCGACACAGCTCCGACCCATTTCTGCAACGATACGACCCTGCAGCCGTTTCATTTCGTTATCGACACGTTTGACTTCCTGATTCAGCACGGACTTTTCCGCCTGCAGCTCCGTATATCGTACAACGCTGCTTGCAAGCGGTACGCTAAGCTCAATATCGGGCGCGTTTTCATCCGCCGGACCGAAATGCCGCCTAGCGCTCTCAATAATCAAATCACCGTCTTCCGTGTATGGCGGTGGAATCTGAGTCTGAATATGGTTATTCCAGAAGTTACCCTCCAGATCAATCAGTTCAGCCTCATAATCCAAGTCGCGTACAATGTGCCTTATGATGACTTCGTCCTCGTTGTTGCCATAGAGGCAGCAATAATACACTTCGTCAATATTCATTACGCACATATAATGGCGTCCCTGGATTTCGTAGTTGATAGGAACGATTTCCTGCCCATCACACCACCAATGATCCTTTGCATTATAATTTGTGGTCTTAATTTCAAGAATCGCTGTTTTGCCGTTTGGCAATTCGATGAAGTAGTCAATGTCCGCCAGCATATAGGTGTAGACCGGATGATAAAACATCTTCTTCACCTGATAGATCCGAAAGCCTGTTTTCACATGGAAAATTTCAGCTACCAGATCCTCAAGCAGATGACCGACCTTTTTTGCCACCCAGTTGCTTTCGCCGTCTTCATAAGATATGACCTTTAGCTTGTCATAGTAAAGATCCCGGGCTGTTGCAAAAGGGGACACGCCTAATATAGCAGCAGCGTCACTTCCGCCGATGCCTCTCCGGCGCCATTCCAGCCATTCGTCTTCCGGCAGATTTTCTGTATCCACCAAAACCAAAGGCTTGTAGGTACCTGTTGTCTCCGGCATACTATGCACCTCTTTTCCTGGCTTCTCTCAGCCTTGTGGGGTAAACATACAGCGGTTTCAACGGGTACTTTGCAAGTTTTTGAGCCTCCTTCCTCATAATCTGCCGTTTTCGCTCGGCAGGTCTTGACATTCGCTTTCGCAAGTGTCTGCAATTTCGTCTTTTCATTTGGATTCCGCCTTTCTTAATATATTCCAAAAGCGCAGGGCTTTTTGGGCATAAAAAAAGCGAGAATAACAACCGTACCATTCAGGCAGTTGTGTTCGCAAATCAATTACGAACCGGTGTCATTCTCGCAGAGGATACTATTTATCCTTATAAATAAAAAAAGTCAGTATAAAACCGGCCTTGCGGCACAGCTTCACTACTGACAAATTACAAACTTAACCATCTGTGCAATGCAGAATTTACTGCTGTTACCCATAAGGGTGATGCACAAAAATCAATTACAAAAAAATTATAGCACAATATATGGTGTTTGTCAATGATACAAATTCTATATATAGATATATTCAAAAAGATATTTAATATTTTTAAATCAATTTTTGCAGAAAAAATGAGAATTCCATCGTGTTTATTAGTGAACGGACAAACCAGAAGGGTATCCGCTATTGTACCTTGACAACTGAATATCCCTCCGCCGGAAGTTATACAGGATTTGCGGATAGTATGCCATAATGATAACTTCGGAGCGTGCCCGCAAATGAAATGCTGCATAGCAGCAGCCTGAAAATACACGGTCAAAAGGAGCGCAGGAAATGGTCCGGTGTGAGACTTAATCTTACTTATTTATTGATGTTTTTAAATATAGAACGGGCAGTTGTTGAAAAACGAACACGCAAAGTCGTAAAATATATATGTCGTGATAGAGACCGAGCTGTATCTTGTACAACTGCCCAGAAAGGAGCAAATCATGGCAGTTGAATCAGAAAAAAATTCTTGTCACGCCACCGCGGAGAAAAGGACTTATTCCGTTCAGGAGATTGCCGACATTTTGCAAATAAGCAAAAGTATGGCGTATTCCTTATGTAAGGATGCTCCATTCAAAACTGTGAAAGTGGGCAAGTATGTCAGAATATCAAAGCCTTCCTTTGATGCGTGGCTGGACAGCATAAACCAGTAAAGGAGATACAGTTATGGCATCTATTATTAAAAGGAAAAAGGCT
>CABQMV010000047.1 GCA_902465325.1 uncultured Oscillospiraceae bacterium
GATACAGAGCTGCCTGCCGCAAAGCTGGCGGACGCCATGCAGATGGTGTGCAATATACAGGAGAAAAGTGACGAGCTGTTCCGACTGATGAAGCAGAGCTTTAAAAGGCTGGCAAAGGATCCGCGGACGGAAATCGTAGGGGCCATGCTGATGTATGACTACGGAGACTCCCGGATTGTGCCGGCCATGAGAAAGCTTGCCCAGGATAAAATTGCGGCAGCGGGAATCGTTACCAAGGACAATACTCCTATCTATATTTTGCTTTCCATGATCCACAAGCTGGGCGGAAACACCAAGGAGCTGACTGGCGGAAAAGATTTATTCTGTTAATTGAATTTCTCAAGTCATAAAATCACCCCCCCTGTGAATATGCTGTATCATGCAGCAATACAGGGGGTGTCGTTTTGATACTGTTAATAAAGAAAAACAATCTGTTATTTGGTGGTCTGGTACTGGTACTGTGTCTTACTATACTGGGAATTAATCTGGCTTTTCAGGGAGGAGAAAGTGCATCTGCCTCTGCCACGGTGCCTACTTTAAACACCAAAGGAAAGACGGTTGTACTGGATGCCGGCCATGGAGGGGAGGATCCGGGAGCTGTCAGCAGCTACAATGGAGTCAGCGAAAAGGATGTTACCCTTATCCTGGCAAATAAAACAAAGGAACTGCTGGAAAAGGAGGGATATACGGTTATCATGACCAGGACCGAGGATGTGCTGGTTTATGAGGGAGACAATATATCCATGACAGCCAAGCGGCGTCAGGACTTGATCAGGAGAAAGCAGATTATGGATGAAAGCGGTGCGGATATTGTAGTAAGCATCCATCTTAACAGCTATACGGATTCTCAATACTCCGGGGCACAGACCTTTTTTACCAAAAACTCACTGTCAGGAAAGAACCTGGCAGAAGCAATTCAGGAATCTCTGAAGGTTACGGTAGACCCGGAAAATGACAGAGAGGCAATTCAGAAGAAGGACGATATTATTATCACAAAGAACTGTAAATGCACTACTGTTATTGTGGAATGCGGATTTCTTTCCAATCAGACAGAATGTCAGAAGCTGGCAGAGGAAGAGTATCAGAATAAGCTGGCAGAAGCAATTAGGGGAGGAATTGACAAGTATTTTACTGTTATGACGCCGGAAACCAGTCCTAAAAAATAAATATGGGAAATAATCAGCACCCTGCCGAAACGTTGGCAGGGTGCTTTTATGTGCTATCAGGAAATCAATAGGTGATCATTTTATAAAAGTCTTTGGGAAATAATTAGTTTTCCGTGCAAACTGTCTGCTGCCATTGTAGAATTGCCCTACTTAAAAATAAATGGCAGGGAGGTATCGTATGGAGGCTACAATAGGCGGCAGAGTAATTCAAATGGAGGATGCAGAAGGTTTTCCTGTGGCAGTCAAAAGGTGGCACAAAGCGGAAGTACCGACAGAGCGGGCGCGTTGGGAGCAAGAGATCCTGAACCTGATACAGGGTCCGGGTGTCCCCAGGGTCATACGGTCTTTTGAAGACGCTGACTATTTGTATTTGGTTACAGAATGGATCAGCGGCCTTACATTAGATAAATATGTAGAGCAGCAGGGCGGCTTTCTGGACAAGGCGGAGGCCTTATATATTGGCGCGGTACTGTACCGTATTTTAATGAGGCTCCATAACAGCCGGCAGGGCGTCTTGGTATATACGGACTTAAAGCCTTCTAATGTGATTCTCAAGGGGAAACAGGTTTTTCTGGTAGACTTTGAAAGTGTGTGTCCTTCCGGACAGGTTCCCATTTGCTGCGACAAACAGACGGTTATTATGGGCAGCAGGCCGTATACTGCTCCGGAGGTATTTACGGGAAATATTTCACCGGCTTGTGACTTCTATTCCCTGGGCGTACTTTTATTTTTTATGATTACGGGGAGTGTGTGGAGAGGGGAGGCAGGCTGTTTACAGGAGGATGCTGTAGGGAGCCGGATTTTGAAACTTCTGAGCCCAGACCCGGGAAAAAGAAAATGTGGGCTTAGACTGTTTCAAAAGGCATCCCTCTCCGGGGAAAGCTGTATTGTGGTACCGGTAGATTCCGGACGGGTCCGGGAAACTATGCAGAACCTATCTGTGACCAGTGCCAAAATTCTTTTTATCGATGACAATCCCCGATTTGCAGTGGAGTTGGCATATGAAGCGTCCAGACGTATGAATCTGAGGGTTGGGCTGTTTTCTGCCGGGGAAGAGTATATTCCTATGGCAGCCAGAAATTTGGGCATCCACTGCGTAAAGCTGCCTGACCGGGAATTGCCGGATCAGGAGGCAGAAAGGGCACTGTTTCACAGCTGCGGGACAAAGGAATGGATGGAGCAGGGGTTCCTTATGCAGCCGGAGGGGTTTGGACGGCTCTATATCGGGCTTCGGTCTCCGGACAGGCTTATGGGACATATAGACTGTCAGGGCTGGGGGATCTTTGTACACTGGGCCGCAAATCAGTTTGATATGACCGTCATCTTTGGACATATGGAAAGAGAGTATCTGGTGACCTTTTGTGATGCTGTAATTGTAGCGCCCCAGAGTAATTTATGGGATGCAGAGGTCTGCCGATATAAAAAGGAAAAATTCTGTCAGAGCGGATTATCTGCCTCGCTTCGGTTTGTTGCCTGGGAATATAAGGAGGGGATCAGTTTAAATCCGGAGAAATTTTCCTCTATTGTAGGCAACGCAGATTTTCTGGGTGAGATTTACCACGACGGCAATCGGCAGATTGCGGAAAATACAGGACATACGCCGTACTGTTTTTCCATGCCCGGTCTGATCAGACAGCAGTACAAAACAGTTATACAAAAAATAGTCAATTATACAGAAAGTGAATAGGAAAGGGATGTGAAATATGAAAAGAAAAAAATTTATATTGCTGGCTGTATTTCTGGCCGTCATTTTGTTGGGTTCTCTTACTTTTTTAGTTTCTAACGGAGCGGCACAGGAAAATACGGTAACCATCTCGCCTTCTGTGGTTACCGTGGCCTTTGCCCATAGCTATAATGGAACTACTAATGTGCAGGGGAGCGCGTTTAATCTGAATGGGGCTGATGCAGAGCTCCAATTGGAAGGCGGTGTGGCATTTTGCTTTGATACCAGCCTTAGTCATATGCCTCAGGGATCCGGGTATCAGTTTTTGGGACTGGCACAGGACTATACGGGAGAATGGGATGTGGAAAAAGCCTATGGGTGTATTATGGCGGCGGAGAAAATTATCAATAAGGCAGAGTACAGAGAGCTGTCTAATGATATGAAGCTATTTGCAGTGCAGGTAGCAGTGAGAAAGCAGCAGCCTTTTGGTCCATATTCAGGGGTACAGGCTACCGCTTCAGCTGATGTTGTCTGTACGCCGCGGCAATCTCAGCTTATGATTTCCCTGGTCAATGAGATTGTAAACACAGGGCTGTCCGGCAATTGGAAGCTGCCGGATAAGCAGCAGAAACTGGAACTGGTACAGACAGGAGGCGGTTATTACCAGGAAAACTTTTATATATTGGCTACCTATCGGGCGAAAGAGGAGGGCAGCCTTCCTTCCGGAACCCAGTTGAGCGCAGAATCTTCTGAGGCGGTGGAGGCGGTGATTAATCGTTCCGGCGAAATTGTTGTAAGAATTCCCCGTGACAAATTAAGAGGAACCGTCCATTGGAATATAGAAGTAAGAGGAACGGTACGGATCAAAACAATGCTGCTGTTTTCACCAAGTGCATCCGGGTATCAGCGAATTGTCACACTGCAAAGCTATGCCGCTTCCGCAGAGGGACATATTACGGGGAGCCAGCGGTTTGTTGGTCTTACAATTAACAAAAAAGACGGGGATACGGGACATCTGATTGCAGATACGGCTGTGTTCAGAATTCAATGTACAGAGACCGGGGAATATATTCGCCACAATGGAAAGACGGAGCTGGCTACAGTGAACGGACAGGTTATTCTTCCCGAGATCCTTCCTCCAGGTCAATATCTAATAGAGGAGATACAGGCTCCTGCCGGCTATTTTTCTGGAGAGCCTCTGCGGATACAGGTTCCGGATACTCTGTCGGTGGATATAGAAAATGTCCCGCAAAAGGGAAGTATTTGTATAGAAAAAAAGGGGCCCGTATTTGTAGGAGTGAGGCAGGAAATGTCGGAATACGGACCTTTAAAAATTCCTGTGTTTGAAGACAGAGGTTTAGAAGGCGTATCCTTCCGCATTGAAAATGAATCCGGTGAATTCGTAGAGACTCTTGTAACTGACGAAAAGGGAAGGGCACAGTCGGGAGAGCTTCCTTTGGGAACTTATTTTGTAAAAGAAAGCTCCGGTCTTCCAGGCTATTTCATGGACTCTGATGTATACGAAGCGGTTCTGACCGGAACGGAGCCGGTAAAGGAGCTCTCTTTGTACAACGGCTATCAGGGTATGCAGGCGGAAATTACAAAAACGGCGGAAATTTGGGTCAGAGAAGAAATTTCTGGAAAGGAAGAGGACAGACGGATCCGCAGAAATAAAACAACAGCTCCGGGAGAGGGTTTTGTTTTCGGCCTGTATGCGGGAGAGGATTACAGCCCGCAGCTGCAGTCAGGAGATCTGATTGCGGTAGGAAAGAGTGATGGCAGCGGTAAGGTTCCATTCAACTCCATGCTGCCTGTGGGGCACTATTATATATGTGAGCTGGAGGCAAAACCCGGATATTATCTGGACCAAACCCGGTATGAATTGGATTTACATAGGCAAACAGTTATTTCATTTAAAGCCATTAACCGCTTAAAGGTTTTTCCTGTCCAGATCAGTAAAAGGAATTTTAACGGAGAAGTGCCTTTGCAAGGGGCTGTTATAGAAATCTATGACAATTTTGACAATTTGTTGTACAGAGAAGCTACAGGAGAGGATGGTCTTCTGACAGGGATTGAGCTGTCAGCAGGGAATTATATTTTCCGGGAGGTTCTGGCGCCGGAGGGATATGCGTCATATATGGAGGATCAGACATTTACTGTGGAGGAGGATGGCAGAATAACCGGAGTACAAGAAATACGAAATGAACCGGTCCGTTTTGAAGGACAAAAGACAGATTCCAACGGACAGCCTCTAGCAGATGCAGTATTTACACTCTATAATCAAGAGGGACAAGCAGTTATGACAGCCATTTCTGACAGGGAAGGAAAATTTACATTTGAAGGCTTTTTGAGAGGAGTGTATACGATTCGGGAAACCCAGGCGCCCCATGGATATCTTTTATCGGAAGATGTATATACCTTTGACTACAGCGGACAGTGGATAAATGGTACCGGCTATTCTGTACATACGTGGACGAATGAAAACAGTCCTACACCAGAGCCATCTCCTGAAATGCCCATACCCAGACCCTCACCAGAGAAAAGAGTCAAGGCGCCTGACACAGGAGAAGAAGGCGGCTATACCTTGTTTGTTATTACAGCCTCACTGGCGATTATGGGAATTGTAGCGCTTAGCGTTGTGATAAAGAGGAAGGAATAGAGGAATCGGCAGGCTTGCTTCCTTCATCCGCATTTTTATCAGAAGTAAACAGGGTGCAGCCCATGGCGCGGAAATGTTCTATTTTCTCATATACCAGTTTTTCATCAATTTGAAAATGAGATGCCAAACAAGAGGCGCACAGAAAATCTGTTGCGCCTCTGTTTACCATTCGCTTGTATATTCCGATTTCATCTGCGGTCAGACTGCGGCCACAGGTTCGGCATAAAGCTGCCATTGTTACTTCAGGGGAACGAGCTTTGCTCTGAAGGTCGCACCGGTGTGAGAATCCAGGTCATAGCTGAAGTCGTCTGCCACCTTCTCAAATTTTTCCCCGGTTATAATGTTTTCCAGTGTCAGTCCATAGCCGGTCTCTGTTCCAAGCCCGATGTCGTGCAGGAAGAAGGTGTTTCTTACTCTGTTCTCATAGAAGTTGTACATTCCAATGGCGTAATCGCCGTCCTCCAAATGCTTAAACAGCACCAGATGGTCGTCGCCTCTTTCACTGGGTACGCGGATTGCCTGGCGGACTGCCGGGTCCTGATCAATAGCCAGCAGCTCCTTATTTGTCAGCAGCTTGAGGGTCTGCTCGTTCATATTCCGGATATCGCAGCCAATCATAAGAGGCGCGGACATCATACACCACATAGAGAAATGAATCATATATTCTTCATCGGTACAGCCGCCCCAGCCCACATTACCTTTATTGTACATCCCTACAATCAGCATATCGGGATCGTTAAAGCAGTTGGGTCCGTTAAAGCCCTGCTTGGGAATCTGGCTGTAGCCGATGTCCTTCATCAGCTGGAAATTGTCGCCTAGGTCTCCGGTAGAGCGGTACATATGGGCACCGGTAGAACGGATCCAGGACCAGACATCATCTGATCCCCAGTTGCAGGCAGAATAGAGAATATCCCGGCCAGTGGCCCGAAGCGCCATCCCCATTTTTTGATACAGCATGGGACCGTTTACCAATTTGGGCTTATAACAGAAATCGTACTTTAAGAAATCAACGCCAAAGTCTGCAAACATCTGAGCGTCTACAAACTCGTGGTTGAAGCTGCCCGGATACCCGGCACAGGTCTGAGTGCCGGCGCAGGAGTACATTCCGAATTTCAATCCTTTTGAATGGATATAGTCGGCAAGATGCTTCATTCCGTGGGGGAATTTAGCCGGATCGGCCACGATTTTACCTTCGGCGTTTCTCTCTCTGAGGGACCAGCAGTCGTCAATCACAATATAGGTATAGCCTGCGTCTCTGAGACCGGAAGATACCATAGCGTCCGCTGCTTCCTTCACCAAATCTTCGGAAATGTTTTCTCCGAATGTGTTCCATGAGTTCCAACCCATAGGGGGTTTTGTTACGATCATAAGATTCCTCCTGATATGTATTTCTATCGGTCGGCCTGCTTTAGTCAGGCCGTTTCGATTGCATTATCTGCCTTTAGGTTCAGTTTGTCAACCGCATCCTGGCGCATTTTGTACTTTAATATTTTACCGGCGGCATTCATGGGGAAGGAATCCACAAAGTCCACATATCTGGGGGTTTTGTGCTTTGCCATATGAGAGGCCACAAACTCTTTGATTTCTTCCTCGGTGGCGGTTTCGCCCTCCTTCAAAATGACACAGGCCATGATTTCCTCCCCGTACTGCTTATCGGGAACGCCGATTACCTGCACGTCCTTTACTTTGGGATGGGTATAAATAAAATCCTCAATTTCCTTAGGATAAATATTTTCACCGCCTCGGATAATCATATCCTTAATTCGCCCGGTAATTTTATAATACCCGTTTTCGTCTCTTCTGGCAAGGTCTCCGGTATGGAGCCATCCATTTTCATCAATGGTAGCTGCTGTCGCCTCGGGCATTTTGTAATATCCCTTCATAATGTTATAGCCCTTTGCGACAAACTCGCCGTCTACGTTGTCAGGAAGATCCTCTCCTGTCTCGGGATCTACAATTTTGCATTCTACACCGAACATGGCTGCGCCTACTGTGTTTACGCGGGCTTCCAGAGAGTCAGTGGTTTTGCTCATGGTGCAGCCCGGAGACGCCTCTGTCTGTCCATATGTAATGCAGATTTCACTCATATGCATTTTTTCTACCACTTCTCTCATTACCTTAATGGGACAGGGACTTCCCGCCATGATTCCAGTACGCATATGGCTGAAATCTGTTTTGGGGAAATCTTCATGGCCAAGCATAGCAATAAACATAGTAGGGACGCCATGGAAAGCCGTAATCTGTTCTCTGTTGATACAATCCAGCCCCTTTCTGGGAGAAAAGGCGGGGATTGGACACATGGTGGTTCCGTGGGTCATAGAGGCAGTCATAGCCAGCACCATGCCAAAGCAGTGAAACATGGGAACCTGGATCATCATTTTGTCTGCGGTAGAGAGATCCATGCAGTCTCCAATGGCCTTCCCGTTATTCACCACATTATAGTGGGTCAGCATAACGCCCTTGGGAAAACCGGTGGTGCCGGAGGTGTACTGCATATTGCATACATCGTCCTTATGGATGGCTGAGGCGCGGAGCTGTACTTCCGCCTGGGCAACCTTTTCGGACAGGGCCATAGCCTCTTCCCAGGTATAGCAGCCCGGCTGTGAGGATTCGCAGGTTATAATGTTTCGCAGAAAAGGAAGCTTCTTTAAATAGAGGGGCTTTCCTTTTTCCGCCGTTTCCAGCTCGGGACAGAGTTCTTTCATAATGCCAACGTAGTCGGAATCTTTATAGCCGTCTATCATGACCAGGGTATGGGTATCCGACTGCCTGAGCAAATATTCCGCTTCGTGTATTTTATAGGCAGTATTGACCGTAACCAGCACGGCCCCTATTTTCGTAGTGGCCCAGAATGTAATATACCATTGGGGGACATTGGTGGCCCAGATGGCTACATGGTCGCCGGCCTTGACGCCCAGAGCGATCAGAGCTCTGGCAAAGGTGTCCACATCATCTCTGAACTGGCTGTAGGTACGGGTATAGTCCAGCGTGGTATAGCGGAAAGCGTACTGGTCAGGGAATTCATCTACCATTCTGTCCAGCACCTGAGGAAAGGTGAGGTCAATTAAATGCTCCTTGGGCCATACATATTTCCCTGTATGAGCATGGTTATCCTGCAGCCTTCCTACATGATCTGCCGCACCGATATACTGGCTCATATAATTGGCATAGTGGGGGAATACAATTCCGGCGTCGCTGAGCTCGGGATTGTAGGCGCGCACCCACTCTAGAGAGATATAGCCTTCGTAATTTATGGAGCGCAGTGCCAGCATAATGGCAGGAATCGGAAGGTCTCCTTCGCCCATCAGCTTATAGGTTACCCGGCCGTTTTCCATTACAGAATCCTTGATATGGGTATATTTTATATAGGCGCCCAGATTCTGAAGGGTTGTTTCCGGACTTTCGTTCATAAACCGGTAGGGGTGGTGGATATCCCAGAGGGCGGCCACATTGTCGCTTGAAATCCGGTCCAGAAGATTTCTGAGACGGCTGGTATCTGCATACACACCGTTGGTTTCTACTAACAGTGTTACCTTCTTTTCTTCTGCATAGGGAATCAGACGGTGAAGTGTATGTAAAATCAGCTCATCGTCCACCTCTCCCTCCGGTGCGGCGTGCTCGTCGGCCAGTACTCTGATATAGGGAGTTCCCAGTCGGGCGGCCAGATCAATGTAGCTTCTGAGCTCCTGTACAGCGGATTCCGTCCGGTCGGCATATTTCAATGTACAGCCAGAGGACAGACAAGGGATCTCCAAGTGTCTTTTTTTCAGATGCGCAATGGTTTTGTCAATGTTTTCGGGACAGAAGGGCTTTGCCTTCACTGAAAAGATCTGATCGCCCAGACCTCTCATTTCAATTCCCTGAAAACTAAAGTCCTTAGCGGTGGAGTAGATGTCGCTCCAACCAAAGTCGGGACAGCCCAGTGTAGAAAATGCTAATTTCATCATTTAATCTCTCCTTCTTGTAAAATGTCTCGGAGAGTCGGGTATAATAAAAGACACCTTCGTCTCCGGCTTGTGCAAGAGACGAAAGTGTTAAACTTCCGCGGTACCACTCTTATTGGTATAAATACCCACTTTACGGCATCCTATAATGCCCTTCCTGAATAACGGGGGAATTCCGTCCGCACTTACTTGCCTGTAAAAGCTTTCTGTAGCGGCAGCTCCGGGGTGAGTCTCGAACCGTTCTCAACATTGCCTCGCACCCTGCGGCAACTCTCTGAAGTCGGGGACACGGTTCTTGTTCCCTTTCAACGCCTTTGCATTTTCAATTACAAGCGACATAATACCAAAAGAAAAATCGGTTGTCAACCCTTAAACAAAACCTAAATTTTCTTTAATGGCAGCAGCTACCTGCTCTGCTTGCGCTCTTATGACTGTTTCATCACTGCCTTCTGCCATAACCCGGATAAGAGGTTCCGTTCCCGAGGGCCGCACAACAATGCGTCCTTCCTTTCCCACCGCTTTTTTGGCGGCCTCTATAGCGTCTTTGACTGCTTTATTGGTAAAGAAATGCAGCTTCCCTTCAGGAGAGACAGCCAGATTAATCATAACCTGAGGGTACTGCTTCATAATCTGAGAAAGCTCTGAAAGCTTCTGCCCAGTACGGCGCATAAGGGAAAGCAGCTGGATAGCGGTGAGCTGTCCGTCTCCTGTTGTGGCAAAATCTCTGAAAATAATATGTCCGGACTGCTCTCCTCCAAAGTCGTATTCCTCCAGCAGCATTTCCTCCAGCACATACCGGTCGCCCACCTTTGTGGCAATAAATCGAAGTCCGTTTTCTTCACAGAATTTTCCAAACCCAAAATTGGTCATGACGGTCCCTACCACCGTGTTCTTATTGAGCTTTCCCCGCTGGCTCAGATCCTTTGCACAGATAGCCATAATTCTGTCCCCGTCTATCAGCTCTCCGTGCTCGTCTACGCAGAGACACCGGTCGGCATCCCCGTCAAAGGCGATACCGGCATCGTAACTGCCCTGCCGGACAAAGGCTGCCAGCTTCTCAATGTGAGTGGAGCCGCAGTTGACATTGATATTAGAGCCGTTTGGACTGCTGCAAAGAATCTGAGCCTCTGCGCCCAGTTCCTTGAAAAGCCTTTCCGCTGTAGCAGAGGCAGAGCCGTTGGCACAGTCTACTGCGACCTTTAATCCGTCCAGAGAAAATGCCACGGTACTCTTTAAATGGTCAATATAGTCTTTTACCGCAGAAGTACCGTAGGAGATTTTGCCTACCGCATCTCCTATGTAGGTATCCTCCAGAGAGCGATGCCCCAGTACAATTTCCTCCATCCGGTCCTCCAGCACGTCGGGCAGCTTATAGCCGTCGCCGCTGAAAATTTTAATTCCGTTATACTCTGAAGGATTGTGAGAGGCTGAAATCATGACACCGGCATCTGCCTTGTATTTTCCCACCAGATAGGCTACGGCGGGAGTGGGCACGACACCCAAATGTACCACATCGGCTCCTACGGAGCAGAGGCCGGCCATTACCGCAGAGGCCAGCATATCAGAGGAGGTCCGGGTATCCATACCGATGACAAAAACCGGTCTTCTGCGGCTGTCTCCCGTTAACACCGCTGCCGCAGCCCTGCCGATATTCATAGCCATTTCACAGGAGAGGTCCGTATTGGCAATGCCTCTTACCCCGTCTGTGCCAAAAAGTCTGCCCATATCATCAAATCCTTTCCTTTTTTCTTACAATCTTGTTTGTATCTTTATAAATGGATTCCTCCGGAACCACTCCTCGAACGCACAGACCGGGGTAGATGTTTGTATGTCGGCCTATAACTGTTCCGGGATTCAGCACCGTGTTGCAGCCTACCTCTGTATAGTCTCCTATCATGGCGCCGAATTTTTTCATATTGGAAACAATCTGTTCGCCGTTATCCTTTACGGTAATAAAGGTGCGGTCACTTTTTACGTTGGAGGTAACGGCGCCCGCACCCAGATGGGCTTTATAGCCCAGAATAGAGTCGCCTACATAGTTAAAATGGGGTGTTTGTACCCGGTCAAACAGAATGGCGTTTTTTATTTCTGTGGAATTGCCTACAACACAGTCTGCCCCAATCAATGCATTGCCCCTGATATAAGCACAGTGCCGGATTTCACTGCCGGGGCCGATGATAACAGTTTCTCCTATAAAAGCCGTAGGGGCGATGCGTGCCTTTTTCGAAATCCATACATGCTCTGACGGGCAGCTGTATTCGGTTTCGGGCAGCGTGTGTCCCAGCTGTAAAATAAAGTCTTTGATATGGGGCAATGCTTCCCAGGGGTATTCGTAGCTTGCCAGAAGACTGGCGGCCAGCGTTTTGTCCAGGTCAAACAGATCTTTACTTCTGATTTTGTTCACAGTATCACCTCTTTCATGTAATATTATAACACAATGCTCAATAAAAACAAAACAAGTGACAAATTTGATTCCTAATTTAGTCAAATAGCGACAAAAAACTTTGGGTTTCGTCTTGCTTCGATTCCGGCGGAATGTCCTCTCCTTTATTGTTATTTCTTTTTGCGGGCTCCTATGGTATACTTACCCACGGAGGCGATCAGCTTGGATTCTATACTGAACATGAAAGTCTGTGATATGACCGGCTATTCCTACCTGTGCAGCTGCGGCAGAAGACACAGTGTGGATATACAGAGAATTGCTGTAGGAAAAGGCGTTATTAAAGAACTTCCTGAAATTTTATCTGACTTCAGGGATAAGAAGATTATACTGGTCAGTGATGCAAATACCTGGAAAATAGCCGGAGAGAGAGTCCTGCAGCTTTTGGAAGGAGGGGGTTATTCCCAGGTCAGTACAGTATTTTTAGAATCAGAGGATTATCCTATCGTGGTGCCGGATGAAAGAGTGGTTGCCAGGCTGCTGTATGAAACGTCTAACGATACTTCTCTGCTACTGGCAGTGGGTTCCGGGACCATCAATGACGTTTGCAAAATTGTTTCTTATAAAATGGGGATTGCCTCTGCTACTGTAGGGACAGCGCCCTCCATGGATGGCTATGCATCCTCTATGTCTCCTTTAATTGTCAATCATGCAAAGGTAACCTATCTGTCCCACTATCCCTATGCGATTGTCTGCGATTCGGAAATTATGGCTACTGCGCCGGATGTTATGTTCCGGGCGGGATTTGGGGATATTGTGGGGAAGTACACAGCGCTGGCTGATTGGCAGCTGACGGTGAAAATAAATGGGGAATACTATTGTGAGACCACAGCCAAACTGGTGAGAAATGCAGTGGACCTGTGTGTACAGGAGGCGGAGGCTTATATGAAGCGGGTGCCGCAGGCCATTGACCGTATGAACGAGGCACTTTTGCTTTCCGGTATTGCCATGGGCCTTGTGGGAATATCCAGGCCGGCTTCTGGCTGTGAGCACCATATGGCACATTTCTGGGAGCTGGACGCCTTGAAAAAGGGGACGGAACATCCCCTGCACGGAAATTCTGTGGGAGTAGGATCTATTGTGGCCTGCCGGGCATATCAATGGATGAAGCAGAGATATGCGGATCTTTGGGATATTTCGGTGCCGGAGCCGGAATATATGAAGGCGCTTTATAAAAAAGTAGGATCTACCCTTACGCCTCAAGAGCTGGGTGTGTCCAGAGAGGTTTTTCTCAGCTGTATGAACAATGCCTATCGGATACGGCCTCGGTATACGATTTTTAATTATGCAAAAAATGCCGGTATTTTACCGGAGCTAGCAAATCAATTGACAGAGGATTTTTACGGAAAATGAATTTAACAGCGGATCAATGGACGGATTATGAAATTTTGGATACAGGAGACGGCATGAAGCTGGAGCGTTGGGGAGGCTATATTCTGGCGAGGCCCGATCCTCAGGTTATATGGAGAAAGTGTGCGCCGAACCTGTGGAAAAACGCTCATGCTGTTTATGAGCGGAGCAGCCGGGGCGGCGGCCAGTGGCATTTTAAGAGCAAGCTTCCGGCCAGATGGACAATAGGCTATGGAGATTTACGGTTTTACGTAGAACCTACAGGCTTTAAGCATACCGGACTTTTTCCGGAGCAGGCTGCTAATTGGAAATGGATGGCAGAAAGCATTGAGGAGAGAAAAGCTGCCGGCAGACCAGTTCGGGTTTTAAATCTTTTTGGTTATACAGGAGGCGCTACCTGTGCCTGCGCCCGGGCAGGCGCGGAGGTCTGCCATGTGGATGCCTCCAAGGGGATGGTAACCAGGGCCAGGGAAAATGTTGAGCTCTGCGGCCTGGCGACAGCCAGAGTCCGTTATCTGGTAGACGACGCATTTAAATTTGTATCCCGGGAGCTGCGCCGGGGAAACCGGTACGACGGAATTGTTATGGACCCGCCCTCCTATGGAAGAGGACCGGGCGGTGAGGTCTGGAAGCTGGAGGACAGTCTGTTTGATTTTGTGAAGGAGGC
>CABQMV010000048.1 GCA_902465325.1 uncultured Oscillospiraceae bacterium
TTCTTCTCCCCCTTCCTCACACTCCAACCCCTAAACTACCTGACTATCCGAAAGAATAAATCTATCTCTCCTGATTACAGCTATCTCATCTAACGCAATCTATCTCAGGAAAACGCACCATTCCAAAGCACAGGAGGTATGCCCTATGATGTAAGATTAGCTGCTCTGAATGAGAGCGAAACCGCTTATATCAAATGTTTCTGTGTTGAGCATATGCTATTTGTATCAGCACACCACAAGAGCTGCTGTACAAAAAAACAGGAGTTGGCAGTATGGGCAATCATAACGAAAACAAATTGGGAAAGGCAGTAAAGCAGGCCAGAATACAAGCACATTTTACACAGGAGCAGCTGGCCGAAATGCTCTATATTTCACCGACGCATCTAAAAAGTATTGAGAGCGGTACCCGAAATCCTTCCTATATGCTTTTGGAAAAAATGGCCACTCTGCTCACCCTGTCATTAGACGCCCTGTTTGCAAAAGACCCGGATTCAAACCAGACCATCATAGCGGAAGTCCAGAATATGCTGCGGCAATGCACTCGCCAGCAGCTGGAAATACTGGCCGCTATGATAAACGGTTTACTGCATGGTCGCTAAATATCATTTTATAAAAAAAGGCCGGGGCGGCAGCCCCGGCTTTTCTTTACTGAACAACACCCTTTTTTAAAATAAGATTGGCATAGATCGCGCTTTCGCCAGTAGCTATAATGGCATACGCCTCCTTGGCTCTCTCATAAAAGGCGTAACGCTCCATCTGCTCAAATTTACAGTTTGCCGGTTCATGCTTGGCAGCAATTTCCCGGTATTTTCTCCAGATCTCAGGCTCCGGCGCCTCCTTTTCCACTACCTGCATCAATGTTAGCGGCGCATCCACGTAAGTATCCAACGGCATAAGCTGTAAAATAGCATCTAATATCTCGGGAACCCCGTGACCGTCACAGCGCACCAATCTCTGGGCATAGCTGGCCGCCGGAAAATTTCCGTCTCCTATCACAATCTCGTTTCCGTGACCCATTTCCATCAAAATTTTTAACAAATCCGGCGGAATTATGCTGGGGATATTTTTCAACATAAAAGACAACCTCTTTTCCGAAATATTTTACCTATATCTTATACCACAAAGCCGGCGGCGTCAACGATTGCACGGCTTTCCTGATAAACATCCCATACAAATTTTCGGTCAGATACACTGCTGTCGGCCACAGAACTGACTGTATACTTAACAGCCTTTTCTACTCTCAGCACCGTTGTATTGTTTGCCCTGGCAATTCGGTTATAAATTTCCTCTTTTTTGCTGTAATTAGCCGAATTCATATATAAATCTTCAATAACATCAAGTATGTAATGATATCCCTTGGTGGTAGGCGCTACCCCTCGCTTTTCCATAACAGAAGCTGTTATACAGCGAAATTCAATTTTCTTTTGATTTTCACCTTTCTCTACAATTCTTTTAGATAAATTGGATATAGAAGTGCAAAATTCTATTATATCATTTAAGTTCTGTTCGTCCTTTTCGCCAAAGCCGTCATTGACGGAAGGTCTTCTTATTGCAGACAGCTCTAAGGATTCGAGACGTGTATATGTAAAATGCACAATAATTGGCTTCTTCATATTACTGTAGTTAATTCTGCACCGGTTAAATGACGAACCCTCCCATGGATCGCTGACCTCAAATATAATGGCGTCCGGCCTATTATATAAAACCATCTGCCGCAGTTGGATTTCGTTCCACGCAGGACCGCAAAAGCAAACCGGCTTAAAGCTGTTTCTCTGGGCGCAGTCATAAAAGCGCCTCATAAACTCATAATTTTTACTGGCTAAACCTACTATCATCATGTTCCTCCCTGTTTATTTGTAATAGAGCTACAAATGCTCCTCCGATTGTTCCCCCAATAATCAGACCTAATAAAAATAAAAGCATTTTTCTCTGTCGCCTACCATTCTGTATTGTAATATACAGATATTATGAGCAGTCCAAACTTAATTTATCCGCAATCAAAGCAATAAATTCTGCATTTGTAGGCTTGCCCTTATTGATATTAATTGTAAAGCCAAATAGCTCATTCAGTATTTCCGTTCTACCCCTGGTCCACGCTGTTTCAAGAGCGGTCCGGATTGCCCTCTCTACACTGCACGCAGACGTCTGATACCGCTTTCCGATACTGGGATAAATCGTTTTTGTAACACTGTTAATTAAATTTCTGTCCTCCAATACCATGAGTACCGCATCTCTCAAATAGTTATGTCCTTTCAAATTGGCCGGCACGCCGATTTCATGTAAAAGTCTCGTTGTCTCCTTCCTGACATTTAAAATAGGTTTTTCAACAATAAACGGACTTTCCCGAGTCATAGAGGAAGCAGGAAAAGACAATACCGGAACAGAAGGATGGATACCTCCGTTCTCTGTACCGCCGCTTCTTCCCTTTGAACCGGCCTCATTCAATATGGTATTTTTACTGACGTATATTTTACTGAGAAAGTTTATGCGTTCTACAAAAGATTGATAATCTACAGGCTTTAAAACGTAATAATCGGCGCCTGCTTCCGACGCCCTCTTAACCAGAAGCTCATGTCCCATAACAGACGAGACAATTACCAAAGACGGTCTTCTGGCCAATTTGCTAAGCTGTTTCAAAACAGAAAATCCGTCCAGCACCGGAAGTATGATATCCATTACTAACACATCCGCATCCGTATCTTCAAAAGCTGCGTTTACCTGATCGCCGCTCTTAACAATCCGACTGACTTTCAAATTTTCTTCACAGTCAATATAAGACTTCAATTTGCCGGAATACGAATCATCGCTGTCCGCTATCACAATTCCAATTTTTTCATCACTCATTTTTTATCCTCCTTGCTTTCTTCTGACTCTGTCAGACACTACATATGCCGCAAGGGAAATAAATTCCAAACTCGTTATTGTATTTGTATTATAAATAATATCATCACAAAATTTGTTAAAATACTCCTTCGTTGCAACAGTATTTATGGATTTTACGGCCACGCCGATATTTCGCTCGACATTTGACCAACTCTGGTGGAATTTATTCCCTACGGCATGGTACAACACCTTTCCGCTTAAACTTTTACAGGACCCGATTACAACCATGGAAACAGCCTCCTTTAAGTAAACAAATCCCTTAAGTTTAGGGGAACATCCTACAAAATAAAGTAATTCCATAACAATTCTGCTAACAACATCTTCTTTCGATAACTCACCTCCCTTTCTCACCCTGATGCTGTTCTCAATGGTGTGGCTGTGCTGATAGTCAAAAATCATCTGGGCCCTTTCCCAGAAAATTTCCGCAACTACAGGCTTCAGCATATAATAAGCCGCGCCATATTCCATACACATTTCCACGTATTGAGCATCGTTCCTGTTGGATATGATAATAACTATTGGTGTAGCATAAAAATCAAAACAGTTTACTCTTTGCAATAGTCTTGCCGCAGTAGTCTCGCTAAAAGAATCATCAATAGCTATTACTTCCGGCCGCAGGCATTTCAGGGTAGGCTCTAGAGTCTGCAGATTGCTGATGATTGCCAGCGGTAAAATTCTGTCGCCAATTATCCTGCCGCAAAGTTCTTCAGCAAAGGCTTTGTCTCTCCCTAAAAACACCACGCCCATGTTGGTTTCATACATCCCCCATCACACTCCTGTATGATCGCATTGAAAAAATCTATTGTTTCTCAACACTTTTACTTCTCATACGCCAATTTGTGACGGCGTCCATCAAACCCTTATAGATTATATACTAGATTCCGACTATTTTTCAATACCTCTTTTGTACAATTTATCGCACCAGTGCGTAAATCAGGAAATATTTCCTTATAAAAACATACGCCGGCGGTATCTGTTCAAACCGCAGGAAACTGTGATATAATGCGCTTGTTATGAAAAAACTCATGTCTAACAGAAACAAAAAAATAATTTTCAGCACTGCTGTCTGCCTGTGGATCCTTGTGATATGGGGCCACTCTTTTATGCCCGCCTCCGTTTCCTCCAACGAAAGCAATTTTGTCCTGTCCGCCTTTAATGATTTTATAAGCACGCTGGGCACCAACTGGCAGATCACTGCCTTTGCTGTGCGGAAAGCTGCTCATTTTTCGGAGTTTTTTATATTGGGTCTCCTTCTTACAAAAGCACTGCGGACGGTTTTTGCCGCCTGGCCGCTGCCCTTTGATTCCTGTACCCTTTCCATGGGACTGTTTGTGGCAGTATGCGATGAATTTATACAGTACTTTTCCCCTGGCCGTGCTTCTCTTATCTCAGATGTTATGATTGATTTCTCCGGCGTGGTCTGTGCTGTTTTTCTGTGCTTTATTGTCCATAAAATTCAAATACGCAGACGCCGTATCCGTTAGGAGGACGGCCGTCGTTAAATACAGGGCATAATACCCGCCTACTCCTCATATAAATGCTTTGGACACACATTTTGGGGGAGGATTTTCATGATTATAAATATTGAGAATTGGTTAGAAGGTATCTACCCTATCAAAGTCACAGACCACAAAAAAATACCGTCCGGTTTTTTGATTTCCGCCCAAAAAGACCACCGTACCCAAAACTATGTACTGCGGTCCTCAGAGCTTTCTGCCGAAAGGCTGCTTTTTATTCATACCGGAATTTCCTATTTAAAAGAAAACGGATTTCCAAATGTAGACACCTATATTGAGACCAAAGAAGGGCTTCCTTTTGCACAGATGGAAAACGGAAATTTTACCATGAATCCCTACCATACAGAGGGCGGCTACTCCTTTGACAATAGAACAGAACTGGGAATGGCTACAAAGCTTCTTGCTCAGATACATCTGGCTGGCCAGGGCTTTACAGAGGCCGAGGCCCGGCGGCGTCTGGAGGCCTTTGGTCTCCCTTATACGGTAAAATGCCCTCTGGGGGATGCACAGGAGATCTTTACCCGCAGATTAGGCGAGCTAAAACGCTTCCGCAAGGTAGCGGCTAAGGGAAATGACGCTTTTGATTACCAATACTTAGAAATCGCTGACTATTACTGCCAGCTGGGAGA
This sequence comes from uncultured Oscillospiraceae bacterium, assembly GCA_902465325.1. GTDB lineage: Bacteria > Bacillota > Clostridia > UBA1212 > SIG427 > CABQMV01. The sequence continues at coordinate 5,030 of CABQMV010000048.1, forward strand.
ATCTTTACTGGAGCAGCTAAAAAATTCTCCCTACCGTGCTATGGCGGAGGCAGGAAGGCAGGAGGGCTGTATCTGTCACCGGGACTTTACCGGACATAATATCATAAAGTGCGAACCGCTCCCTCTGATCTCTAATTTTGAAAATATGGCAATAGAACTTCCTGTATATGACGTGGCCAATCTGCTGCGCCGCCGGTTGAGAAAGTGCAACTGGGCCAGAGAAGATGCTTTTTATATTCTAGAGGAATACGGAAAATTGCGACCCCTTTCGAACGAAGAGCTCTGTGTGCTGAAAATTCTGCTCCAGTTCCCACAAAAGCTCTGGAGAATTGTAAATAAGTATTACAACAGCAAAAGAGGCCGGTATGAAAAAACCGGCCTGTCCAAACTGTCTGAAATTGCTCAGGAACGGGAACCCCTGGCTGAGTTCGTAAAATGGCTTTAAAAGAGACCTACAATTTCTCCGTTCTCAAATACATCCAGCTTATTGGCTGCCGGAACCTTCGGCAGCCCCGGCATAGACATAATCTCACCTGTCATCACAACAATAAATCCGGCGCCGGCTGAAAGTCTGATTTCTCTTACATTCATGGAAAAACCCTCAGGCCTGCCCAATAAGGAGGGATTGTCTGACAGGGAATACTGTGTTTTTGCCATGCAGACAGGGAGTTCGCCGTACCCCATGGCCTCAATCTGTGCAAGCGTCTTCTCCGCTTTGGCAGAAAACGACACCTCCGCCGCACCATATATCTTTTCGCACAGCTCTCTTATTTTATTTTTCACAGGCTGAGTCAGACTGTAAGCCGGCGTAAAGGAAGGCGCAGAGGACGCAATTAATTTTACCAGCTCACTGGCCAGCCGCGTACCGCCTGCTCCGCCTTTTTCAAAGATATCTGCCTCCACTGCCAAAACATCCATTGCACCGCAGAAATCCTGAATACATTGAATTTCCTCTGGGGTATCTGAGTAAAAATGATTGATTGCAACCAGTACAGGGACCCCATAGGCTTTCATATTTTCAATATGCTTCCCCAAATTCGCGCAGCCCCTTGTGACTGCCTGAGGATTGGGCTCGTTCAGCTCTGTCTTTGGCACTCCTCCGTGAAGCTTCAATGCTCTGGCAGTCGCAACTAAAACAACAGCGGCAGGAGAAAGTCCTGTCTGGCGGCACTTGATGTCCATAAACTTTTCAGCGCCCAGGTCCGCTCCGAAACCGGCCTCGGTAATACAGTAATCCGCCAGCTTCAAGCCCAGCTTTGTGGCAATCACACTGTTGCAGCCGTGGGCTATATTGGCAAAGGGCCCTCCGTGCATAAGCGCCGGGGTGTTTTCTAAGGTCTGTACCAGATTGGGAAGTATCGCATCCTTCAGCAGCAGTGCCATGGCGCCTACCACCCCGATCTCTCCGGCAGTCACAGGCTCACCCCTTCGATTGTAGGCAACAATAATCCGGCTAAGCCTTTCCTTTAAGTCCCTCAGGTTCTCCGCCAAACAGAGGATTGCCATAATTTCAGATGCTACCGTAATAACAAAATGGTCCTCTCTTGGAACCCCGTTCACAGGGCCGCCCAGCCCTACAGTAATATTTCGCAGAGCACGGTCATTCATGTCCATACACCGGGTCCATACAATACGCCGTACGTCAATATCCAACTCATTCCCCTGCTGAATATGGTTGTCGATTGCAGCAGAAAGTAAGTTGTTTGCCGCTGTAATAGCGTGCATGTCTCCGGTAAAATGCAAATTAATATCCTCCATGGGAACTACCTGCGAGTATCCGCCGCCTGTGGCGCCTCCCTTGATCCCCATAACAGGCCCCAGAGACGGCTCGCGCAAAGCAATCACAGTATTGGCTCCGATTCGGTTCATTGCCTGTCCCAGGCCTACTGTTACAGTGGTTTTCCCCTCCCCTGCAGAGGTTGGCGTTATAGCAGTAACCAATATAAGCCTACCGTCCTTATTGCCGGCTGTTTTGTCTATAAATTCCTGTGTAATCTTTGCCTTATACTTCCCATATTTCAGCAAAGCCTCTTGCGGAATCCCCACCTTGGCTGCAATTTGTTCAATTGGCTTCATAGAAGCCTTTTGCGCGATTTGAATGTCTGTTAGCATACTCTTCTCCTTTACCCATTCTATATAAATCACCAACCGGCATCTGATACCTATCATACCGGGAATCCAAAAATTACCGCTTTTATTCAATTTATAATTGTACCGGCTAAACAAAGCCCCGTCAATACTTTTCATAAAGCCGCACACGATGGCAATAAATATGAAATAATAAAAATTTTATCCTCTTTTGCTGCATAAAATGAATATTTTTTACCCTAAGATAATATATTTGTCTACAAGTAATATGAAAAACATTTGTTAGGGAGGACAAATATGCTGGAATTAATAGAAGAAATGATAAAAATGGATAGCATTTTACCCTTGGAACAGGTTCGCTCTGTATTTGAGTGTCAGGGAATCGTTCCTGATGACATGCCCAGTGTAAAAAGAGTACTGACCGCCAGAGGCACCGTACAAATTCTGGCGAAAGAGGAACAGAGTACAATGGCCTCGCCGGGTCTTAAGCTGGAATACCGCATCCTTTACATTGCCAATGACGAAAATGAAGAAGTTATGTGCTTTACAGTAGAATCACGGCAGACACTGGGACTGAATATCCCCCAGATTGCAGATAACGGAGAACTCATGATGACCGCCTTTGTAGAGCATACGGATTTTACTATGGAGGGAGACAGAAAAATCACTCTCAGAAGCGTCAGGGCAGAGCCGAAGCTCTTTTACCACGAAGACAAAAAGGTGGTGACCGGGCTGGCCGGACTGGAGGACCTGCAGATAAAGCAGGGCACGCTGCCGGTGACCTCTGTTAAAAAGCTGCCAGAGCTGATGACAGAGATAAACGAGGAAATTGAGCTGCCCGGCGGGAAGAAGCCTCTGGGAAAAATTCTCCAGACAGATGCCCATATTACGGACGTATCTACGGCCCCGGAGGATCAAAGCGTCATGCTGAAAGGCACACTGGCCCTCTGTACCCTCTATTTAGCAGACGAAATGAATCCAGCTCCGGAAATTTGGGAAAACCGGATTCCTTTTACAGCAAATATTGAGCTCCCGTCCTCCGCAGCGGAGCTGGCCTTTTGGAATTGCAGCATATCAGAGCTGTCAGCAGAAATCAGTGAAGACAGCGACGGGGAAAGAAGAATTTTGAAGCTCAGCGCCATTGTCTGTATTGCTTCTGCGTGCAGTGAAAGTTTAGATACGCCTGTGGTAACCGATGCCTTTTCACTCAGCAAAATACTGGATTTTTCAATGGAACCGGTAAAGGCCTCCCGACTGATAAGCGGAATTTCAGACCAATTTGTGCTGAAAGATATTGTTCAAAAGACAGACGGTGCTCCGGGAATTTCGGAAATTATCAATGTATCCGGCGCAGTGGGACATTCCGATGTGGAAATCACCTCCGGCAAAATAACAATCGACGGTTTTCTCTCCTGTAATGTGCTGTACCTTTCTGATAATCCGGAACAACCCATTGCCGCCTTTGATATAGAAATTCCTTTTACACAGAATATAGAAGAGCCCCAGGCCAGCCAGGAGCTTTTTGCCGCACTGGAGACAGAGGTCACCCATATCAGCTTCTGCATCATCTCCCCGGAGGAAATTGAACTTCGTATCGCGCTTCGCGCTACAGGAACATTAATGCGGGTGGACACCTACGATGTCATTACACAAATTGGCAGCGAAAACCCGGCCGACCGTCCTGATGAAAACCGCCCTTCTATTCTGATTTATATTGTGCAGCCCGGCGACACCCTTTGGAAAATAGCCAAAAGATACAGTTCCTCTGTAGATACCCTACAGAATCTAAACAACATTAAAAATCCCGATTTGTTGATGCCTGGGCAAAAGCTGATTATTGCGTAAAACCATACAGCAACCCATAGTTTGCAATAAGCCAGCAAAACACAGAAGCAGGGGGCTGAAAACCAGGCCCCTGCTTCTGCATCCGTTCTCAGTTGCACACATTATATTTTTTTTGTATAATGGCCCTGTTAAAAAATGAGAATACGAGGCTCCTATGAATACTGACAAATCCGAAATAAACCGCTTGCTGTATTATGGAAAACTTTCCATAGCAAATGCCAAAATCAATCTTTCCATAGATGTTTTGGGAATCAAGCCTGAAAACGGCTATCATCTGGTCAAAATGATTATGCAGCAAATTCCTTTATACGACAAGTTGTATTTTTTTATAGGACCCGCCTCTGATATCTTGCCGGAGAAAACACAGGTTGACCCGGACATTGCCCTGGCATGCAATACCAGACGCCTGCCCCTAAATGAAAAGAACCTGGTTTATAAAGCAGCCAGACTTATGATGGACCAACATGAAATCCGGGAAAAAATAGTCATTTATATAGAAAAGCACATTCCCTCAGGCGGAGGACTGGGCGGCGGCAGCGCTGACGGAGCAGCTGTGCTTCGCGGGATCAACAGCATTTACACCCTTGGCCGGACCATGGATGAGTTGGAAGATCTGGCCAAAGGCCTTGGATCTGATGTGCCTTTTATGGTCCGGGGCGGCGCCGGACTGGCACAGGGGACCGGCACAGAGCTCAGCAGACTCCGTCCTATGAAAAAGGGATGGCTTTTGCTGGTAAACCCAAATATATTTTTATCTACAGAAAAAGTGTATAAGGCCCTGGACGAAATCCAGATTCCTGCCCAGGCACATCCGGATACAGAGCTGCTGATAGACGCATTGAACAGGCAGGACCTTTCGCTGTTTGCCGCCAATATGAAAAATGTATTAGAGCTGGCCGCCTTTAAGCTATGTCCCCGAATTAGGGAATTAAAGGAAAGCATTTTACAGCAGGGCGCATTAGGCGCTATGATGTCCGGCAGCGGCGCAACGGTTTTCGGCCTCTTTGAAGAGGAAAATACCGCCTGGAGAGCTATGAAAATCTACCGGGAACAAAAGCTCTTTGCAACAGTTTCCCCTCTGTAACACTATTTATGATATTTTTCTCCATGATTAATTTTCATGGCCCGGTACAATTGCTCCAGCAGGATCAGCCGAGCCATCTGATGGGGAAAGGTCAGCGCAGAGAGACATAGGCGGAAATCCGCTCGCTCCGTGACTGCACAGGCCAATCCATCGGACCCTCCTATTACAAAAACAAAATGAGAAACTCCGCCAGAAGCCTTGTGCTCCAAAAATGCTGCCACAGCAGGGGAGCTCATGTTCTTTCCGGCCAGATCCAGGGCAACTACAAAAGTACGCTCCGGCAGACGAGACAGCAGCGCTTCCCCCTCCTTTTTTACAGAAATACCCTCCGGCACTTCAATAAAATTCAGCTTTGCATATTTGCTCAGCCGCTTTGAATAGTCGCCGATTGCCTCACGCATATATTTTTCTTTAACAGTTCCCACACAGACAAATGTAAAATGCAACATTACAAAGTCACGACCCTGCTGTAGTGATGCCGGCTGGCTACCCAGACGTCCAAATCTCTGCCCACCCTAAGGTCCCGTTCTAAAAGCATATGGCAGGTGGTCTCATACGCACATTCCGGCGTATTATTCTCCTGACTTAAATGCCCTAAAAAGAATTGAGCTGTTCCGTTTAAAGCCAATTCTGTCAGAAAATCTGCCGCCGCCAGGTTGGATAAATGTCCCCGGTCCCCCAAAATACGCTTTTTCAGCACATACGGATAGCTCCCACTCTTCAGCATTTCTATGTCATGGTTAGACTCCAAAAGGATCAGGTCGCTTCCCCAAATATTTTCCCGGATCTCCTGTGTGACGCAGCCCATATCCGTAGCTACAGAAATCCTTTTTCCGCCTGTCTCAAATGAATAAGCCACCGGATCCACCGCATCATGAGGAATACTGAAATTTTTAATTTCCAGGTCCCCCAGTGTCAGCTGCTCTCCGCTCTCCATAATTTTCTTGTTTTCGGGTAAAATTTTACCGACTCCCCGTGTCATTGCCTGCCAGGTTTTGCTGGTAGCATAAATAGGCACTCGATATTTCCGGGAAACAATGCCCGCACCGGAAATATGGTCTGAATGCTCATGTGTAATAAAAATTGCCGACAAATCCTCAGGCGCTTCGCCGATCTCCTCTAAAGCCTCCGTAATTCTGCTGCCGCTGACACCTGCATCGATCAGCACCTTGGTGGTCTCTGTCCCTATAAAAATACAGTTTCCGCTACTGCCGCTGAAAAGACTGCAAAATTTGATCATACCGGCTCCCATTCCGCTTCTTCCCGTTTAATACAGGCGCCAAGAGCGGTTAACTTCCCTTCTATATCCACGTATCCTCTGTCAATATACTTAATGTCGTACAACTCCGACTGGCCACAGGCCGCTAACGCCGCAATCACCAATGCCGCACCGGCCCTCAGATCCGGACAGCGTATGCTTGTCCCCTTCAATTTTTTAGGACCGTATACAATAGCAGTAGAACCTTCCACCTTGATATCTGCGCCCATTCTGCGCAGCTCGCTTACATAGCGAAAACGGTTGTCCCATACAGACTCCGTAACGGTGCTGTCTCCCTGCGCCAACGACAGCAAAACGGTAATCTGCGGCTGCAGATCTGTAGGAAATCCGGGGTATGGCAGCGTTTTTACATTTGTGCCGTGATAATTTGCAGCAGAAAAAATTCTTATATAATCCGCACCTTCCACTACGCCAATATTCATTTCCTCCAGCTTAGCAGTGAGAGATTCCATATGTCTTGGGATCACATTCCTTACCGTAACATCCCCGCCTGTAGCCGCCGCCGCAATCATATAGGTGCCGGCCTCAATTTGATCAGGAATAACAGAATATCCCTTGCTTCCGTGGAGCCGTTCGACGCCTCTCACCTTGATAACATCTGTGCCCGCGCCTCTTACTGAAGCCCCCATAGAATTTAAAAAGTTAGCCAGATCCACCACATGGGGCTCTCTGGCGCAGTTTTCAATGGTGGTGACACCCTGAGCCCGTACAGCTGCCAGCATAATATTAATCGTAGCACCGACGGAAACCTTATCTAAATAAATGCTGTTGCCCTTCAGACCTCTGTCTGCATGGGCATTTACCATGCCGTATTCCTCTTTTATAGTAGCACCTAAAGACAAAAAGCCCTTCAGATGCATATCAATCGGGCGCGTTCCGAAATCGCAGCCGCCGGGAAGAGCAACCTCAGCATGGCCAAACCGTCCTAACAGCGCCCCTATAAAATAATAAGACCCTCTCATTCTGCTTATCGTTTCATAAGAGGCTCTATAACTGCTAACCGCTTTTGTGTCCACATATAAAGTGTCCTTGGCTTCCCATCTGCACTCCGCACCCAATTTTTTCAATATCTCTATAATAATCCTGACATCTGAAACATCAGGGACATTCTCAATAACACAAGGCTCCTCCGTCAGCAATGTTGCCGGTAATATAGCTACTGCGGCGTTCTTGCATCCCCCCACTGTTATCTCACCGCGTAAAGCCTGTCCGCCATTGATAACTAGCTTTTTCAAAATACACACCCACCTTATTATTTCCTTATCTTTTGTAAAACGCATTTTTAAAGTATCTATGCGGGATTTTCACAAACAACAGTTTATCATACAGGCGTGGTAAATGCAAGAAAATTGTATCCTCTTTCCAACAGCCTCCCAGGTAAAAATACCCGAATAAAAAAGCAGGACCGGGTGAAATTGCCTTTCCCCCGGCCTTACTTTCTCACTTTTTGTGTTCTGATAATTGCCGATATTTTGCTTTGGTTGCCAGCCCGCCACGAATATGGCGTTCCGCCTTGTTATCGTTTAGCACATCGCGAACCCCTTCCGCAAGAGAGGCAGATAATTCGGGCAAACGCTCAACCATATCTTTATGTACCGTGGACTTGCTGACTTCAAAGCGTTTCGCCGCCATCCTGACAGTACAGTTATTATCCAAAATGTAGTTGGCGATTTCCAACACTCTTTCTTCAATATAGTCTTTCAATATAAAAGCCCCCTTGATGCTGTTCCCTGATAATTTATATGCTGGGGACTTTTCGGATATGCTTTAAACGGCCGGGACAGCTGCCCGACCGTTTAAAGCACAAATAAATATTCTATATAATAATATAGCACAGGAAGAATAAAAGCATTCCGACCGGAGGCATTGTACTAATATATGTAATATCTTAATAAATCAAGTAGAACATTTATAGCTAGGAGCATTTCTACTGGGGAGAGATGTTGATACTCCGTATACCTCCGGTCGGGAGCCGGAATCGGTACAATCACTACGCTATGCCTAGGATTATACCATTTTTATTATATCAATTTACTATTGGATTGGGAAGAAGGATAATATACGACGCAATATATTTTTTATTGTTACTAAAATAGTTTAATAGATTTCAGATTATCTCTTTAGAAATTCTTATATGCCGGTATAGCCCATAACTACGGGCTTTCCCGGCATTTTTCGTAACGGAAGAAGCTCACGTTTCCTCTCATAACCCCTCATGTTTTTGCGTCCTAAAGTAGTAGGAACGGTAGTAAATACCGGCTTCCTATTTAGGCGGCAGCCTTGGTTTCCTCCGTGTTCTCCACGGTGGTTTCCGCAGCGGCTACGGCGGTTTCCGCCTTGGCCGCTTCCAGCCGTTCCATTTCCGCCTGTGCGGAATTGAAAGTGGCGTGTGCGTAATAGTTCAGCGTCATAACGATGTTGGCGTGTCCCATGATGTACTG
>CABQMV010000049.1 GCA_902465325.1 uncultured Oscillospiraceae bacterium
CAAAGGACGCACAGCCTGAAGCTCTGTTTACTTTGGTTCATTCGATTGTTGACCGGATTTATATTACTACGGATGGCACCAAACAGAAATGCCAGGTGTATATCAAAGGCTGCGCCACGGAGGATTATTCCGACGTACTCGGCGCAGCCGGGTACATAGAGGAAGAACCCCTGTTACCGGTGGCGTCGTATGTGCCGCCGATGTGTGATTTAGATTACTATAGCATTTATAATATAACATTTTCCATTAAAGTTTTCAAGGTTTCAAGTTTTTTATATGAAACGCAATAAAAGTTTAATGGTAAAAAATTTTTAAAAATTTGCTCTTGCACAGCTTGTTTACCTGTGCTATAATACCATTTGCTGTTCGGGGTGTAGCTCAGTTTGGCTAGAGTGCTTGCTTGGGGTGCAAGAGGTCGCCTGTTCAAGTCAGGTCACTCCGACCACATTAAAAAGTTCATGACGAAAATTTCCATGAACTTTTTAATGTGCCCTATTGCAGAATTGTTTTTGGGATGCTATAATAGCTGAGCCGAAAGGGTAAGAAAACAATACAATGCGGAATTGTGTAAAGGTAGCACGAATGACTCTGACTCATTTTGTCTGGGTTCGAATCCTAGTTCCGCAGCCAAAAGTTCCTCTTTATCGGGGAACTTTTTCTTATTTACAGCGCTTGTATTTTATCATGAATGTGATATAATATAGTAGATGCATTATTGTACGTTATAGATTGTCAATCAGGAGGTTTTGGTGTGGAAAAAAAAATAAAGCGACAGATAAAGGGTAACCTGAGGATCATACCCTTAGGTGGCCTTGGTGAAATTGGAAAAAATTTAACAGTATTTGAATCTGATAATGAAATAATAATTGTAGACTGCGGGGTTGCATTTCCGGAAGGAGATATGCTTGGAATCGATGCGGTGATTCCGGATACCACGTATCTTTCTATGAATAGAAAAAAAATTAAGGGGATTTTTCTGACCCATGGTCACGAGGACCATATCGGCGCCCTTCCCTACGTGTTAAGAGAGCTGGATGTCCCTGTATATGGGACAAAGTTAACCATAGCGCTTGTAGAAAAAAAGCTGGAAGAATACAACCTGAAGGATAAGGTATCTCTACAGGTTGTAAAATATGGCACCGTTATTGTAACTAACGATTTCTTTATTGAGTTTATCAGAACCAATCACAGTATAGCAGATGCTGCAGCGCTAGCTATCAATACCCCTGCTGGAATGGTCATCCATACCGGTGACTTTAAAGTGGACTATACTCCTATTGACGGACTTCCCATTGATCTGACCCGTCTGGCAGAGCTGAGCGAGCAGGGCGTGCTGCTTCTGATGGCGGACAGTACCAATGCGGAGAAAAAGGGATTTACCATGTCTGAAAAAACAGTAGGAAATACCTTTGATGAACTCTTCGCTAAAATAGAAGGACGGGCTATTGTAGCTACCTTCTCTTCTAATATACATCGGGTACAGCAGATTATCGATACCGCCGTCAAATTTAACAGAAAATGTGTAATCTGCGGCCGAAGCATGGTAAATGTAATTGAAGTAGCCCGTCAGATTGGATATATGAAGCATACAGAGGATACACTGATTGACATTGAGGAAATGGACAATTATCCGCCGGAGCAGCTGGTTATTATTACCACCGGAAGCCAGGGAGAGCCCATGTCCGCCCTGACCAGAATGGCTATTTCCACTCACCGTCAGATTGATATCATTAAAGGAGATACAGTAATTATTTCTGCCTCCCCTATTCCGGGAAACGAGAAGCCTATTGCAAAGATGATTAATGAGCTCTTTAAAAAAGGCGCAAATGTTATTTATAAATCTCTGGCAGAAGTTCATGTATCAGGACATGCCTGCGAGGAAGAGCTGAAACTGATCCAATCCATTGTAAAGCCTCAGTATTTTATGCCGGTTCACGGAGAATTTAAGCATTTGGTACGCAATAAAGATATTGCAATGCGTATGGGAATGCCGGAGGAAAATATTTTTATTATTGAAAACGGCGATGTATTGTCCTTTAGCCCTAACGGAGTAAACGCAGAGGAGAAAGTACCCTCCGGGAACATTTTGATTGACGGTCTGGGGGTAGGTGACGTAGGCAATATAGTACTTCGCGACAGGAGACATTTGTCAGAGGACGGTTTAATTATTGTGGTAATGACAATTGATCTGGATACCGGAGCGCTGCTTGCCGGGCCAGATGTTATATCCAGAGGTTTTGTATATATGCGGGAGGCGGAAGATATGATGTCCTCTATTCGCGATGTGGCCAAAGAAGCACTTCTAGCCACGGAAGAAAGCAAGCGCAAACATGACTGGTCTCTGAAAAAAAGCAATATCCGGGATGCAATCCATGAGTACGTTTACAATCAGACAAAGCGCAACCCTATGATTCTTCCTATTATAATGGAAGTAAATATGAACGGAGAAACGGCACTTCCCGAGGAAAATGAATAGACGGAAATAGCGTGCAACAGCACAGAAAAAAGCAGGGACTGATTTATAATATAACAGATTCAGTCCCTGTATATTTTACGGAGGATATAAATGAGAAAAAAAATTTACCCTGTTATACTTGTCATATTTATTTCTTTTTTATTGCTGCTGACAGCTGCCGGCTGTCGAAATATACAGGCGCCTGCTGCCACAGCCACAGCAGTACCTGCCTCGTCAGAAGCCCCGGCAGAACCAACACTGGCTCCTACTCCCCTGCCAGTAGTTGATGTAACACTGACAGCGGAGGGCAAAGTTGTAGACCCCTACCGTATTTACACCTCCGACAGCTGCGCACAGGATATTCTTTCTCTGGGACAGACATACTCGGACATTGTATCAGTGGAATCCATCGGACAATCCACTGCCGGAAAAGAAATGTATATTCTGAAAGTCGGGAAAGGACCTGTCAAGGTTCTAATTACAGCGGCAACCCATGCCAGAGAAAACATAACCACCAATTATGTCATGCGTCAGGCAGAAGAACTTGCCGCTGCCTATATCAACAACCAGACTTATGAAAGCTATGATATTGTTCAGCTGCTGAACAACTTTACCCTTTACATATCCCCTATGAATAATCCGGACGGCGTAGATATCTGCAACGGCTATGCCGATCCCGTAGGATTTACCAATGTTACCGACTGGACAAAAACAGTGTGGAAGGCTAACGGCAGAGGTGTAGACCTAAATCGGAATTTCCCTTTTGAATGGGATACGATGAAAGAAAACGATACAGAAAACACTGCGCCCAGCAGAATGAATTATCCCGGAGATTCCTCTGCTTCTGAGCAGGAAACGCAAAATTTAATGCGTCTGGTACAAAACCATGACTTTCAATTCTGCCTGAACTTTCATACAAAGGGAAAAATTTTATATTGGCACGATCCGGTAAACGGTGACATTCCCGGAGATTCAAAATTGGTAAACATTATTCATGACTGCTTAGGCTTTACAGTAGCCGGCACTACTCAGAATGTAAGAAACTACGGCGGAGGATTTGAGAACTGGTTCCGTTCCGTCACCAACAAACCCGGGATTTGTATTGAAATGACAGCAGGAGGCGATGGCGACGTTCCCTACAACCATCCGCAGCGGGCAGAGCTCTGCGATCAGGTATACGATATATACAGCAAGCAGGTCCTGGATTGGGACCGCTCCAAAGCCCTGTTCCCCTATATACTGGAAAATTACTTCTGAGATCTTAACGTATATACACAAATTTCCGGTGTGTTCAGCACACGAAAGGGTAATTCCTTTGTGCAGCCAAGCCCCGAGGTAATATAGGTAATACGTCCTGCGGCATCTGTGTGGAGCCCGTAGGTCGTTTCCTCCTGCGGAAACAGACCGTCTTCTGCAGAATAAACCGCACCCAGTAATGGCAATCTTATAATGCCTCCCATTGTATGGCCCGAAATGCAGAAGTCAAAATCCACTTCCTGGAGCTTGACACTGTTATTCTCCGCGATCCGGCTGGAAACATTATATCCGATGGGCGCATGGGTTACACAGATACTGAAATCCCGATCCATATCGAAAGTGGTGTCGGAAAAAGCGGTCTCATAGTATCGGGTGCCTGTTAAAAAGATTTTACTATCCCCTCTCTGAATCTCCTGGATGGGATAAATAAAGACTGCGCCAAGTTTTTCCATTTCCAACATCAGTGAATTTTTTTCCGCAGGATTGAAGGAAATAAAAGTGGTGCCTGCATCCTCTGTTTCATACTGATAATCCCGTTCTCCCAGACAGTAATAGACCGGCTTCTGATCCTTCCAGACCTCTAAAATATCCAGCACAGGCCTGTAATCTTCTGTTTGAGGATCAGTAAGATAGTCTCCAGTCAAAATCACCAAGTCGTATTCATTATTCAAAGCTTTTATGGTCTGAATTAAACGCTCCTGATAGGTTCCGAAATACTGTCCGTTAATATCGGAAATATGCAGGATGCGAAACCCATCAAATTCCTCCGGGATTTGTGGATGAGAAATTGAAACCTCCTTTGTCTCAATGGTAAAATTATCTTTCACAATATCAATAAGACAAAAAAAGGCTATCAAAATAAGAAGAACCACCAGAATCGTTATACGAAATTTTTTTCTCTCCGGTGCAAAAAAAGGCACCCTGTTATACCGATATGTTTTCCAATTCATAACATATTCATTGTATCACGAAAGCATAGGATAGGCAAATTACACTTGTGCGCCTATTAAAAAAGTTATATAATAAAAATGCATTGTATCAATGTAAATGAACAATAGCAAGGAGGAATTTCATATGATTTTAGCCATTGATGTTGGCAACAGCAACATTGTACTTGGAGGCTATTCCCAAGATACGCTGTTATTTACCGTCCGTGTATCATCCGATGTAAGCAAGACATCCGATGAATACGCTGTACAGATTAAATCTGTACTTACCATTCACAATATAGAACCAGAACAGATTACCGGTTCTATTATTTCATCTGTAGTACCGCAGATTACCCTTTCTTTAAGAGATGCACTAGTGACGCTGACCGGCCAAAAGCCTATGATTGTGGAACCCGGTATCAAAACCGGAATCAATATCCGGATTGACAATCCTGCACAGCTGGGCAGTGACCTTCTAGTAGACAGTGTGGCTGCAGCTGCCCTCTACCCGTTGCCCGCTATTGTTATCGATATGGGAACCGCTACAACCCTGGGCGTTGTCGATCAGGGGAACGCCATGCTGGGCGGAGCCATCTTTCCCGGCGTTCGGGTATCCGTGAACGCCCTGTCCAATCAGACAGCACAGCTGCCGTATATCAGCATACAATCTCCTAAAAGAGCAATTGGCGCCAATACAATCGACTGTATGCAGTCCGGTATGGTATTTGGGACAGCCTCTATGCTGGACGGCATGATTGACCGTTTTCAGGAAGAGCTGGGAAAAAAATGCACCGTTGTAGCCACCGGCGGCCTTGCCGAAGAAATCTGTCGGCACACCCGGCATAAGATTCACTACAACCCCAATCTCTTACTGGAGGGACTGCACATAATTTACAAAAAGAATACAGATAAGAAAGGACAGGTAATATAAAATGAGAAATCAGAAAGTTTTAAAATTAGTACAAATGGCAATGCTTATCGCGATTATGTTAGTCCTGTATTTTTCAGGACTTAGTTTTATTATGATTCCGCCCGTATCGATTACGACACTGGTAATTCCTGTTATTGTCGGCGCTATTATTATAGGCCCTTCTGCAGGAGCTGTCCTGGGCGGTGTATTTGGTCTGCTTTCTATGTGGATGGCCACCACCGCAGCTACTTCTCCAGCAGATTTGGCTTTTTCACCCTTTCTGAGCGGCAGTCCGGTTTCTTCTATTGTGATGTGTATTGGAGCCAGGGTCTTCTTCGGCTGGCTGGCCGGTTTTCTGTTTTCCGTAATGAAAAAACGGATGTCTGCAGGTGCGGTCAGCAGAAATGTGGCAGTTATCGTTTCCTCTGTGGTTGGTGTAATCGTCCATACCGCCTCTGTTATGCTTTGCCTGTGGCTGCTCTTTCCTTCTCTGGGCACAGAGTTTAAGGCAGTTGTTTCCGCCATTGTTTCCTGGAATGTATTGGCAGAGGTCCTAATGGCTACCGTATTTGCAGTAGCTTTTGCCAATGTAATGCCGATTATCAATAAAAAATTTAAAAGCTGAGAGGAGCGTTATTTATGTCTGTTGCAATTGTCACAGGTGCTTCCGCCGGACTGGGCGTTGAATTTGTCAAAAAGCTGAGAGATATTTATCCGGAAATTGATGAATACTGGCTGATTGCCCGCAGAACGGATCGGCTCAATACCCTGAAGGACCTTTTTTCAGAGAAAAGCATCACTGCTTTGGGATTTGACCTTACACAGGAAAGTATCTATCAGGAATTAGAGGCAATTTTGAAAACCAAACAGCCTCAGGTCAAACTGTTAATTAACAACGCAGGCTTCGGCAAGCTCTGTGACTTTGCATCGGCCCCGTACCGTGAACAAATGCTTCAGTGTGATCTGAATGTAAGAGCGGCAACGGTACTGACAAATCTTGTACTGCCCTATATGGGCAGAGGATCTGCCGTTATTAACGTCTGCTCAATCGCGGCTTTTGTCCCAACGCCCAACATGGCAGTCTACTGCTCCACAAAAGCATATATATACAGTTTTTCCAAAGCTCTGCGCTACGAGCTAAAGGACAGAGGAATCCATGTATTGGCAGTCTGCCCCGGACCAATGGCTACTGAATTCTTAGAGGTTGCCCATATCACCGGCCGCTCAAAGACCTTTGCGGTACTTCCCTACTGCAAGGCAGAAACCGTAGCTGCCAAAGCATTGAAGGCTGCCAAACGGGGCCGTGGTATTTATACAAATAAGTTTCTGTACAAATTTTACAGAGTCTTGGCTAAAGGAATTCCCCACGAGTGGCTTATACATTTTACAAAAACCTGAGCGAGAGGATAAATACCCATAGATTTTTTATATAAGGCATGGTATAATTTTTTTATAAGGAGAGTGCCTCTATGAAAGCAATTATTTTGGCGGCGGGCTTCGGCAGAAGACTTCAGCCCATTACCAATACAATACCCAAATCAATGGTTCCTATCAGGGGAACGCCATTAATTCTCCGCTCCATGGAAAAGATAGCAGCGCTTGGCATTTCTGAGTTTGTGATCGTCACAGGACATATGGCTTCCTATATCCAGAACATCCTTGGACACACCTATCAGGGAATTCCTATTCACTATATTGAAAACAGCTGCTATGAGACTACCAATAATATCTACTCCCTCTGGATGGCTGCCAAGTATGTAAGGGATTCAGCCTATCTTTTTGAGTGTGACCTTTTATACTCCAAACAGCTGCTGCAGAAGCTTTCCACCTCTGCTGCGGACTGCAGCATTGTTACCTCCGTGTTTAATCCTGAAACAATGGACGGATCTGTAATCCAGGTAGACGCAGAGGATAACGCCGTGGATCTATATCTGAAAAAAGAGCAGACTTTAGGCTTTGATTATTCTGATAAACGCAAAACCGTAAACATTTATAAATTTTCTGCTGATTTTTGGCAGAATGCTGTTGTCCCTGCACTGAACCGCGAAATTAACGGCGGGAACACACAGAGCTATTACGAATTGATTTTAAAAGAAATTATGCACAGGAAGCATTGGCAGATAAAGTCTGTGAATGTTCCGGAGGCTGACTGGTGTGAAATTGACGATGCAGAAGATTTAAAACGTGCAGAAGGAAGCGATTTGTTGTGAGCAGAAGTAAATATGATAAAATGGTTATTGGCGTTGTGGGCGGTATGGGATCTTATGCAACCCTGCATTTTTTTCAGGAACTGCTGGGGGCAATCCCTGCGGAGAAAGAATGGGACCGGCCCAGGATCATCATTGATAACCGCTGCACTATGCCAAGCCGCGTCAGAGCCATTATTTATGAGGAGGAGCGGCCTCTGCTGGTAAAGCTTCTGGCAGATTCCATAAGAAGCCTTCTGAATGCAGGAGCTACGCATATTGTCTTGGCTTGCAATACCTCCCATATATTTTTGGAAGAAGTGTATGAGCTTGTACCGGAAGCCAAAGACCGGGTTTTGAATATCATTATAGCAGTAACCAAAGCCATGAAGGCCGCCGGAGTAAAAAAAGCCGGCTTTGTCGCTACAGAAGGTACCATTTTATCGGGCATATTTGAAACAACCTGCGATCTGTACGGCATTACTCTAACACCCCCATCGGAAGATGATTTTATTGAATTGAGAAATCAGATTGAAGCGGTAAAACACAATGAAATTTCCCAAGATATCTGCCAGCGCTTTGCTGCCATGCTGTATAAACAAGCCCAGGCAGCCCATAGCCAAGAAATTATTCTGGGCTGTACGGAATTTCCCTGTATCTATAAAAAAGCGCTGCCCTTGCTGAAGGACAGCGGACTGCGGATATGGGATCCACTGCAGGAAGCCATTCACATCCTTACTATGTAAGGGCAGGAGGCATCCATACTTCAGGAATCTCACCGATTTCTTCCGATTCTCTCCAGGTATCCTTATAATCATCTATTTTAAGGGGACCAAAGCAGGGCACCGGATTTTTATGTTCATCTGTTATATTACAATCTGGATTACAGCCGTATCCATAATAAAGAGAATAGCCGCTTAGCTCTTCAGGAGACATGCGAAAACGGATATGTATTGTATTCCCCTGTGTAAAAGCATCATAGGGCTGTCTCCAGACCTGAGGCTGATCCGGTTCTGTGGCCAGTACAAAGCCCATGGCTCTTGGCTCTGCCCACAGCTTCCCATGAGCGTTCCGGATTTCTATCTGCATTTCCGTATAATTGGGGTATACGGGAACCGGATTCAAAGAAATCCGACCCAGCTTCATCCCCGGAAGTACGCCGGCGAGACCGGCTTCTCCCGGTGCCAGTAAATTCAGCATAGCCTCTGCGGCCTTTTCCCCTAAATTCCACTGACAGGAACTGGAAAGGTGTATTTGATCGTCTGTCCTGTAGGTTACAGAAGCCAACGTATCTACACCTGGCAGCTTCTCTCCGATTTCCATCTGCTGACGGCGTATAGAAGTCCAGCAGCGGTCATGCTCTTCCCCCTGCTGATTAAATTCATCTGTCCACCGTCCTATCTGAACCTGGACAATGGGAAGAATCCTTCCCTCTGGAAGAAGGCCGCTCATATCGGCTCTCATACTTTTAAACAGTCGAATACAGCGTTCTGTATAATACTGCTCGCGAAAGTTCTCTCCGTCACTGCAGCCCTGGTACCAAAAAATTCCCCGCACATGGCTTCCGTTGACCTGGAAACGGCGATACATAGCACCGTATAGACTGAAATCTCCGCCGCTCTCTTTTGTATCCGGCGTCCAGTGTTCCTGTATGGTCCCTCCGTGGGCGCAGGGAATGAGTCCCTGGGGTACATGCGTATAGGAATACATCCTGCAGGCAAAGGCAAGCCCTGGTCCTGCCCCAACTCCTTTGGGCTGATCCAGAGCATGATAAATTTCGGTATGTACCCGATCCCGGGCTCTGCCAGTATGATGCAGTGGATTCCTAGCCGGCCGCCATTGGTCATTCATATAAAAGGCCCGAATGTTTGGATTGTCCCGGTAGGCATAATCCTGATCTGTCAGAATGCCGTTTCCCTCCATGTTGGACTGTCCCGCCAGAATCCAGAGATCTCCTACATAAATATCCCGAAAAACAGTATGGTTTATCCTGACAGTATAGGGGCCCCCGACCGGTATCCCTGTAAGAATTCCTTCCAAACAGTCAATTTCTACAGGATTATCATGTTCATCATAGCATTCCAATTTTGTTATCAGTTCATCTAACTGAACAGATACTCGGCAGCGGTTGTTATCATCCCGCTGCATCACCATTCCGTCTGTTATTCCGTATATCATTCAAAATACCTCTGTAAAAATATTTTTGTTCTTTGATTCCTGGGATTGCCGAAAACCTGCTCCGGCGTCCCTTCCTCTGCAATTAATCCTTCATCCATAAAAATCACTTTGTCCGCTACATCCCGGGCGAAAGCCATTTCATGAGTCACCACCACCATTGTACTGTCAGAGGATTTCAAGCCTCTGATCACCTTCAGTACCTCACCGGTAAGCTCCGGATCCAAGGCAGAAGTAGGCTCGTCAAAGCAAAGTATCATGGGATTAAGCGCCAGGGCTCTAGCAATAGCGACTCTCTGCTGCTGGCCCCCGGAAAGCTCACAGGGGTAGCTGGATAGCTTATCTTCCAGTCCTACCCTTTGTATCAATGCCATGGCTTTTTGCCGTATTTCCTCTGCCGTCATGGTTTTCTGCTCCTTATTTAAAAGCTCCATAGCCAGAGTTACATTCTTTAACACATTATACTGGGGAAACAAATGAAACGACTGAAAAACCAGGCCAAATTGAAGCTGCTTAGCTCTCCTATCCCGACGGTTCTCCTTTTTTTTACAGGCCGCATCAAAGACCAGTTCGCCGTTTACAGAAACCGTTCCCCTGTCCGCCCTCTCTAAAAAATTCATACACCGAAGCAAAGTTGTTTTTCCGCTGCCAGAAGAGCCAATAATAGCCAGAACCTCTCCTTTTTCCATGGAGAAACTTACTCCCTTTAATACTTCGGTCTTTCCAAAATTTTTATATAGATTTTTCACTTCCAGTATAGCCATCTTCTCACCCCCTGTAATAATTTAGTTTCTTTTCCAGAAAACCGAACAGCAGTGTCAGCAGCCCATTAAAGAGAAGGAAAAATACACCCGTGTAAAAGAGCGGCCAGATAATTCCCTTTGTAGCCAGGGTTTCCGCATGACGCAAAATTTCAATAACACTGATTACTCTTGCAAGAGAAGTATCCTTGACCAAAGTAATAATTTCATTACTCATAGGAGGTAAAATTCGTTTAACAACCTGAAAAAAGATAATTTTAGAGAAGACCTGGGACTTTGTCATTCCCAATACCTGTCCAGCCTCATATTGCCCCCGTGGAATCCCCTCAATTCCTCCCCGGTAAATTTCAGAAAAATACGCCGCATAATTAATAACAAAAGCAATACAGGCAGCCGTCATTCTGTTTTTCATAGGGTAATCCAGCAACAGTCCCGGAACATAAAAAACAATGAACAGCTGCAGCATTAAAGGGGTTCCTCGTATAATCCATATAAAAGCCCTGGTAGGCCACCGGATTGCCCGAAAACGGGACATAGAACCGAACGTGATGAGAAGCCCTAAAGGCAGCGCTGCCGCCAGCGTTACAAGAAACAGAAAACAGTTCTCGCCAAAGCCCTCCGACAAATATTTCGTGGTCTCCCAGAAAGTCATGTTACTTAGCATAATATCCTTCCTATGTGAAGAAAATACCGGCGACAGGCCTTATCTGCCGCCGGTATTTCTTATTGTTATTTGTACCGTTGCCGTTATTTTACTAACAAAAGATCCTGCAGCTTATATTTGGCCGCAATCTCATTCAAGGTTCCGTCTGAAGCCAGCTCGGACATAGCAGTATTTACCTTCTCTACGGCATCAGATCCTTTACGGAAGGCAATTCCGTATTCCTCCGGATTAAATTCCAGAGACTGAACTGTGGTCAGATCCGCATAATCCGTTCCCTGGCCAATGGAGCCAATAGACATAACATAGTCAATAATACCAAGATCTGCTGTACCGGAAAGAACCTCCATCAATACATTTGCCTGTGCCTGTACTGCTGTAAAATTCGCACCGGAGAAAATTTCGTTTGTGCTGGCAACAATTTCTCCTGCACTTCCGTTTTCTGCCACTGCTATAGCTCCGTTTATGGTCAGTGCGTCCGTATACTTATCTACATTTTCGGCCTTGACAACTACGACCTGCTTGTTAGCCATATAAGGATTGGAAATTTCCAATTTTTCCTTAAGCTCATCTGTGATTGTCATACCATTCCAAATACAGTCAATCGCTTTAGAATCAAGCTCCGTTACTTTAGCATTCCAGTCAATTACCTGAAATTTCACAGAAACACCTAATTTTTCACCTACTGCCCGGGCAAATTCGGTTTCAAAGCCAGTAAGCTCCCCCTTATCATCTTCGTAATTCATAGGAGCAAACAGTGTAATACCAACGATCAATTCTCCCTTATTCTTTATGTATTCCCAGTCACTATTGCCGACATTCGTCGCCTCAGGTGCTTTGGTTGCGTTGCTTTCCTTATCCTGACTGCACCCTGCAAAACAACCTAACAGCATTAACACTGAAAAGAATATTGCTACTATCTTTTTCATAACAAGTGTCATCCTCCTAATAATTTAATACTCTAATAGTGTAGCACTTCACATTTCTAAAGTCAATATATAAGCAAGCTTGTTCCCACATTTGCATTTATACAATTTTTTCTCCCATGGGACCGCCTGCCAATATATGATAGTGTAGATGGGGAACCGTCTGCTTTGCATCCCTCCCGCAGTTATTGATGACCCGAAACCCGTTTTCTGTTAAGCCTTCTTGCCGGGCAATTTTAGCAATCGCTAATTGAATTCCTCCCAGAAATGCCTGGTCCTCCTGAGGAAACTCCAATATAGAGGAAAGATGCTTTTTCGCAGCAACTACAATATGAACCGGCATTTGAGGCTCAATATCCCGAAAAGCAAAACAGAATTCATCCTCATAGACCTGGGTACAGGGAAGTTCTCCTTTTATAATCTTACAAAAAATACAATCACTCATAGCTGTTCTCCTTCTTATACCAATAATTGCTTTACTATCTCCGGTACCGCACTCAGTACTGCATCCACAGCCTCAGGATTTTTTCCGCCTGCCTGGGCCATATCCGGCCGGCCGCCTCCGCCTCCGCCGCACATAGCAGCCGCCTGCTTCACCAGCTTGCCGCAGTGACAGCCGGCTGCCACCGCATCCTTTGTAGCCATGGCTACAAGAGAAACCTTATTTTCTTTAGCGGAAGCCAACAAAACAACGCCGCTGCTAATTCGGTCTCTCAGACCGTCGGCTGCATCTCGCAGAGCATCTGCATTCAGCAAATCCATTCGGGCTGCAATTACCTTAAAATCTCCCACAGAAACAGCATCCGCCAAAATATCCGCAGTATTTCCTGCAGTCATAGATTTTTTAAGCGCCTCCAGTTCCTTCAAGGCCTGCTTATATTCTGCTGTGAGATGGTTAATTTTAGCAGATACATCCGGAATCGAAGCCTTCAGGCCCTCCGCAATTTCCTTCAGCATCTGTTCCCTTTCCAGGAAATAGACCCGGGCATTGCTTCCCGTAACCATTTCAATGCGTCGGATTCCGGCAGCTACGCCGCCTTCAAACAGTATTTTTGCCATTCCAATAGAGGCTGTATTTTTTACATGGGTCCCAGCACAGAATTCCATACTGTAGTCTCCCATTTTTACAACACGGACCTGATCGCCGTATTTTTCTCCGAACAGAGCCATAGCCCCCAGCTTTTTTGCTTCTTCAATCGCCATCACCTGGGTCTCTACAGGATAATCTGCATAGATGGCGGCATTTACTTCGTCCTCCACCAGCATTAGCTCTTCTCTGGT
>CABQMV010000050.1 GCA_902465325.1 uncultured Oscillospiraceae bacterium
AATAAAATTCAGGTGAAATAAAAAAATTGATTTATAAAAAAAGAAAAACAGCAATTACGCTATATAAAACGTATACCACCAAACAGGAAAGCTGTCAAGTCTTCTATATTGTATTACATCCTTGCTTTGGTTGACATTTGCCCGCTTTCCTGTACAATAATTCTGTGAATATTTTTACTGTGAAAAATCTGCAGATTGCATTTGGAGATTTTGTTCTGTTGGACAATTTGAATTTTGAGATCCATGAAAAAGACCGGATAGGCATTGTAGGAAGCAATGGCTCCGGCAAGTCCACCCTTTTAGAAGCCCTGCTGGGAGAACGGGAAAACTTTGCCGGGGAAATAGACAGGAACGATAAGGTAAGCTATGGCTATATGGCCCAGAACTCCGGCCTGATATCGGACAATACTGTATCCCATGAGTTTCTACTTCCCTATCAGCATCTGATTGATCTGGAAAATCGGATTCAAAAGCTGGAGCAGGAGCTTACCGCAGAAACCTCCGACCAGCTCGCACTGCTCTACGATCAGTTTCAGAAGCAGGGCGGCACTTGGTTTCGCAGCCGCCTCAACAGCATTTTAAACGGTCTGGGCTTTCCTGCTGAAATCAGAGAAATTCCTATTTCCTCTCTCAGCGGCGGACAGCGAACCCGTCTGGCCCTGGCCCGTCTCCTGGAAGCGAATCCAGATGTAATGATATTAGACGAACCTACCAATCATCTGGATTTAGAATCTTTGGAATGGCTGGAAGGATTTCTAGCCGAGTACAGCGGTACACTGATCGTCATTTCGCACGACCGCCATTTTCTGGACAGCGTTACCGCAAAGACACTTTTTTTGCAGCAGCACACCGGCAAAATGTACAAAGGCTCCTATACAAAATTCAGGCAGCTCTTTCAAGCTGAGTGTCAGCGCCAGGCCAGACTTTCTGGCATCTCCTACCGAGATCCCCGCAGCATTCGGGTCAAATTTTCTATAGAAGAACCCGGCGGCAAGGATGTGTTGACTGTAAAAAACCTATCCTACGGCTTTGACGACAAAATGCTTTTTAACCATATAAATTTTGAAATAAAACACGGCCAGCATGTACTTGTAAAAGGTCCCAATGGCTGCGGCAAGTCGTCTTTACTTAAAATTCTTACCGGGAAATTAATTCAAAGCGGCGGCAGCTTTCGTTTTGGCCAGGGAATCCACTACTCCTACTATGCTCAGGATCTGTCTGATCTTCACGGCAGTCTCACTGTATTTGATGAGATCTGGCAGCATGTAAACCGAGGGAAACAGGAAAATGATATTGTAACTCAAACAGATATCCGAAAGGCCTTGGGGGCCTTTGGCTTTACCGGAGAGGATGTCTTTAAAAAGATAGCGGTTATGAGCGGAGGAGAAAAGGCGCGGATCGCTCTGCTGAAAATAGCCTATGACAGGTCCAATCTGCTGATATTAGACGAGCCCACCAACCACCTGGATGCAGACACCCGGGAAGTTTTGGAAAACGCTCTGCAGCGCTATGAAGGAACGCTGCTTATCGTATCTCACGACCGATATTTTACAGAAAAAATTGTTGACAGAGAAATTGTTCTGGCCTCTGCTGCAAAAGAAAAAAAAGCGGCAGGCAAAGCTACAGAAACCGAAGCCAAAAGCGACTATCTGCAGAAAAAACAGCAGCAGGCAGAGGAACGAAGGCGAAAAGCGCATCAGGCCAAACTTATAGCAGAAATGGAACAGCTGGAAAACCGTATAAAAGACATTGACCAACAGCTGGCGGACCCTTCCCATGCTTCAGATTACAAGAAACTGGAAGAGCTCAGCAGCCTCCGGGAAGAAATGGCCCTCCGGCTATCTCAGACAGAGGAAGAAATTTTACGCGCTGAGGTCACATAAACTCCTGACGTCCCCCGGCAATACAGGCACCGGTAATCCATTTTGCCCCTGCCTCCGACAACAGCTGAGCACAGCGGTTCATGGTGCTTCCTGTGGTGAGAATATCATCAATCAAGAGTACCGCCTTCCCCTTTGCTTCATTTTCTGTTGCCTGCTTTATCGTAAATTTAGCGGCAATATCCCGTCTCCGTTCCTCCGCCAGCAAACTGCTCTGGGGCATACCCTGCTGCTTTCTTTCTAACAATTCCGCAACAGGCAGACCGGACCGCTTGGATATTTCCTGAGCCACTAGCAGACTTTGATTATATCCCCGCTCTCTGAAACGCTGCGGACTAATAGGAACTGCCACGATAAGGTCCAGATTTTCCAAAACCCCGCATTGAGACAGAAGTGTATAGAGAAGCCTGCCGAAACAGGGGCCCATATAAGTTGCCTCTGAAAATTTATACTTTGTGACAGCCTCCTTCACAGGACCGTCATAATAGCAGCCGCAGAGAATTTCACTGCAGAAGGGCGCAAAGGCCGGAGAAAAAAGCAGCGCCTGCTCAGGCGGGTAAACGCAGTCTTCCCAGCACCTTTGGCAGCAGCCCTGAACCTCCACCAGCTCCGGAGACGCTAACGTCCCGCACAGCGGACAGGCGGCGGGAAACAGCAGTCTGCTTAAGAAGCCAGACACAATAGCTCCCTCAGGCCCGTATACCGCAGCTGTTCCGTATCATTTTTAATCATAGCCAGCAGGCTCTCCTGGGAGCCTACCAAAATCACCATTTTTCTGGCCCGGGTAACAGCCGTATATAGAAGATTTCTGGTCATAAGCATAGGCGCCGCAGGAAAAACAGGCAAAATACAATAGTCAAATTCACTGCCTTGGCTTTTATGTACAGTAACCGCATAACACAATTCTAAATTCATTAACTTTGTTCCATCGTATATGGCTTCTCTCTCATCGTCAAAAAGCACATGGGCGGTTCGGCTCTTACTGTCAAGCCGTGTGAGAATTCCCATTTCTCCATTGAAAACACCGGTCCCTGCAGTTTCTCCTCCTTCGCCCCTCTGCCATTCCATCTCATAGTCATTTTTTATCTGCATCACACGGTCTCCCTCCCGAAAAATAATGCCGTGAGCCTCTATCTCCTTCTTATAAGGTTCCTTTGGATTCAAAACGCGCTGCAGTTCATTGTTCACATTATATACGCCGCACAGGCCCTTTTTAGTGGGAATAATAACCTGTATATCCGAAAACGCATCCAGCTTGTATTTGGCCGGCAGTCTTTTACTGCACAGTTCCAAAACGGTTTCCAGAATCTGTGACGGCTCTGCTTCCCTGATCAGGAAAAAGTCCTTATCCCCTACATTTACTCTGGGAGCCAGACCATGGTTAATTCTATAAGCATTGACAGGAATCAGACTCTCCGTCTCCTGCCTGTATATTTCATCCAGTATTACCGTATTGAACAGACCGGAAGCAATACAGTCCGACAGGATAGAGCCAGGCCCCACCGACGGCAGCTGATCTACATCCCCTACCATAATCAATCGGGTACCAGGTTTCACAGCTCTCAGCAGGTGATAAAAAAGCACCATGTCAATCATTGAGCTTTCATCCAATATGATAGCGTCCCCCTCCAGGGGATTCAATTCATTGCGCTTGAAGTTCAGCTCCCCTTGCTCCTCCTCCAGATTCGAATTGATCTCCAAAAGGCGATGGATGGTTTTCGCTTCCTCCCCGCAGGCCTCCGACATACGCTTTGCCGCCCTCCCTGTAGGAGCAGCCAGTAAACATTTTACGCCGATAGAACGCAGATAGTGGAGAACGCAGCGAATAATAGTGGTCTTTCCAGTCCCCGGACCTCCTGTAATAATAGAAAATCCGTTTTCACCTGCGCTTTGTACCGCTCTGCGCTGTTTTTCATCCGGCGTAATAAAATAACACCCTTCAAATTGCTTCAGAATATCGTCAAAATGCTTGGGATCTGTTTTATACGTTATCAAAGACAGCTCTTTCAGCCTTCGAGCAATATACAGCTCTTTATTGTACACAGACCAAAGATATACATGAGTACCATACTGTCCCTTCATTATCTTTAACTGGGATTGCTGCCTCATCTCCTCTACAGCCGCCAGAATATCACTGTCACTGCAGCCCAACATTCTGCGGCATACGGAAAGCAGTACATCCTGAGGGGCAAAGGTATGGCCTCCCTGACAGCCGTCCGCCAGCACACTCTGAATAGCTGCGCAAATCCGGCTGGGATTGTTAGCGGGCAGAGAAAGGCTTGAGGCAATCTCGTCCGCCTTTTTAAATCCAATGCCGGGAATATCCCGGAAAAGGCAGAAAGGATCGGACTGGATAGCAGAAACCGCTTCCATACCGTATTGCTTAAACACTTTCATTGCAAGAGCAGTGCCAATCTGGTATTTAGCCAGAAAAATAACCAAATCGCTCATATTCTGATGCTGAGAAAGCGTTTCATGGATCCTCACCGCTTTTTGATGACTAATCCCTCTTAAGCTTTCCAGCTTATATGGCTCCTCCAGAATAACCCGAAAGGTTTCTTCTCCAAACCGGTGTACAATCAGATTTGCGGTAGCGGCTCCTACTCCCTCTATCAGCCCAGAGGACAGAAAGCTCTCTATTTCCCGGGCCTTTTCCGGCAGTCTTTTTTCATAAGAATCCACAGCAAACTGCTGGCCATATTCTCTATGCGTCTCCCATCTGCCCCGGAGTACCATATATTCCCCCGGAGACACATAGGGCATAATCCCCTTTGCCGTTATATAGTCTCCGTCCACATCAAAGGCGCATACTTTGTACCCGTTCTCCACATTTTCAAATATAACTTCTTCCAGCAGCCCTTTGATCTCTTCCATTTGTCACCTATTTTTTTCCGATAAAATACACTGTTATTATAAAGGAGAGTGAATAAAATGATATCGGCATTATTTCTGTGGTTTATAATAGCAACATACGGCGCAATGCACATATTTTTAATATGGGGCATACTGCGCCGCAGTTAATCAACAGGTTTTGGTTATTATTCCGCCATGAGAGCCTCAAACTCCTCGCCCTCAATCTTTTCCTTCTCCATTAAAACGTCCGCAATATGGAGAAGCTTTGTCATATTCTCAGTGAGAATCTTTTTGACCTTTGTATAGGCCTCGTCTATAATGCGCTTTACCTCTTCATCAATCAGGGCCGCTGTATCCTCGCTGTAGCTTCTGGTCTGTCCAAAATTGCGTCCAATAAATACCTCGTGGCTCTCATCGTCAAAGACCATATTGCCCAGCCGCTCACTCATGCCGTATTGCGCTACCATGCTGTGCGCAATGGAGTTGGCCTGCTTCAAATCTGAGGACGCACCGGTGCTTATCTCTCCCAGACAAAGCTCCTCTGCCGCTCTGCCTCCTAGTGCAATAACAATATTCTCAATCAAATGATTTTTCGTTACATAGCGGTCATCGTCATTGGGCTTATGAGCCGTGTAACCGCCGGCATACCCCGCAGGAATAATAGACACCCGATCCACCCGATCGGTAGTAGATGCACATTTTACCGCAATTGCATGGCCGGTTTCATGAATGGCCGTCAGTCTCTTGTCCTTCTCTGTCATCACATGGCTCTTTTTCTCCGGCCCGATGATAACCCGGAAAGTCGCCTCTTTAATCTGGGACATACCGATCTCTGTCAGAGAATCCCTAGCCGTAAGCAGTGCCGCTTCATTCAGAAGATTTTCCAAATCTGCCGGCGTAAAGCCAGGTGTGATTTTGGCAACCTCTGTTAAAGAAACCTCCGGTGCCAACGGCTTATTCTTCGCATGTACCGCCAGAATTTCTTCTCTTGCCTTTAAAGTAGGCACATTGACAACAATTTTCCGGTCAAACCTGCCCGGCCGCGTCAAAGCGGGATCCAAAATATCCGGCCGGTTTGTGGCTGCAATGATGATAATACCTTCTTTTCCCGCAAAACCGTCCATTTCCACCAACAGCTGATTCAGGGTCTGCTCTCTCTCATCATGGCCGCCGCCCAGGCCCGCTCCCCTGTGACGTCCTACCGCATCGATCTCGTCAATAAATATAATACAGGGAGAATTCTTTTTGGCCTGCTCAAACAAATCTCTTACCCGAGAAGCTCCTACCCCTACATACATCTCCACAAAATCCGAGCCGCTTATGGAGAAAAACGGAACGCCGGCCTCTCCCGCCACTGCTTTGGCAAGATAGGTCTTACCGGTTCCGGGAGGGCCTACCATTAAAACACCCTTCGGTATTCTGGCTCCCAGATCCGCATATTTTCTGGGATCCTTAAGGAAAGACACCAACTCCGCCATTTCCTCCTTTTCCTCATCAGCTCCCGCCACATCCTGAAATTTAATTTTACTGCTGGTATACAGTCTGGCGCGGCTTTTTCCGAAATTCATGACCTTCGCGCTGCCGCCTTGATTCTGCCCCACCAGGAAAAAGATGAAGATAATAACCAACGCTCCCAGTAAAATGTAGGGAATCAATGTGACGACAAACGGAACCTCCGTTATATCTGCAGTATACTCAAAGGACTTTCCCTGGTCCTGCGCCGATATAACCAGCTGCTCCAATACCTCCTGAGAATAGAATTTCACTTGATAGGTGCTCTTTTTCTCCAGGGGATTCTTTAGTACAACCACAGCACTGTTGCCGTCTGCCTTCAGCGATTTCACATTATCTGCGTCAAGCTGCTCCAGAAAGGTACTGTAGCTCATGGCAGGCGCTCCAGCCATGCTCTGCAGCAAAACTGCCAGAAGAATGACACCAATAATAACGGCTACATATATAGAGAAATTCTTAAGTAATTTCAAAATAACCCTCCAAATTGAATAATTTCATTACATTTTACCACAAAGATTCCCCGCGGGCAAACCCTGTATTACTCAGCTTCGTACACATCCCGTTTCAAGACGCACAGAGACGGAATATTGCGCATCTGTGAATTGTAATCCAGTCCATAGCCTACCACATATTCGTCCGGAATAGTAATTCCGGAGTAATCTGCCGTCAGCGTTACTTTTCTCCGGTCCGGCTTATCAAAGGCGGTACAGATTTTAACACTTAGAGGCTCCCGGGCTTCCAGCATATTTTTCAGATAGCTCAGGGTAAGGCCTGAGTCTATAATATCCTCAACAATCAGTACATGTTTTCCGGTCAGCACAACATCTGCATCCTTAATCAACTGCACGACACCAGACGACTTGGTGGAGGCTCCATAACTGGAAACTGCGATAAAATCCAGCTCCAAAGGAATTGTAATGCTTCGTATCAGGTCCGCCATAAATACGAAGCCTCCCTTCAAAACCCCTAAAACCACCAAGGGCTTCCCTTCATAATCTTTACTGATCTGTCTGCCAAGCCGCTCTACCATAGCACGGATTTCTTTTTCAGACACCAGTACCCGCTCTACCGCCTCATCCATATTACTCATATTCTGCATCCTCTCATTTTATAAATTATATTTAAAAATTACTGCGTTTTCTGTTTCGTTGCTTATTAAAGCCACCTGACTCCTCATAATACCGCATACCCACAGGATTTCTCCTCCGCAGGCCAGAAGCGGAATGCGGTCTCTGAGATGCGCCGGTATCTTTCGGTCAATAAAAAATTTTTTAAGACGTTTTCCTCCCGCCGCTCCGTAGGGGTGAAAGAAATCCCCTTCTCTGCGGTACCGCACCTCCCACGAACAGCCATGCCGGCGGCAAAATTCTTCTAAACCATCTCGGTCAAAGGCCTCCGCAAAATTTCCTTCTATTGCGGAAATTTTCATGGCCTCCCGGGGACTGCAATTCTTACATTCCACATTCCCGTTTTTACAGATTCTCTCTTTCTCCTGTAGGGCCGAAGTCTTCCTCCCTATTTGAATACCGTCGTGATAAGCTCTGGCAGCAATTCCTCCTGCCACTTCCGTTCTTGTACCAACCTGATGCTCCGCCAGAAAAATTCTCAGATTTTCTATCATCGTCAGGTGAAGCCCTTTTCCTCCGGGAAAAAACTCCTGTAAAATCAGCCTGACAACTCTGCTCTGAAGCGCCTCATGCAGCGCAGAAAACCTCTCTGGATCCTCAATTACCAGTATTTCCCCTTCTCGCCGGACTAATTCAGCATAATGCCGAGCCGCCTGCCCTTCCAAAAGCTCACTGTCTCTGGCCGCCAATACAGAAAGCCGATACAGCTTGTCATCCAGGTCCTGTGCCAGATGACTCCGTAAATAAGGTAAAACCTCCAGTCGGATCCGGTTACGGTTACAAAAGGGCTTCCCGTTGGTGCTGTCTTCTCTGTAAGCAATGCCGGCTGTACGGCACACCTCCTCCAGCTCCGGCCGGCCAACATCCAAAAGCGGCCTTATAATATTATTTCTGACATAGGAGATCCCCTTCAGGCCATAAATCCCCGTGCCCCGGGCTATATTCTGCAGCACCGTTTCAATTCGGTCATTTCTGTTATGAGCCACTGCAATTTTTGCGTTATACCTCTCCGCCAGATGGAAAAAAAAACGATAGCGGATTTCCCGCGCACCCTCTTCCAAAGAAATTCCCGCACACTTTGCATAAGCTGCTGCATCCTGCCTTTTACAATAAAAAGGAATCCCCCGTTTTTCACAAAGTGCCTGCACATACAGCCGGTCTCCGTCAGATTCCCCTCCCCGGAGCATATGATCAAAGTGGGCGCACAGTAAAGAAATTTCGCCTTTCTTCTCCTGTACAAAGCGCTGGAGCAAAAGCAGCAGAGCAACGCTGTCACAGCCGCCGGATACACAGGCAATCACCGATTCTCCCGGTTTGAGCATACTGTATTTTTCAATACAGCGCTTCATTTTATTATAAACACTATCTGTATTTTCCGTTCTCATGGTTTCATTGCCGACATATTTTTAAAGGCAGAATGCTCTGCATCAAAAATAAGATTGCACGTGCCGGTAGCACCGTTTCTGTGCTTTGCCAAAATCACCTCTGCCACTCCTTTATACTGTGTCTCAGGATTGTAGACCTCGTCCCGATATAAAAACATAACGATATCCGCATCCTGCTCTATAGAACCGGATTCTCTCAGGTCGCTGAGCATCGGCCGCTTATCCGCTCTCTTCTCCAGCTCCCTGTTAACCTGAGAACCTACAATAACCGGCACATCCAGTTCTCTGGCCATAACCTTGAGAGATCTGGATATATCGCCCACCTCCTGGGTACGGCTGTCAGAGCGGCCGGCTTTGCCCTGCATAAGCTGTAAATAGTCTACAAAGACCAGCTTTATATCCTTCTCCATTTTTAACTTTCGGCACTTGGCCCGTATAGACTGCACTGACACATCGGTACTGTCATCAAAATAAATAGGCGCACCGGAAAGCACACTCATTCCCTCTGCAATCTTCGTCCAGTCTGAATCCGCTAACTCTCCGTTTCTCAGCTTCTCACTTTCCACACCGGACTCTGTGCTCAGCATTCTGGTAGCCAGCTGCTGCTTTGACATCTCCAAATTAAAAATGGCCACCGGCACCCGTTCCCGGACCGCCGCATAGCGGGCAATATTCAGCATAAAAGCCGTCTTTCCCATGGCAGGCCGGCCGGCCACCAATACCAAATCGGAATTGTGCAGGCCTGCCGTCATTTTATCCAAATCATAAAATCCGGTGGGGATACCGGAAATCCCCTTGGACTGAGAAGCCTCCTCCAGCTTTGTAAAAACCTCGGGCAATACATCCTTTATCTGTACATACGATTTAGAAGCCCTGTTCTGCATAACATCCAGAACAGACTGCTCCGCAAACTCCAGGGCTGCTGAAACATCCCCTTCAGGCTCGTAGGCATTTCGGGAAATGTCCTGGGCGCATTTAATCAACCTTCTCTGCAAAGCTTTTTCCGCTACAATCCCAGCATATTGCGGTGCATTAGACGCCAGCGGGACCTCATCTGCCAGAGAACCCAAATACGGAATCCCTCCTACCTGCTCTAAGGCCCCCGAAGCAGAAAGCCTGTCTGTTACCGTTACCACATCAATGGGCTTATTGGCATTAAAAAGGTCCAGCATTGCCTGAAATATCGTTTCATGATCTTTACGGTAGAAATCCTCCGGCCGAATCAGGTCAATGACGTCCATGATAGCATCCGGAGACACCAAAACAGAACCCAGTACAGATTTCTCGGCGTCTATGTTATTCGGCGGAATTCTTACGTTGCTGTCTGCCATTGTTCTTCAACCTATTCGCCTTCCACTCTTATTTTAAACTTCCCGGTAATCCCCGGATATATCCTGACCTCTGCTGTATATACCCCCAAACTTTTAATAATTTCATCAATAACAATTTTTTTCTTATCCAGTGTAAACCCATGCTGTTTTTTCAATTCCTCTGCCACCTCTTTGCTGGATACTGCACCGAAAAGCTTTCCGCCGGCGCCGCACTTTAATGTGATCACCACTTCTTTATCCTTCAGTGCCTCCGCCAACTCTTTTGCCGCGGCAATTTCACGCTTCTTTTTCTCATCGGCAGCCTGCTGTTTATTTTTTACTTCATTAATGCCCCCGGCAGTAGCCGGCATCGCCAACCCCTTGGGCAATAAAAAATTACTCGCATATCCGTCGCTGACATTTACAATTTCATCCTTTTTCCCCAGGCTCTTCACATCCTGCTTTAAAATAACCTTCATCTGATTACCTCCTCTATATGTTGAATCAATTCCCGTTTTACCCCTATGATCGTAGCATTTTCAACCTTCGTACCAGCGGCATTCAGATGACCGCCGCCGCCCATTTTCTCCAAAATAATCTGTACATTAATGTTTCCCAAAGACCTGGCGCTGACAGAAACACTGTTCTCTGCAACAGACAAGACAAAGGACGCATCAATCTCCGATATGGTCAGCAGCTGGTCAGCCGCCAGTGCCGCAATAAATGAAGGATTGACAATATCCGGACCGCACACGGCAATGGCAATGTTCCCGTGTACAATTTCAGCAGTAGCAGTCACATGATACATCTGGGCAAAGGTCTCATAGTCCGGCTGAAAATACCGCCTCACCTCTACCGTATCTACTCCCTGGGAACGGAGAAAAGAAGCCGCTTCAAAGGTTCGGATCCCTGTCTTAAAAGTAAAACTCTTTGTATCCACCCAGATCCCCGCATACATGGCTTCCGCCTCCAGCTTAGGAATCGTTATGCTGCTGGCATAATAGTCCAGAATTTCCACCATCAGCTCGCTGGTAGAGGAAGCATAGGTCTCTGAGTAAAAAAGAACCGTATCCCGAATAAAATCCGCTCCCCGGCGGTGGTGGTCGATAACCACCACCCGGGAGGCATAGTCTAAAATTTTCGGAGCCTCCGTAAGCGCCTGTTTATACGTATCCACGACCACAGCCAGTGTACCGTCGTCTATAAGGTTTAAAGCATCGCTGGTATTTACAAAGACATCGGCATACTCCGGCAGATTGCCAATCCGCTTCATAATCACATCAATGGACTGATTGCTTTTATTGAGGATAATCCTCGCTGCTTTTTTAGACAGACAGCAGGCCCGGTATACAGCAAGGGAAGCACCCAGAGAATCCAGATCTCCATTAGAATGCCCCATAATCAAAATATTGGAACTCTTTTCAATTTCATCCCGCAGCAGAGAAGCAATAACTCTGGCCTTTACTTTTGTTCTTCTTTCTATTTCTACACTGCTTCCCCCGTAATAGGTATCACTGCCGTTCTCTCTGATAACCGCTTGATCGCCGCCTCTTCCCAAGGCCAGCTCACAGGCCTCTGAAGCATTTTTAAAATTATCCTCTATATAGTCGCCGTTCAGGGAAATTCCGATGCTCAGCGTAACGCTGTTCCGATTCCCAACAGAAATCTTCTTGGCCTCATCCAGTATAGAAAAACGCTGAATTTCAAGCTCCCTTAAATACTGCTTTTCTATCAGCAGAATATACCGGTCTCTTATCAGCTTTTTCAGCACTGCATGTTTATCGGTAAGCCAGCGGTCAAATATTTTTCCTAATTCCGCCGAAACCTGATTCACAACAGCCTCCCCATCAGACTGGTAAATTTCCTCATAAGAGTCCATGACAATCATTCCCACAGCCATTGACGAAGCATCTGCTTTTCTTCTTAACTCCTGAAATTCAGTAATGTCCATAAAGTACAGCATGATACAGGAATCCAATGCATTTCCCTGCATAAAAAAGGACCTGCCGTTAAAATCCACATCCATAGAAAAAGAAGTTTCTTCCATGAAAAGCCTGGCCCGGATTCTCAGCAAAAATAACTCCTTAACAGTTCTTTTGATGGCGTGCAGCTTTTTCAGCGGATCGTCACTGTTGAAAAGCTCTTTAAACCTGTCATTACACCAAATCATGTCTCCCTGATCATTGATAAAAACCATGGGCAGGCTAAAATCCTTTACAGCTGCCAATCCATTTCCATGATCGTCCCGGTAAACGGGCATTTGCATAATCCTGCCGGCACTGATTTTTTTTCTTACAACAGACAGCACAAAATCAGCCACCAGCAAAACAACTGACAGAATCAGTATCGTAAACAGATACTTTTTTCTCTCTCCTCCAGAATACAAGCCAATTCCGCAGGCCATGACAGCCACCGATAGAATCCAATTGGCTACATTAAAATGAATCATTTTTACCCAAGCCCTTTTTCTCTTTTGGCCCACGAAATCACCTCCTGCTCTCCTCTTTGTCACGATCTGGCCATCATCGCCCTGATCTTCAGTTCCTCGTTTATTTTTGTATACATTATATCATAGTCCAGTCCCAGATTGCTACCCAACGTCAATATGTCCGCCACCAGTTCCCCTACATTTTTCACAGTTTGCTCTGTATCCTGACGGTCGTCTGCCAAGAGCTCAAAAAGCCTCGCTGTGGAAGTAAGTACTCTAGCCTTGTCATGCTCGATGCGGCAAATATCCGTATAAAGATCCAGTTCACGCATATTTTCCACCCCCTCTTCTTTTGTAATAAATTTAAAAAGCGCAACCCTTACAGTAAAGGTTGCGCCATTTCTCTTACAAATCAATCTGCTGAAAACGGCAACAGGGCTACATGTCTGGCGCGCTTTATAGCAGTTGTCAGCTCACGCTGATGCTTTGCACAGGTCCCGGAAATCCTCCTGGGAAGGATCTTTCCTCTCTCCGATACAAATTTTCTCAGCTTGGCAACATCCTTGTAATCGATGTATTCTGTCTTCTCCTCACAGAAAGCACATACTTTTTTTCTGGGCCTTCTGTTTCTCATTCCGCCTTTGGCATCGCCTTTGTCAAAGCTGTCCTTGCCGCCTTTAGCGTCTTTTTTGGTATATGCCACAACAATTCCTCCTTTCAAATCACTTGCGATCAGAATGGGATATCACTTTCATCGTCCAATGTATAGAAGCCCTGGGCAGGCACATCAGAATCCGAAGAACCCATATCAGCCTGCATTGGCGAACCGATCGCAGCCGTATTCTGGGCCGGTGGCGGCGTCATATAGTCCAAGCCGCTGGTTCGGCCAGATGCATCGGACCGCTTACTCTCGCAAAACTCTACTTCGTCCGCAACCACATCTGTGGCGTAGTGACGCTTCCCATCCTTATCGTCCCATTGTCTGGTCTGAATTGATCCCGTTACAG
>CABQMV010000051.1 GCA_902465325.1 uncultured Oscillospiraceae bacterium
CCTCCGTTTAAAATGTTCATCATGGGCACGGGCATGACGCTTCCCAGCGTGCGGATTTCGTCAGCGCCTTCTTTTCTGGCCACTGCCGAGGCACATAAAAGTCCTCCCAGATATCGGTACAGAGGCAGCTTGTTAAGAAGCGCCGCGGTTTTGGCCGCCGCCAGAGAGACTGCAATTGTTGCATTGGCACCAAGCATATGCTTGTCCGGCGTACCGTCGGCCTCCAGCATTTTATTGTCAATCGCGGCCTGCTGGCAGATATCCATTCCGGTAAGAGCTCTGTTAATGGTGGTGTTTATGTTTTCACAAGCTTTTCGGACGCCTTTTCCTCGATAGCGGCTGCGATCGTTATCCCTGAGCTCTACGGCTTCAAATTTTCCGGTGGAGGCTCCGCTGGGGGCAATGGCAGAGGCGCGCAGTCCGTTGTCCAAAACTACAGTGGCTTCCACAGTAGGATTTCCTCTGGAGTCCAGTAATTCTCTGCTGAATACACCTTTTATTTTCATTTTCTTTTCCTTCCTCCCATTTTATGGTATACTTTTCAAGGTGATAGGCTTGAAATTTATGTTAGTTTACGCAGCTTTTATCAATATTATTACGTTTGCATTATACGGGGCCGACAAATATAAGGCGGTTCATCATAAATGGAGGATTCCTGAGGCTGTTTTGCTCTGGGCTGCCGTGCTGGGTGGTTCTGTGGGAGCGCTGGCAGCAATGTACGGGTTTCGCCATAAGACACGGCATAAAAAGTTTACGCTGTGTGTACCGTTGATTCTGATTGCAGAAACAGCGCTGCTGACGGTGTATTACGGCTATTATGCCTGAATTGAAGGAGAGAAGATAAAAATATGGGCGTTATTCAGTGGTTTCCCGGTCACATGGCCAAAGCAAGAAGAATTCTGGCAGAAAATTTATCCCAGGTAGATGTTGTGGTGGAGCTTTGCGATGCCAGAATTCCTTTCAGTAGCCGAAATCCGGAAATTATAAAAATTATAGGGAACAAGCCTTCCGTTATGGTGTGTAATAAGGCGGATTTAGCGGATCCGAAGGTAAGTGATTTCTGGAAGCAATATTATAGAGAACGAAACATAGAGGCAGTTTTTACGGACTGCCGCACGGGCGGCGGAGTAAAACAGGTTACGGCTGCTGTTAAAAAGGCCATGGCCGAAAAGATCAAGCGGCAGGAGGAGAAGGGAAGGCGCCAGCCGCAGATTCGGGCGATGATTGTAGGCGTTCCCAATGTGGGAAAATCCTCCTTTATTAATCGGGTCGCCGGAAAAGCTGTGGCGGTTACGGGAGATAAGCCGGGCGTTACCAGAAGTAAGCAGTGGCTGAAAATGGATTCTTCTGTTTATTTATTGGATACACCTGGCCTGCTGTGGCCTAAAATTGAAGACCAGCGCTGCGGTTACCGCCTGGCCTGCACCGGCGCAATTAAAGACGATATTCTTGATAATACGGATATTGCCTGCTTTTTGCTGGAGTTTTTACAAGATTCCTATCCGGAGGCCCTGAGGGCGCGTTTTAAGCTTTTAGAGGACCTGAAGGGCAAAGGGCGAACAGAGCTTCTGGAGCTTTGCGGGCGAAAAAGAGGCTGTCTGGTGAAGGGCGGAGAGGTGGATTTTGTGAGAGCAGCGGCTATTGTTTTAGACGAGTTTCGGGCCGGAAAAATTGGCCGCATTTCTCTGGACAATGAGAAGGCTTTGGCGCCGGAGCCCAGTGTAGAGGAGGAGCGGCATGACGGATGAAAAATTTTATGAAATGTGTGCTTATGAAAGTGTGCTTGCTACACAGGGCTTTCGTCTGCTGGGAGGAATTGATGAGGCGGGCAGAGGGCCTTTGGCGGGGCCTGTGACGGCTGCCTGTGTTATTCTGCCGGCAGAAGGGCCTTTCCCGAGAGCCAACGATTCTAAAAAGCTGACTGAAAAAGCGCGGGAAGAACTTTACTGTCAGATTACGGACATGGCGCTGGCTTTTGGCGTGGGCATGGTTGACAGCGAAACCATAGACAGGATTAATATTCTTAGTGCCACGCACCTGGCAATGAGACAGGCGATTGAGGCCTGCGCAATGGAGCCGGATATTGTAATGGTGGACCATTTGACAATCCGGGAGTACAGCGGCAGGCAGTTTCCTCTAACACATGGAGATGCCCTGAGTGTGACCATTGGCGCAGCTTCCATTGTTGCCAAGGTTACCAGGGACCGATTGATGCGCCAGATGGCAGAGCGATATCCCGAATACGGTTTTGATAAGCACAAGGGGTACGGAACGAAGGCGCACTATGAGGCGATTGAACGGTATGGCCTGACTCCGATACACCGGCGAAGCTTTTTAAAAAAGTACCTGTAGTCTGTGAAGCTTCCAGAAAGCGGGATACCAAAAATGGGCGGCAGGGGTGTTTCTGTAATTGACATTTTTTCTCGGACTTGTTAATATGGTTCCAGAATTTTTTACTGTTGGAGGTTTTACAAATGAAGCGGATGCTGTCGGTTATGGTTGCGGTGTTTCTTACTTTTTCTGCGGTATTTATAGTACCTGTTAGTGCAGCATATGAGAATACATATAAAAATACAGGAAACCAGATAGAAGATCTAATCGGTGTGGCACGAACGCAGATTGGCTACAAGGAAGGCCCCAGCGCTTCGCAGATGGACGGCGATACATATGACGGGGATTATAATTATACAAAATACGGAGCCTGGTACGGCATTAATCCCGGAGCCTGGTGCGCTATGTTTGTGAGCTGGTGCGCCAATCAGGCAGGGATCCCCACTTCTGTGATTCCCAAACATGCCAGCTGCGATGCAGGCATGAATTTTTTTAAAAATCAGGGACGCTGGGGCTGGGGAAAATACTGGGGAAATTATCAGGGAAAGACTGTATATACACCGGTAAGAGGCGATATTGTCTATTTTGGCAGCGGAAATTTGGAAGACTCTACTCATGTGGGAATTGTCTATGCTGTAGATGCCTCTTATATCTATACCATAGAAGGCAATACCAGCAACCGCTGTGCGTATAAGCAGCACGCTATCGGGGACAGTTACATATATGGATACGGAAGGCCCGCATACAGTGGAAGTTCTGATGTCCCCGCCGGTGAATCTACTTTGACGGTTAGCGGCGCTACCTATCCGTCTTCTTTAACGGTAGGACAGTCCTTTGGAATTCACGGAACGGTGACTTCCAATTATAATATTGTATGGGTACGTTCCGCTGTATATAACAGCTCCGGCACACTGGCCATCTCTTCCTATAAGACGCCGGGGAGCAAGAGCTTTAGTATAACGGAAATCAATCCTTATGTAAAATTTGGTTCTCTCAGCGCCGGGCGGTATGTTTACTGTATTGAAGCTACGGATGCAAGCGGAATTTATAAAATGCTATTGATGCAGCCCTTTTCAGTAGGCTCAACTTCTCAGTCTCAGCCGGTTTTCTCTTATAAAGTAAACACGACAACGGCAAATTTAAATATGCGTTCAGGTATAGGGACTTCGTACCCTGTCGTTGGTTCTCTGCCTATAGGAGCGACAATTCAGGTTCAGAAAATACAGGATGACTGGGCATACACGACATACAACGGGGTATCTGGCTGGTGCTCTATGGAGTATTTGAAAATAAATTATACGCCAAAGGATGTAATCTATGGGAATTCACCTACGCCCAGTCCGACGCAGGTGCCCACGCCCAGCCCGACACAGGAGCCTACGCCCAGTCCGACACAAGAGCCCACGCCCAGTCCAACACAGTCTCCTACGCCTGTTCCCGTTCAGCTGATATTCCGGTCGAAACCGACTAAACTGTACTATGAAGCCGGAGAAGCCTTGGATTTGACTGGCCTTGCGTTGGACGTAAAATTGAGCGATGGTACGCGGCTGTCCCTTTCTGAAGAGGAATTGGAAATAAGCGGATATGACAGTGCGCTGGTTGGAAAACAAAAAATCTGTATTTTATATCAGAATGTAACAAATTCCTTTACTGTTGAAGTCAGGGATGTTCCTCAGGAGGATCCCATAACTTCTCTTCTTATCAGGAAAAAGCCGGATAAAATATATTACAATTACAGAGAACCGCTGGATTTGACAGGTTTGCAGCTTCGCGCCCGGTATGCATCCGGTAAAATTTCAGAATTATCAGAGGGAGACTATACTGTGTCCGGCTTTGACAGTGAGCAGGTAGGAAAGCAGGCTGTTGTTCTAACCTGTCAGGGAGTGCGAAATACTTTTACAATAGAAGTCCTGAACACGGTAACCGGGCTTTCCCTGAACCGTAAGCCGGACAAGCTGTATTATCAGTACGGAGAGGACTTGGATCTGACCGGCCTTGAAATTAATGTAAGGCGGGCGGACGGGACCTGGGAGCTTTGGGACGGCAGCCGCTTTACCGTATCGGGGTATGAAAGCACTCTGCCGGGCAACCAGCAGCTGCGGGTGTCTCTGGACGGTTATTCTGTATATTTTACTGTAAATGTCAGTTCTCTTCCTGCAATCCGGGGGCTTTCTCTGCGCCAGAAGCCGGATCAGCTGTATTACCAGGTAGGAGAGGGGCTGGATTTGTCAGGCCTGAAGGTTGTTGTGCTGTATGGGGACGGATCAGAGCGGGTGCTTATGCCAGAGGAACTGAGTGTCACAGGTTATGTAAAAGAAACGCTTGGCAATCAGAGAATTACAGTGCATTATATGAACTACAGCAGTGGATTTACGGTAAATGTGTATAGATAGAAAAACCGCGGGGGCTCTTGCTGAAACCGAAACAATCCGGAAATATATTGAAAATGGCTATACTTTTGTCGCCCGTAATTTCTGGTATAAGCGGATGGGAGAGATTGATCTGATTCTGCGGAGGGAAATGCAGAGGGAGGTCTCTGTATTGGTTTTTTGTGAGGTTAAATACAGAAAAAATACGGATTTTGCCCCTCCTTCTGCAGCAGTAACCAGAAAGAAACAGGAGAGAATTCGAACCTTGGCGCAGATTTTTATGGGTATGCACAGGGAATTGAACAGTCTGGCTATGCGGTTTGACGTAGCAGAGGTTACTCTGGAAAAGGGAAAATTATCCGTTAATATATTGGAAAATGCTTTTTAAATAGCTTGCAACCAGTGTCCTCCAAGAGTATAATTAATTGAATTTATTCTAATTGTATGGGATTTGGAGGGCTTGTTGAATGAAATATGCACAGATGACTCAGGAAACGCTGAAGCAGGAGTTAGATAAACAGCGCGCTTTGTACGATGAATACAAGGCAAAGCATCTTTGCTACGATATGACCAGAGGAAAACCGGCGGCTGATCAGCTGGCGCTTTCTATGGATATGCTGGCTGCGGATATGATTGGAGACGGCAAAGGCGAGGCAGGAGCTGACTATAGAAATTACGGGCTTGGTGACGGGACGCCGGAGGCGAAGCAGTTGTTTTCAGAATTGTTTCATTTGCCTCCTGAGCATGTATATATAACAGGAAATTCCAGCTTGAATGTTATGCATGATATTCTGGCAAGATTTTTACTGTTTGGTGTCAGCAAGGAGCTGTCTCCCTGGAAGGATCAGGGCCGTCTTAAATTTATTTGCCCGGTTCCCGGATATGACAGGCATTTTTCTATAACGGAGCTTTTCGGCTTTGAAATGATCAATGTGCCGATTCTTGAGGATGGTCCGGATATGGATCAGGTAGAAGCCATCGTGTCCTCTGACTCGTCTGTCAAAGGAATGTGGGCCATTCCTAAATACAGCAATCCTACGGGGACCGTATATTCCGATTCTGTCATCCGCCGGCTTGCTTCTATGAAAACAGCGGCGCCCGATTTTAGAATTTTGTGCGACGATGCCTATACGGTTCATTTTTTAGGTCAGGCGCCTGCAGAGCAGCTGAACCTTGTATCTGCCTGTATAGAGGCGGGGAATCCAGACCGTGCAATTATG
The DNA here is from genome assembly GCA_902465325.1 of uncultured Oscillospiraceae bacterium. GTDB lineage: Bacteria > Bacillota > Clostridia > UBA1212 > SIG427 > CABQMV01. Next base: position 5,921 of record CABQMV010000051.1, read on the forward strand.
TTTGCTTCCACCTCTAAAATTACATTTCCTGGCTCCGGTATTTCAGCCTTTGCCTCCAGTACTTCCAATATTGCCTATTTAAAGCGCCTGATTGACTATCAGACCATAGGCTCTGATAAATTGAATCAGCTTCGGCATGTGAGGTTCCTGAAAAATTACCAGGGGATTTTGGCGCAGATGGAGAAGCATGCAGCATTGATCAGGCCTAAGTTTAAAGCTTGCTTAGATATTATGGAAAGGGAAGTAGGTCCGCTGGATATTTTGCGTTGGACCAAGCCTACGGGCGGATACTTTATCAGTATTGATACAATGGAGGGCTGTGCCGCAAGAGTATGTCAGCTGTCCAAGGAGTGCGGGGTAGCCCTTACCCCGGCAGGGTCGTCTTTTCCGTATAAAAGGGATCCTAAGGATACAAATATACGGCTTGCTCCTACGTTTCCGCCGGTTGAGCAGCTGCAGGAAGCCATGGAGGTACTGTGCGTGTGCATAAAAATTGCTTCTTTGGAAAAACTGATTCAATAAAGGAGTTGGATGAAATTGGCAGACAAAAAGAACCTTGAAATTGAATATATGGCAAAGAGTACTTGGGAGACCATGTCGGCAGCCCAGACAAAAAAAGTCATGGCATTTGGTAAAGGATATTTGGATTTTCTGAATACAGTCCGTACAGAACGGCAGGCTTCGGATTTTATCATTGAAAAGGCTGTAAAGGCGGGGTATAAGGATTTTGCCGATGTAATTGCCGGGAAAAAAGTTTATGTTCCCGGGGAAAAATATTATTACACCATCCATGGAAAATCTGTAATTTTAGCTGTTACCGGCACAGAGGATCCTGCACAGGGAGTCAATATTGTGGGCTCTCATATTGATGCGCCGCGGCTGGACCTGAAACCCAATCCTTTATATGAGGAAAAGGGCTTTGCCTACGGAAAGACGCATTATTACGGAGGCATCAAAAAATATCAGTGGACGGCGATTCCGCTGATTATGGTTGGAGTGATTTTTACAAAAGACGGAAGGCGTGTGGATATTTCTATTGGAGACAAGGACGGCGATCCTATGTTTACCATTACGGATTTGCTGCCTCATTTGGCTGCCGAACAGATGAAAAAGGGGGCCTCTGAGTTTATCCCTGCCGAGAACCTGAACCTGCTTTTGGGATCGATTCCTTTGGAAAAAGAAGATGCTAGTTACAGTGTGAAGTCTTATATTATTGATTATCTATATCGGGAATACGGCATTGTTCAGCGGGATTTGGCTTCTGCGGAAATTGAAATTGTTCCGGCTTTTAAGGCTTGTGATATTGGCCTTGACCGGAGCTTTACCGGCGCGTATGCCCAAGATGACAGGGTGTGTGCCTATGCGTCTCTTATGGCGATTTTAAATCTTAAGAAGCCTGTTAAGAGAACGGCTCTGTGTTATTTTTCAGATAAAGAAGAGGTTGGCAGCATGGGAAATACCGGTGCCAGAAGTACAGCGTTTGAGAACTTTATGGCAGAGCTCTGTTTTGCGTACAGCAGTGAGCACAGTGAAATCCGGGCCCGCAGGGCCCTGGCGGCCTCTAACATGCTTTCTGCCGATGTATCCGGCGGATACGATCCTATTTACGCAGAGGCCTTTGATCAATATAATGCTGCTTATTTAGGCAGGGGAATTGCTATGGAGAAATATACGGGCTCTCGGGGAAAGTCCGGGGCCAGCGATGCCAATCCGGAGTTTATTGCCCGGGTAACCGCTGTTTTCGATAAGGCAGGGATTCCCTGGCAGATTTCGGAGCTGGGGCGGATGGATTTAGGCGGAGGCGGAACGATCGCTCAGTATATGGCGGATCTGGGGATTCAGATTATTGACTGCGGAGTGCCGGTTTTGTCTATGCACGCTCCTTTTGAGGTAACCTCCAAGGCAGATGTATACTGGACTTATAAAGGCTATGAGGTATTTTTAAAAGAAATGTAGCCGTTGACATTTTACCGGCAGCGTAGTATCATATTAGCCGACAGGGGAGCTGAAGCGATTCGGCTGAGAGTAAGACTGCTACGGTCTTAGACCCTATTAACCTGATCCGGGTAATGCCGGCGTAGGAAGGGACAGAAAGATAATAACTGCAGGTGTTATCAATCACTTCCTATACAGGGAAGTGATTTTTCATTTTCCCTGAAATTTATATTAGAAGGGATGATTTTGTATGAATGCAAGCGTAGCAATCCAGGTTCTGCCTGGAGTCAGCGAGGAAAAGGAGCTGGTTCGTATTGTGGACCAGGTAATCGCCTACATAAAGAGCACGGGCCTGAAATGCTCCGTAGGCCCTTTTGAAACGACAATCGAAGGGGATTACGATCAGCTTATGGACATTGTAAAGGAATGCCAGAAGGTAGCTGTTGGTGCAGGCTGTGTCAGTGTTTCCGCTTATATAAAGGTTGTCTATAAGCCTCAGGGCCATGTGCTTTCCATTGATGAAAAAATTACAAAACATCATCAGTAAAGCGGCACCGTTTGTTACGGTATTTCTTATCTTACTGATTTGGCTTTTTATAAGTGATTCGGGCCTGATTCCTAAATTTATGCTGCCGTCTCCTGTCAACGTGGTGAAAGCCTTTATAAAGGATTTTTCTCTGCTAATGGAGCATGCTGCCGTTACACTGCAGGAGGCGGGCTACGGATTCTTGATCGGCTTTGCGATTGCCCTTGTGACGGCGACTCTGATGGACCGTTTTTCTATTGTCTATAAAGCCGTTTATCCGGTGCTGGTGGTAACGCAGACCATACCGTCTATTGCCATTGCCCCTTTGCTGGTATTGTGGATGGGCTTTGGTATGGCGCCTAAAATCACGCTGGTGGTTATTACTACCTTTTTCCCCATTACAATTGGTCTCTTAAATGGACTGCAAAGTGCGGACAAAGATGCAATTGATTTGTTCAGGGCCATGGGGGCCGGGAGAATGCAGATTTATCGCCATATCAAGTTTCCTGCGGCTCTGGGACAGATGTTTGGGGGGCTGCGGATCGCAGCGGCCTATTCTGTAGTAGGCGCTGTTATATCGGAATGGCTGGGGGGCTTCAGCGGACTTGGCGTATATATGACTCGTGTAAAAAAGGCCTATTCCTTTGATAAGATGTTTGCCGTTATTGTATTTATTTCTGTAATCAGTCTTCTGCTGATGTACTTTATTTCTCTGTTGGAAAAAGCAGCTATGCCGTGGACGAGAAAACGAAACCAAAAGAAAGGAAAAAATAAAAAATGAAAAAGAAAATAGCTTGTGTCATATTAACCATTTTGACCGTTTTTTCTCTGTCTGCCTGTAAAGGTGGTCAGGAAGAGGGAAAGGGAGGCAGCGCGGCCTCTCCCAATGCCAAAAATACCGAGATTACCTTTTGTCTGGACTGGACTCCCAATACAAACCATACAGGTCTTTACGTAGCGCTGGAAAAGGGTTATTTTAAAGAAGCCGGTTTGGATGTGACCATTGTACAGCCTGCAGAAAGCACATCGGCTCTTATGGTAGCCGGCGGACAGGCGCAGTTTGGAATTGAGGCGCAAGATACCATGGCTTCTGCTTTAATTGGCGAGAGTCCCTTGGGGATTACTGCGGTTGCTTCTATTCTTCAGCATAATACATCGGGGATTATGTCTTTGAAAGGCAGCGGTATTGACAGTCCTAAGGGCCTGGAAGAGAAACAGTATTCTACCTGGGACAGTCCGATTGAGCTGGCAATGCTTAAATATTTGGTAAATAAAGACGGCGGTGACTTTGACCGTGTAAAATTAATTCCCAATACAATAACGGATGAGCCCGGTGCTTTAAAAGAAAAACAGACGGATGCCATCTGGGTATTTTACGGTTGGGGCGGAATTTATGCGGAAAAGCAGGGGGTTGACATTGATTTCTTTGATTTCATATCACTGGATTCAGTTTTTGATTACTATACGCCGGTTATCATAGCCAATAATGACTTTCTGAAAGAGAATCCTTCGGCGGCCAAGGCCTTTCTTGCTGCTGTGAAAAAAGGGTATGAATACGCGATTTCCAATCCGGAGGATGCCGCGCAGATTTTAATCAGACAGGTTCCCGAAATTGGCAGCGAGGATTTTATTGTTTCCAGCCAAACCTGGTTGTCTAAACAATATCAGGCAGATGCTGCTTCCTGGGGAATCATTGATGCAGACAGATGGAATGCTTTCTACCAATGGCTGAATGACAATAATCTGGTGGAAAGTCCGCTGGCTGAAAATGCGGGATTTTCAATGGATTATCTGGAGTGAGGCATGAAACCGGAGCTGGAAGCAAAAAATTTATATCAGTCCTTTGGACAGAAGCAGGTGCTGGATTCGGTGGGCGTCTCTCTGTCCAAAGGCGAACTGGTGTGTGTCCTTGGCGTAAGCGGCGTGGGGAAGACGACTCTTTTTCACATACTGTCGGGCCTTCTGAGGCCGGACCGGGGCAGTGTGGAATTCAGAGGGCAGGAGATTACGGGAAAGCCTGGTAAAATCAGTTATATGCTCCAGAAGGATTTGCTGCTGCCCTATAAGAAGGTAGGGGAAAATGCTGCAATGCCCTTGATTTTAAAGGGTATGAGCAAGAAAAATGCACTTTCTCATATTCATCCCCTGTTTGAGGAATTTGGAATAGAGAATACACAGGAGCTGTATCCCCATGAGCTTTCAGGGGGAATGCGGCAGCGGGCGGCATTGCTCCGGACTTATGTAGCCTCTGAGGGAGTGGCTTTACTGGACGAACCCTTCAGCGCACTGGATACAATTACAAAAGGTAAAATACACAGTTGGTTTCTGGATATTATGGAGAAAATTGATTTGTCGGTGCTATTTATTACTCACGATATTGACGAGGCGGTTTTGCTGTCTGACCGTATTTATATTCTTGGCGGGTCCCCGGGCAGGGTGGTAAAGGAGATTGAAATTTGTGAGTCTAAGCCCAGAAGGTCGGATTTTAATTTGACTGGACATTTTCTGGAATATAAAAAGGAGATCGTAAGCGCTCTTGCCAGCACACCGGATTTAGGTATATAATATTCACAAAAATAAAGGAGGCCGTTTTTCAGATGAACGCCATAGAAAAGAATGAGATTATACAGCTGCCGGAGAAGTACAGACCTCTGAGCGCGTGGGCCTATTTTGGATATTCTATCCTTTTTTCCATACCGATTGTGGGCTTGGTCTGTCTGATTGTGTTTGCGCTGAGCAGTACTAACATTAACCGCAGAAGCTATGCCAGGTCTTTCTTCTGTCTGTATATTATATGGGGCGTTCTTATTCTGATTCTGTCTGTTACCGGCGGATTTGCTGCTTTGGTTGCTGCGCTCACCAAATAACGGCGGGAAACGGAGAATTTTATCAATGAGTGAGAAAAAAAGAATTTTTAGTGGGGTTCAGCCTTCCGGTAATCTTACTTTGGGAAATTACTTAGGGGCTCTGAGGAATTTTTCGCTGCTTCAGGAGGATTATGAGTGCATCTATTGTGTAGTGGATATGCACTCTATTACGGTTCGCCAGGACCCGGAGGCTCTGCGCAGACAGTCCTATTCTGTGCTGGCGCTGTATCTGGCCTGCGGCCTGGATCCAGACAAAAATGTTTTATTTTTACAGTCGCATGTTCCGGGACATGCGGAGCTGGGTTGGATTTTAAACTGTTTTACGTACATGGGTGAGCTGAATCGAATGACCCAGTTTAAGGATAAGTCCAAAAGACATGCGGACAATATCAATGGAGGTCTCTATACCTATCCGGTATTGATGGCTGCGGATATTTTGCTGTATCAGGCGGATTTGGTTCCTATTGGGCAGGACCAGAAGCAGCATTTGGAGTTGGCCAGGAATGTAGCCCAGCGCTTTAATAAAATATATGGAGATACCTTTGTGATACCGGAGCCTTTTATTCCTAAAACAGGCGCTAAAATTATGAGTCTGCAGGAGCCGGACAAAAAGATGTCCAAGTCCGACGAAAACGCCAATAATTATATTTTGATTACTGAGGAAGAGGCTTCTATCATTAAGAAGTTTAAAAAGGCAGTTACAGATTCCGGCAGTGAAATTGTATATGATGAGGTCAATAAACCGGGAATCAGTAATTTAATGAAAATTTATGCTTCTATTAAGTCTCAAACGGTAGAGACAGTGCAGAAGGAGTTTGAGAACAGCCGATACGGAGATTTTAAGCTTGCTGTAGGAACGGCTGTAGCGGAAACGTTGGCTCCCATCAAAAAGCGGTATGAAGAGCTAATGGCGGATACAGGATATCTTGACGCTGTTTTCAAAAAAAATGCACAGAGGGCGCGTTCTCTTTCTGAGCCAACGATTGATCAGGTTTACAGAAAGATAGGTTTTTTGAGATGAAGCGTGTTTTTATCGGGTTTTGTGTTTTATTCATGTTTTTGTCAGCCTGTCAAATGAATCGGCAGGCTGATGCGATTTTGTACTCTCCTACTGAGCGTATCCAGGCTTCTCCCACAGCGGTGCCGGAGCCTACAATAGTACCGGACGATGGCAGCGGCCCTAATGTGATCGGCCTGTACGTCAAGGATAAGGAGAAGGGTGTCCGAAGATTGGTAGAGGATACTTTTGTTAGTGTCTGGCAGGAGCAGCAGGATATTGAGTGCTTTGAGGTTTTTGCTGCCAGGGAAGCTGAGATTTCTCTTGGCCGGTATCAGAGTGTGTGGCCCATGTACTGGGGGGTGTTTCCCAATGCGGCGGCTTATAAGGTTGGCTATTCTCTGGAGCTTTATTTTACTGACGGGATTGTCCAGTCTTGTCTTATAAAAGGCCCTGCGGACACAAAGTTTTTCTGGGACTTTGTTGAAATCTATCTCTATGATGATGTGCATCAGAAAGAGGGGGTCCGCTACAGCCACCTGACGGAAGAAGATATGGAGGAGGATACTTTGTGTACTTCTATTAAACTGACGCCGGGGTCTGAAATTCACCAGGTTGCTTCTATGAAACTCACGGCCTTTACCTATGGCTCTGAGAGTGACTTTAATCAGGCAGACGGTGCGTTTTTGGGCTTTAATACCACCAGCATTTTGCTTGAAAGAGCCTGAAGCCTATGGGCTGATTTTCTGTTTCGCCTGAAAGGCCGAAGCACAGGAGATATACTGAAAATGCTGTTTTTTTTGTGGCGAAGGCATTTCAGCAGCGTTGTAAAAATACAAATTTTGTGGTATACTGAAAACTTGACAAAGTAGCCTATAAAGAGTATGATTGGCTGGCGAACGTTTGTTCTAAAAATGTGGTGCGCAGTGTTCTGTATGGACACGGCATATCCGTAAGCCAGTCGGAGGTTTTGCCATGCATGGACAGTATAATCAAAAGCCGTTTAAAGTAGTTTCCCCTTATGAGCCGGCAGGCGATCAGCCGCAGGCGATTGCTTCTCTTGCCCAGG
>CABQMV010000052.1 GCA_902465325.1 uncultured Oscillospiraceae bacterium
TCTGCCACCGGTACCGCTCTGGGTACAATACAGCTGTCGTGCCGGCCCTCCACAGTCAGAGTCTGGTCAACACCATCCCGTAAACTCACAGAGTCCTGCTGAATTCCAATGGAAGGCGTAGGCTTCACGGCTATTCGGAAAATGAGAGGCATACCGTTGGTAATTCCTCCTAGGATTCCTCCCGCGTGATTGGTTTTGGTCCTGACCTGTCCTTTCTCCATATAAAAAGCATCGTTATTCTGAGAGCCCCGCATAGCCGCCGCCTGAAAACCGGCCCCGAACTCTACCCCTTTTACGGCAGGAATCCCAAAAAGCGCCGCAGCAAGGATGGATTCCATCCCCTCCGCCATGGGATCTCCCAGACCTGCAGGCAGTCCCAGAATCCCGCATTCAATGACGCCGCCTACCGAGTCTCTACTCTCCGCGGCGCTGAAAATTTCCTGCTCCATTTCCGGAGTCAGCAGTTCTCCCTCCATAGGCTTCCCAGACAGGCTTACCGGGTCATAGCAAGGCCCCTTTACAGAGCCGATCTGTACAATATGGGCTTTGATGACAACCCCTCTGCGTTCCAATATCTGAAGCGCAATTCCTCCTGCTATACAGAGCGGGGCTGTAAGACGGCCAGAAAAATGTCCGCCGCCGCTTACATCGTTGTATCCCTTATATTTTACATAGGCAGTATAGTCCGCATGTCCCGGTCGCGGTATGTCAACAATCGCACGGTAATCCTGACTGCGCTGATCTTTATTTTCAATCACTGCACAAAGAGGCGTTCCGCAGGTAACAGAGTTCTTCAGTCCGGAAAGGACCTGGACCTGGTCCGCCTCTCTCCTTTTCGTAGAAGACACATGGTCGCCGGGCCGTCTTCGGTCCATAAAGGCCTGCAGTCTCACAGGATCAATTACCTCTCCGGCCGGAAGTCCGTCTATTAAAACACCAATACCGTTGGAATGAGATTGACCAAATACAGAAACTTTTATATATTTTCCAAATTCAGACGACATGAATCACCCCTCCTAATTTCACAAAGTCCTCAAAAAAGCCGGGATACGATTTTTCCACCGCCTGAGTACCGCGTATATATACAGGCCCTGTACAGACCAGAGAGGCCATGGAGGCCGCCATAACGATCCGATGATCCTGGAAGCTGTCCACCGTCCCCCCTGTCAGACTGCCGGTTCCTTCAATGACAAGGCCTGTTTCCTGCTCAACAGCAGTTCCCCCCAGGTTATTGACCATTTGGCAAACGGTGTGCAGCCGGTCACTTTCCTTTATCCGCAGCCGGCCCGCATTCTGAATAACAGTTCTGCCCCTCCGCGCTGTGCCCATAACGGCAAGAATAGGAACCAGATCCGGTGTATCCGCCACATCGACAGTAAATTCTCCGGGATAAGCCGCCTCCTCTATCAGCTTTACAATTGCTTTATCTCCCTGGGCTGACCGGACATCCAAGCCCGTAACAGGGATGCCGGCCGCCAGCCAGAAGGCTGCATTAGACCAATCCCCCTCCGGCTCCAGCTGACGGGGTAAAATATAGTGCTGCCCTCCGGGCACCGTAAAGCCGCCGCCCGTTTCAATCACTTCAATACCAAAGGAGCGGAGCACCTGGCAGGTCATGTCCACATATCCCTTAGACTCCAGAGGAGCAGTCAGCTTTATCGTACTCTTTCCCTCTAACAGAGGCAACGCAAAAAGCAGGCCGGAAATATACTGAGAACTTACGTTACCGGGAATTTCATAGCTTCCGGACGTTAATCTGCCGGAAACCCACATAGGCAGGTGATGACTGTCAAAAGAAACCCCATGGGCCTCCATAGCCGTGCACAGGTCTTCAAAGGGCCGTCCGGGCAGACCTCCGCTTCCTGTAAGGCAGCAGCGGTCTGTAAGAACGGCGGCTACCGGCAGCAGAAACCGGGCGGTGCTGCCGCTTTCGCCGCAGTCTAACACAGGAACCTTTTCGGTCTTCAGAGTCTGGATACAGCGGGCAGTCGCTTCCATATCCTCAGACATTTTTGCCAGTTCCAGAGCATCGCCTCCAGCCAGAAAATTAGCAATCATCAGTCTGTGTACATGGGACTTAGACGGGATCGCACTGACAGTTCCATGCAGTTTATGGGGATCAATACGTAATTCATGTCAGCAATGCCTCCAATTCTCCTATTTCAACATTCATCAGCCGGCAGTCTCCTAGCCTTTTGGGCAGAACCAATGTCAGAGTATTGCCTCTGCGCTTTTTGTCAACAGCAGCCGCCTCTACCAGCCGGGCAACAGGGAGCTGCGTGGATACAGGCAGGCAGTGCTTTCTCAGCAGCGCCGCCAGTCTTTCACTGCAGGCTTCCTCTGCAAAACCAATTCTCTCTGCCAGCCTGGCTGCCAGTACCATCCCAACTGCAACTGCACAGCCATGGGAAACGGAAAAGTCAGAACACTTTTCAATTCCGTGTCCTAACGTATGGCCAAAATTCAGGAGCTGCCGTTTTCCCACATCCCGCTCATCCTCCTGCACCACATCTCTCTTTATTCGTACACAGGCGGCAACTAAATCCGGGTCCTCCTCATGGGAAAAGCCTCTTTCAAATTTTTCAAACAGCGACCGGTCCAAAATAGCCCCGTATTTAATGGCTTCCGCCATTCCGTCTGCCCATAGCTCCGGGCTTAAGGTGCGAAAGGTACTGCAGTCACAGTATACAGCCGAGGGCTGCCAAAAAGCCCCGGCTAAGTTCTTTCCCGCGGCCAGGTCAATGGCCGTCTTCCCTCCTACAGAAGAATCCACTGCCGCCAAAAGGGTTGTAGGCAGCTGAATAAACTCAATTCCCCGCAGATAGACAGCCGCTGCAAAGCCCGCCATATCTCCTGTTACACCGCCTCCTAATGCGGCTACCAAATCCGTTCGGGTCAGCCGGCTCTCAGCCAGGAACTCCAGTATTTTTCCCAGCTCCTGAAGGTTCTTGGAGGCCTCTCCATGGGGAAATGTATAGCAAAAAACCTGATACCCTGCCGACTCCAGCTGCGCTGCTGTCCGGGCTCCATAGAGGCCCATGACCGTATCGTCGGAAATCAGCGCCAGCTTCCTGCCCGGTGCAGCAACCCGGGGAATGGCAAGCTCCCGCCCTATTATAATATCGTATTCTCTAGATGCTTTAACATGTACCGTCTGCATTGGTCTGCTCCTTTCTCTCCCGGCCTTCCTGCAGCAGCGCTTTGAGACAGCTGGCGTCCGCTGTATCCAGAGCCTCCTTGTACTTCTGAAGCTCCTGTATGATATGACCGACTTCCTGGGACAGATTGTCCCGGTTATCCAGAAAAAGCTCCGTCCACATGGTCTCATTTAAATAGGCCACACGGGTCAGGTCCCGGAAACTCCCTGCAGAGAATCCTCTGTGGGCCAGCGCAGACGGGCTCTTAACATAGGCACCGGAAACAATATGGGCCAGCTGAGAGGTGAAGGCAATCATCCGGTCGTGTTCCTGAGGCGTTGTACATTTTATCATAGCAAAGCCCATCTTTCTGGCCAGGACCGCAATGGCATCCGGAGGCTGTTTTTCAGTAATAATCAAAGAAGCCCCTACAAACAGGTCTGCCAGTGACGCCCGGTATCCTGAAACCTCCCGCCCTGCCATAGGGTGGCCCCCTACAAAGGAAAACCCATATTGAGCGGCCAAAGGAGCGGCTGCCTCACAGACTGGACGCTTAATGCCGCAGCTATCCATGACAAGCGTGCCGGGCCTAATATAAGAGGCCTTTTCTCTGAGCCAGTCTATTGTATGCTGAGGATACAGAGAAAGCAGAATCAGCTGACAGCTGCCAATCAGACTGTCGGAAAGTACGCCGTCAATGGCCCCTTCCTCCAGCGCCATGCGCTCTGTATCCGGAGAGAGGTCTGTGCCCAGCACATTGCGCTCCGTATATTTTTTTATGGCCTTGGCAAAGGAACCTCCAATGAGGCCCAGGCCCACAATTCCAATGGTCATTGGCACACTCCCTGACTATAGGTACAGGCATAAGGCCGCAGGGCCGCAATCGCCTTTGCCAGATCGTCAAAGGCCTCGGGCGTCAAGGACTGGGCTCCGTCGCAGGCTGCATGAGGCGGATCATTATGTACCTCGATGATCAAGCCGTCGGCTCCCGCCGCCACTGCCGCCAGCGCCATGGGCTTTACCAGTCTGGCAATACCGGTGGCATGGCTGGGGTCTACAATAACAGGTAAATGTGTCATAGACTTCAGCATGGGAACGGCCGACAGATCCATGGTGTTTCTAGTAGAAGGCTCAAAGGTCCGAATTCCCCTTTCACAGAGGATAACATTGGAATTGCCCCCTGCCATAATATATTCTGCACTCATGAGCAGCTCCTGGAGGGTGCTGGCCAGCCCCCTCTTCAGGAGGATCGGCTTATTCACCTTCCCCAACTCCTTCAAAAGCTCAAAATTCTGCATATTCCTGGCGCCTACCTGTATAATATCCATGTCCTCAAATAAAGGCAGCTGCGATAAATCCATGATCTCTGTCACAATAGGCAGTCCTGATTCCTTTTTTGCTTCTTTTAAAAGGTCAATCCCTTTTTCCCGAAGACCCTGAAAGGCATAGGGAGAAGTTCTGGGCTTGAAGGCACCGCCCCTCATAATCTGTGCCCCAGAGGCCTTTACACTCATGGCCACAGAACACAGCTGCTCTCTGGATTCCACAGAACAGGGCCCTGCGATCATAGCAAAGTTGCCGCCTCCGATTTTGACTCCCTGAACATCTACTACGGTATCCAGAGGGTGAAATTTCCGGTTGGCGTTTTTGTAAGGCTCCTGTATCCGCTTTACATCCTCTACAATATCCAGCGCCTTCAGCAAATCAATATCCACTGCTGTAGTATCGCCTACCAGCCCCATAATCGTCTGATGGGTACCGGCGCTCATATGGATTTCCAAATGATTGCCCTTCAGCCATTGAATTAAATTATCCAGCTGTTGTTTATCGGGATTTTCTCTTAATAAGATTACCATTTTCTGCTCCTCCTGTTTTGGTAAAATAAAAGGCCCCGGTGAATTCCACCGCGGCCCGATTCTTACTTCCTACCCTGCACTCTTTTCTCTGCCGAAAGCGAAACTCAAATAAACCCTACCTCTGTGTAAAAGCTAAAGTAAAAGTAATAGTATGCGTTTTCAAAGAAAAGATTTGTTTTTTTCATAACACACGTATCATAGCACAGAAAAGGCAGACTGTCAATTACCATTTCAGCCTTTCAGCCCTCTGCCGATTCTGCAGGCTCTCCCGGCATATCGGTTTCTGCCGTCAGGGGCTCCTCCTCTGTCCTGTGAAAAAATTTACGGACCGAGGCAAAATACAGTACAGCCGCTAAAATAGTGGCACCATAATCCGTTACCGGCTGCGCGGCTACCAGCATTCTTGCCTCATGAAAAATCCCGTTAAACAGAAACAGCACAGGGAGATAAATCAGGCCCTGCCGGCTTACAGACAAAATCAGTGAGGGAAGCGCCCTTCCCATAGCCTGCAGCGTATTAATCAGTACAAAGAGTACGCCCAGCACCGGTCCGGAAATAATCAGGACCCTGGCAAACTCCATGCCATAAGAAAATGCGTCCAGATCCTCCAAAAAGGCTTTTACCATAGGCCCGGCTCCAAGATAGCAGATTACAGACATAACGGCACTCATCCCTACTGCCAGTAAAATAGAAAACTTCAGAACTCCAGTAAACCGCTTTTTATCTCCAGCGCCGTAACAGTAGCCCAGCACAGGCTGAATTCCAGTACCCAATCCAATCAGCAGCATAACCGCAATCATATTGACCTTCATTGCGACACCTAAACCGGCCACCGCCATATCCCCGTGAGGCTTCATGAGATTGTTGACCATAATGTTGGAAACACTCATCAGCATACTGTTCAAAGAAGCAGGAATTCCAATAGCCAATACCCCTTTTGCAATATTCTGACCTATCCGGTAATCTCCGGGACGGATAGAGAGCATAGACTTTTTGGACGCCAGATAAACCATATAAAAGATTGCAGCTACAATATTGCCCAGTACAGTGGCAATGGCCGCCCCCGCTACATCCCAACCAAAGCCCAGGATCATCACCGGATCCAGTATAATATTGATCAGATTTCCTATAATCATCCCGGTCATAGCAATGTTGGCCTTACCCTCTGCACGGATAATATTGCTGAATGCATTGCCCACAATAACAAAAGGAATTCCCACTGCAATAATACTCAGATACTGCTGCGTGTATTTCATTGTTTCCGCACTGGCCCCTACCATTTCACAGATCGGGTCCAGAAAAATCCAGATAGCCACCATGCCCATTGTACCAATTGCAGCCCCACTCCAAAAACAAAATGCGGATACATGCTTTGCCCTCTCTTGGTTTCCCTCTCCCAGCAGCCGGGAAATCAGGGACGTTCCTCCGATGCCGAACAGCATTCCTATGGCCATAAAAATTAAAAAAGCAGGCGTGGCAATGGATACAGCTGCTACCATATAGGGATTGTTGGTCTGTCCAATAAAAAAGGTGTCCGCCAAGTTGTATACCAATACCATAATCATACTAATGATGGAAGGAATTACATTCAACAGCACGGCTTTGGGAATTGGAGCATTTTTAAATATTTCTGTTGTTTTTTCTGTACTCATATAAAATCCATCTGCTTTCTATCTCATAAAAATGTAACTTTTTGATTATATCAAAATTGCTGTCAAAATTCAACCCGCGAATTTCTTTCTCTGTTATTTCATTTTTAGAATCCAATTTGACGTCCACTGGAGCAGCTGGTCTGAAAACACCGTCAATTCCCGGTCCGAAAGGGCCTTACAATCCTGTAAATACCGCCTCGTTTCTGCCAGACATCTTTCCTCCGGCTCTAACAGAGGAAACAGCATACCCTGCTTTTTTATAAAGCTGCCTTTTTGCAGGTAAACAATTGCCTGAAGGGTAAACATTGCAGATTTATAGAGAGACTTTAAGATGTCCCCGTTTTTTTCATGTACTAGATTATGCACACAGGCGTGGTAGAGATTACAGCAGCCAGACCGGATAGCCCGTTTTACGTCATGTTCTGCAATAGTTTGCAGCAAATCCTCCAGGGAACCTATAACAGGCACTGTATCGCAGCAAAACTGAAACAGCTCGGCCTTTTCCCAGGCCTCAAGCTCCCCTCTGCCCGACACAAATCCGCAAACCTTCTCTCTATGGGGAAGGGTCTCCAGCAGTTCACTGTAGGTACACAGATCCTGACAGGAAACGGTATCTAAAATTAAAACGACATCAATATCGCTGTGAGCAGCAGCCTCTCCCCTGCCATAACTGCCCTGCAAGCCCAGAAACCAGATTCTGCCCAAGAATGTGTCCTTCACGGCCCCTGCGTAACAGCACATCCAATCTTCTATATTAAACTTTGCCATAATACCACCTTTCTCATTTCATAATAATGAATAGAAGGACATCTCTGCCTGAAATGTCCTTCTCGTCTGTTTCTTTCAGCGGTCAGCTCAGCCGTTCTTCCGGATCTCAGCCCTTTTGATTTTACCGCTGATGGTTTTTGGAAGCTCCTCTGCAAACTCAACAATACGGGGGTACTTGTAGGGGGCCGTATGCTTCTTTACATAGGTCTGGATTTCCTTTTTCAGTTCATCTGACGGAAGCTTTCCCTTTACCAATACAATCGTCGCCTTTACAACCTGCCCTCTGATCGGGTCTGGCGCTGCGGTGATCGCACATTCCAGTACATAGGGAAGCTCCATAATCACGCTTTCAATCTCAAAGGGGCCGATGCGGTAGCCAGAGGACTTAATAACATCGTCGACCCGTCCCACATACCAGATAAATCCATCCTCATCTCTCCAGGCAGTGTCTCCGGTATGATACAGGCCATCATGCCAGGCCTCTTTTGTCTTTTCCTGGTCTCTGTAATAGCCGCAGAACAAACCGCAGGGAACTTCACGGTCTGTGTGAATAACAATTTCACCGGTTTCCCCAACGCCTACCGGCTTCCCCTCCGCATCCACAATATCTACGTGGAACAGGGGATTGGGAACTCCCATAGAACCAGGCTTCGGCGTTATGCCTACAGGATTGTAAATAGCCAGCGTTGTTTCGGTCTGACCAAAGCCCTCCATCAGCTTAACTCCTGTAGCCTTCAGGAACTGCTGGTACACCTCCGGATTCAGAGCTTCCCCTGCTACGCAGGCGTACTCCAGAGAAGACAGATCATATTTGGATAAATCCTCTTTTATAAAAAATCGGAACATGGTTGGCGGCGCACAGAAGGTAGTGATATTAAACTCCTTAAACATCGGCAAAATATCATGAGCATCAAATTTATCAAAGTCATACGTGAATACCGGCGCTTCGCACAGCCACTGTCCGTATAGCTTTCCCCAAAGTGCCTTGCCCCAGCCTGTATCGGAAATCGTAAAATGCAGCCCCTCCGGATTCACATTATGCCAGAATTTTGCAGTGGTAAAATGCCCCAGCGGATATTTGTGATTATGGGCAGCAATTTTGGGATACCCTGTAGTACCGGAGGTAAAGAACATCAACATTAAATCTGATCCAAAGGCGCCCTCTTCTCTGGAAGGTCTTGGAAATACATCAGAAAAGGTCTCCATCTCCTGGTTAAAATCGTGCCAGCCTTCTCTCTCCCCACCTACCAGCATTTTAACAGTCAGCTCCGGACAGCGGGCAGCCGCCAGATCCACCTGATGTGCAACATCCCCGTCGGCAGTCGCCACAATAGCCTTCACACCGGCTGCATTGAAGCGGTACTCAAAATCGTGCTCCACCAGCAGATTGGTAGCCGGGATTACCACCGCCCCCAGCTTATGCAGCGCCAATATGGAAAACCAGAACTGATAGTGTCTTTTCAATACCAGCATGACCCGGTCGCCTTTCCGGATTCCAAGACTTTTAAAATAATTAGCGGTTTTGGAAGAATATCGGCTCATATCCCGGAAGGTAAAATTCCGCACCTGCTTCTCTCGGCTTACATGAAGCATAGCCGTCTTATCCGGACACTTTGCAGCCAGGCCGTCTACGATATCAAAGGCGAAATTAAAATCTTCTTCATTTTTAAAGCGGATTTTTTTCAAAATACCGTTGTCGTCCAGTTCTGTATCAATAAATTTACTGAAAATGCCATCCGTAGATCTTACCCGCTGATTAATTTCCTCCTCTGTTCTTTTGGTTACAAAGGCTTCCTGACTGTCCGGGTACTCATAGGCTTTAAATTGGGGATGAAAAACAACCGCAATAAATTCGCAGGACTCTCCGCCTACAGCAATCATGCCGTGAGGTGTGCTGCTGTTATAATAAATAGAATCCCCCGGCCCCAGTACCTCTATATGTTCATCAATCTGTACCTTCAGCTTACCGCTTACAATAACGTCAAATTCCTGTCCCTCATGGGTACTTAATTTAATGGGACGACTCTGCTCTTCCTCTACATAAGGAGCTCTTACATGAAAGGGCTCCGCCTGCTTGTTTTTAAACATAGGGGCTAAATTATTATAGGAAAAACCTTTTCTTCTGGTAATTGGCAGGCCGCCGCCTTTGCGTGTTACAGAATATGAAGTCAGGGTAGGACTGGAGCCCTTTAAAATATCCGTTACATCCACCTGAAAATTCTGAGCACATTTGTAAATAAAGGTAAAGGAAAAGTCCATCTTCCCATCCTCCAGAGCCTGATAGTCCGACAAGGTTACATTTGTTCTCTTGGCCATATCTTCCTGGGTAATATCCATGATCTCCCTGAGAGTTTTAATTCTGCCTCCGACCTCTTTCAGCATGTCTTCCATTTTTCTACCTTCCTTTCCTATAAAAAAAATAAAACCCGTCTCAAATTTCTTGAGACGGGTAACCCCGCTGTACCACTCGCAGACTCCATCAAGTCCTCTGCCTTAACGCGGCAGGCAACGGGAAAGCTTACTTTGAAACATTTCTGCCTTCCGGCTCAGAAGTGATAGGTATTCTTTGAATCTCCGCTGCCGGCTCGCACCATCCGCCGACTCTCTGAAAACTTATGACTCATACCGTCTTCGTCACAGCCATTGATATAATGTTTATAATACATTATACTACAGTAAGATTTTCCCTGTCAACTATTTTTACACTTTCGTACCAAAGACTTTTTCCCTGTAGTTCACACTCAAAAATATCAAAATACAAATAACGAGTGTAAATTTTACACTTATTATTTCTTAAAAAATAAAATCGAGTGTAAAAACAGCCATATTTTCTCTGCCATCGCCTATTTTTACACGCATTATCTGGAAATCCGCAAAAAAATATTAAAATTTCACACTAAAACTTCTCAAAAAACAGATTATAGGTATAAAACTTGCTGTGCTTGCATTGCTCTAGTCAAATAAAACTGCTGGACGAAGACCCGTCTGGCAGTTTGTCTTTCTCACGCGGTATTACCGTTTCTTTCTTCCGAAAAAATTTTCTCCGGCTTTTTCTTTTTTAAAAGCGTACAAATCGTCTATCTTTTTTGAATCCACCTTGACTTTTCCTTTTTGTATGGCCACAGGGGTCTCCATTAAGTCGCTGTCTGGAATATAGTCAAAATCATCTTCTGTATCCGGCACGGATTCAAATACAACACTGGTATTTCTGCGGCCCCGTGTCCCGAAATCTGCATCAAAAGCATCCTCATCGTCAAAAAGACTGCGCCTTGCCTCTGCTTCCTCCGGCGGAATGCTCTCCTTCTCAGGCTCCTGACTGACGGCACCTACTTCCTGAAGCACAGCCGCAAGCTCCTCATCATCCTCTCCGGCTGTCTCCAAGGAGCTCCCTCTCTCGTGGCCCTCCGACACAGAGGCCTCGGTCTCATCCGGTTCCCGGGACGGATCTTCCTCTTCCGATACAGCTTCCACCTGTACCGTTTCTTCCTCCTGTTCCGATGCCTCAGCTATATCCTCCGGCACTGCAGCGGGCGCCGTTTCTTCCAAAGCATCCTCCTCTGCCGCCTCCTGGACCTGTACGATTTCAGAGGTCATTGCCACAACAGCTTCCTGCGCCTCCAGCTTTTCTTCGGCCGCATCTTCCGGCTTCTGCCGTCCCCCTGCCTCGGCAAGCTCTATTTCACCCAGCTTTTTTGAAAATAAATTCTCAAAAAGATCCTCCGCATCCTTTCGGCCGGCAGTCTCCTCCTTCAAATCATTTAATTTAATATTCAGAAAGCTGTCTGTCTCCGGCTCTTCGTCGCCGTCTGTCTCAGGGCTCTCCTGCACATTCTCTCTTTCCGCAGGCTCCGGAGCTTCCTCAGAGGGAGCTTCCTGTCCACGTGTAAAGGCCGGGGATTCCGTTTCCTCGGCTTCGTCAGGCAGTTCCACAGGAACCGTCCCGTTTTCTTTCCCAAAAACATCAGAAGCTTCCTCCTGAACGTCCTTTTCATGGCTTTTCTCCTCCAAAACAGTGTGAAGCCCCTGACTGGCTTCTTTTCTGCCCGAGGTAAAATGCGTCCGGCGTTTAAACAGCTCCCCATCTTCTATCTCTTTTTCAAAGCTCGGAAGCTTGGCCTTCCTGCCCTCTGCGTAAGATTGGAACAAATCTTCCTTTTTTCTCCTGGTCTGCAGCTTATCTATAATAAGTTCAATCAAAACACCCAAAATAAAATAAACAACAATCAGAACAAGCAAAGAGATAAAGAAGCTGAATTTCAACGTCAATTTCAGGGCGGCCGCCATTAAAATCAAAGCAACAGCAGCGGGCAGATTCGTTAGTATAATGTTTTTTCCATTTGATCTCTTGGCCATTGCTAAATCATCTCCAACGTGTGAAGTATATCATTTCTTCTTAATTTCGTCAATGAACTGGGCATCGGTGGTACTCACATCTCCCAGCAATCTTGTCATATTCAGCTGTGCCATAACCAGCTCATAATAGATCCCTTTCTTATCAATCAATTCATTGTGCGTTCCCACCTCGGCCACTCTCCCATGGTCAAGCACCACCAGACGGTCAGCATTTTTCAGTGTAGACAGCCTGTGGGCGATGGCAAAGGTCGTCCGGCCTTTGATCAGCCGCTGAAGAGCAGTCTGAATAGCCAGCTCATTTTCTGTATCCAAAGAAGACGTGGCCTCATCCAGAATCAGTATTCTCGGATCGCATATAATAGCTCGGGCAATGGCAATTCTCTGCTTTTCTCCTCCCGAAAGCCTCTGCCCCCGTTCGCCGATCTGAGTTTCATAGCCGTCCGGAAAGCTGGTAATAAAGCTATGAGCATTGGCTACCTTGCAGGCCTCTATAATCTCTTCTCTTGTGGCATCCGGTTTTGAATACCGGATATTCTCCAAAATTGTACCGGCAAAAAGATACGTTTCCTGAAGAACAACGCCAAGCTGGCTGTGAAATTTTTCCTGAGAAATCTCCTTTATATTCACGCCGTCAATATAGAGGGCCCCTGCATCCACATCATAAAACCGCATCAGCAAATTGGTCAGCGTACTCTTTCCCGAACCGGAATGGCCTACCAGGCCAATCATCTCTCCCGGCTTTACATCAATGCTGATATCTTCCGCCACCGGCTCATAGGATTTATAGCCGAACGTCACGTTATCAAATTTCACGGCGCCCTTAATTTCCAGCGCCACCGGTGTTTCGCTGTCCACAACATCCGGTTTCTGGTCCAGCACATCAAACACCCGGGCCGCAGCGGCTACTGTATTAGCAAAGTTTCTGGGCAGATTAATCATATACATAATCGGGTCATATATATACCCCGCATACATAGTAAAGGCGGTCAGCTCTCCTATAGACATGGTTCCGTTAATAACCGCATAACCACCGATAAGCGCCACACAGAAATAGGTGAAATTTCTGAGCAGACCAATAAGCGGCTGAAAAGTAGCCCAGAAATATTCATTTTTAATAGTCTTATCCCGGTACTGTCCGCTGACATGAGAAAAGCGCTGTACTTCCTTGTCTTCTGTGCCAAAGGACTTTACCACCCGAATCCCGCTGAACACGTCCTGAAGGATGGAGTTGCTCTTAGCAGACAGACGCCGGAGCTTCCGGTATATATTATGAATCCGGTGCCAGAACAGGCGAATACAGATTACAATCACCGGCGCCGGTATAATAGAAATAAGAGAAAGCTGCCAGTTCATAGAAAACATAAGAACACCAGCAAAGAGCAATACCGCCACCTGATTGATACAGGTTACCGCCTCCGTCTGTATAAAGGACTGAATCTGAGAGGTATCCGACGTCACCCGGTTCATCAGCGCGCACACCAGCGTCGCCTCTC
>CABQMV010000053.1 GCA_902465325.1 uncultured Oscillospiraceae bacterium
TACAAAAAAAATGACGGTTGCTGTGATGGGCTGTGCAGTCAACGGTCCCGGAGAGGCCAGAGCCGCTCATATCGGACTGGCGGGAGGGGACGGCTGCGCTCTGGTGTTTGAAAACGGGGAGATAACAGGAAAGCTAGAGGGTCCGGATATTGCAGAACAGTTTATAAACAGAGTAAAGGCATATCATGATCAGTACAGACAGAATTAAAATAGATACGGTAACCGTCAGGGAAGACAAACGGATCCAGGTGACTGCACATTGCTTTGATAAGCTGACCAATCAGGAGATTCAGGCCTTTAAAGACAGCTTGTGCAGGAAATTAAATTACAGCCAAGTGGAGCTGGTGCTCCGTGAAGCCGCCGGCGAGAACGGGGATACAGAGCCTCCCTTGGTGCCCGAGGAACGGCTGGAGGCCTTTTGGGATGCTTTCCGGGAGCACTTGAGGGTTTCTTCCCCGTCTGTCTGGGCGATTTTAGAGGGCAGCTGCATACAGCTGCAGGAGGATATCTTCCAGGTCGGCTTGAGTAAAAATTTAGCGCCTATCCTGAAGATGAAGCGCACCGATTTGGCTATTGGAAAGGCCTTTGAGGAGGAGTTTGGTAAAACAGTTAAGGTCGAATTGTACTATGTTCCGGCAGAGGAAAAGCACCAAGCAGCAGAGGATACGGTAAAGGTGACCTTTTCCATGGAGGATTATAAGGCTGCGGCCCAACAAAATGCCGCCAATACAGAGGTTTATCAAAGGGTTTACGGCAGCCGGGGAGGACAGGGCCGCGGATACAACCGGGGCGACGGAAAGACCAACCGGAAGAGGAGAATTACGCCGGAAGAGGGAATGGATCTGCCCAAGGATCCGGAGGGCTGTACCATTATAATCGGCAAGGCTATTACAGGCCCTGTTACACTGATGAAGGATGTGTCTACCGATTCGGGATATGTAGCTGTCAAGGGAAAGGTTTTTCAGGCAGAGCTGAAGCCCATTCCCAGCGGCTCTGAAATTGCGCTGCTTCAGATGAGCGACGGGACCTATTCGATTACGGCGAAATTTTTCTTTGATCCGCTGGATGAAGAGTTTGTCAGAAAGACATTTGTGAAAGATAAGGAGCTGCACCTGAAGGTATACGGCGAGGCCATTCAGGATAAATATACCCATGAGCTGACGATTATGGCCAGAAGCATCGCCTCCTACCACGAACTGCCCAGAATGGACGATGCCCAGGAGAAAAGAGTGGAGCTTCATCTTCACACCAATATGAGTGCAGTAGATGGCTTAACCAAACCGGAGGAGCTGATTAAGCGTGTCATTTCCTGGGGACATAAGGCTGTTGCCATTACAGACCATGGAGTGGTACAGGCGTATCCGGATGTTTTCAATGCGGTAGCTAAGGCGAAAAGCGATCTGAAAATTATATATGGGATTGAATGCTATCTTACCAATCAGGAAGGGAAGCTTCTGCCGGCGCAGGCCAAGAAAACCCCCTCTTACCACTGTATTCTTCTGGCAAAAAATCAGGTGGGCTTGAGAAATATGTACAAGCTCATCTCTAAATCCAATCTGGACTATTTTTACAGGAAACCCCGGATTCCCAAGTTTGAGCTGGAGGCGCTGAGGGAGGGCCTCATTGTGGGCAGTGCCTGCTCGGAGGGAGAGCTGTATGAAGCTCTTTTAAATGGCGCTCAGACGGAGGAGATTGAGAAGATTGCTTCTTTTTATGATTATCTGGAAATTCAGCCTACAATGAATAATATGTATCTGGTGCGCAACGGTGTAGTAGAGAGCTTGAAGGATATTGAGGATTTTAATAAGCAGATTGTTGCTTTGGGAGACAAGCTGGGGAAGCCTGTGGTGGCTACCTGCGATGTACACTTCCTGGATCCGGAGGATGAAATTTACCGGTGTGTTATGCAGACGGGACAGGGCTATTCTGATGCGGAGCATCAGCCGCCCCTCTATTTGCGTACCACCAAGGAGATGCTGGAGGAGTTTTCCTATCTGGGGGATCGGGCTTATGAAATTGTTGTGGAAAACACCAACAAAATTGCAGAGCAGATTCAGCGGATCCGCCCTGTACCGGAGGGCTTCTATCCTCCGGTTATTGAAGGTTCTGATGAAACCCTGCGCAGCAGCTGCTACGAAAAGGCAAAGCGGATATACGGAGACCCTCTGCCGGAGCTGGTAGAGAAGCGTTTGGAGAAGGAATTGAGCGGTATTATTGATAATGGATATTCTATTATGTATATTACTGCAAAGGAGTTGGTGGCAGAATCTGCCAGAAACGGGTATACAGTGGGCTCCAGAGGATCCGTAGGATCTTCCCTGGCCGCGTATATGTCGGATATTACGGAAGTAAATTCTCTGCCTGCCCACTACCGCTGTCCCACCTGCGGCTATCTGGAGTTCCATGAAAACGAGGGATATGACTGCGGCTATGATATGCCCCATAAGAATTGTCCCGAATGCGGCAGCCCCCTGCTTCGTGACGGCTACGACATTCCTTTTGAGACTTTTCTGGGCTTTAATGGGGACAAGGTCCCGGATATTGACCTAAATTTTGCTTCAGATGATCAGCCCAACGCACATAAGTATACCGAGGTGCTTTTCGGTGCGGATTACGTGTTCCGGGCGGGAACCATTTCGGGTCTGGCGGAAAAGACGGCCAGAGGCTATGTGCGAAAGTATCTGGAGGTATCGGGCAAGCAGGTGTCGGAGGCAGAGGTGAACCGGCTGGCCTCAGGCTTTATTGGCGTAAGGAAAACCACCGGCCAGCATCCGGGGGGAATCATTGTTATCCCCAAGGGCTATGAAATTTATGATTTTACTCCGGTGCAGCATCCGGCGGACGCGGTAGATTCGGATACGGTTACAACGCATTTTGACTACCATTTTCTGCACGATACCATTTTAAAGCTGGATATTCTGGGCCATGACGGTCCCGCTATGCTGAAGCTGCTGGAGGAATTTTCCGGGGTTTCCTATCAGGAGGCTGTGCTGGACGATGAAAAAGTCATGTCTTTGTTTAACAGTTCAGATGCCCTGCTGCTGGATCCGGAAAAGCTGAAAATAAAGATTCCTCTGGGAACCTTGGGGATTCCTGAATTTGGGACGGGTTTTGTTACGCAGATGCTGAAGGAGACCAGGCCGCATACCATTTCAGAGCTGGTGAGGATTTCCGGACTGTCCCACGGTACCGATGTATGGACAGGAAATGCCCAGACTTTGATTTCTGAGGGGACCTGTACGCTGTCTCAGGCAATTTGCTGCCGGGACGATATTATGCTGTATTTGATTAATAAAGGACTGGAGAAAAAAATGGCTTTTACCATTATGGAGTCTGTCCGGAAGGGAAAGGGCTTGAAACCCGAGTGGGAGGAGGCCATGCAGGACAATGACGTACCGGAGTGGTATATTGAGTCCTGCAAAAAAATCAAGTACATGTTTCCCAAGGCTCACGCGGTGGCCTATGTGGTTTTATCTGTAAGAATCGCCTGGTATAAGCTGTACCAGCCGCTGGCCTACTATGCGGCCCGCTTTACACTGAAATCGGATATGTTTGATGCAGCCTATATGATACACGGGTATGAAAAAGCCTATAGCCGATATCTGACGATGGGAGGCACCGGCGACGTCGGCGCAGATGAGGATGCATCGGAGGAGGGAGACGAATACGGCTCTAAAGATCTTTCCGCCAAGGAAAAAAGTCAGTCCTCGGTATATGATCAGGTCTTTGAAATGTATGCCCGGGGAATTAAATTTCTGCCGATTGATATTTACCGGTCTCATGCCACCAAGTTTATTCCTGAGCAGGGAAAGCTGAGGCCTCCGTTCTGTTCTCTGCAGGGACTGGGAATTGCAGCGGCTGAGAACATTGTAAAGGCCAGAGAAAGCGGCGAGCCCTTTCTTTCCATTGAGGACTTAAAAAACAGGGCTTCTCTGAATAAGGCAGTCGTTGAAATTTTAAGGGAGGAAGGCTGCCTGGAAGGCCTGCAGGAGACCAATCAGCTGTCTTTCTTTTAAAATAAAGTAACCAAAATGTAAATAGCGGGATTTAAAATATCTGAAACTGTACATTTTGTCTAAATTGGCACAGTGAATTTTGTGACATGTTGCACTATTAAAAATCGGTTTTTGGTGTTATTATAATACATATGCAAAAGGCTCCACCCCTGTTCGGGTGATAATTTAGGAGGTTTCATACATGGCAGAAGTAAAATTAAAAAATATCTACAAGAAATACCCGGGCGGTGTTACCGCTGTAAACGATTTTAATTTGGATATTGCAGACAAAGAATTTATTGTATTAGTTGGGCCTTCCGGCTGCGGTAAGTCTACGACCCTGAGGATGATAGCCGGTCTGGAGGAAATTACTTCCGGTGAGCTTTTGATAGACGGCAAGCTGGTAAATGATATTGCGCCTAAGGACAGAGATATTGCGATGGTTTTCCAGAACTACGCCTTGTATCCTCATATGACGGTGTTTGAGAATATGGCCTTTGGCCTGAAGCTCCGTAAGACGCCTAAGGGAGAGATCAAGAAGAGAGTACAGGAAGCGGCAAGAATTCTTGAGATTGAGCATCTGCTGGACAGATCCATTAAGGCTCTGTCCGGAGGTCAGAGACAGAGAGTTGCGCTGGGACGTGCGATTGTCCGGGAGCCTAAGGTTTTCCTTATGGATGAGCCTTTGTCAAACCTGGATGCAAAGCTTCGTGCCCAGATGCGTACTGAGATCATTAAGCTTCATCAGAGACTGCAGACTACCATCATCTATGTAACCCACGACCAGACAGAGGCTATGACCATGGGTTCCCGGATCGTGGTAATGAAAGACGGTTATATTCAGCAGGTTGACGCTCCTCAGATCCTTTACGAAAAACCTGTTAATATGTTTGTTGCCGGTTTTATTGGAAGCCCGCAGATGAACTTTATTACAACCCGTGTAGAGAAGCTGGACGGAGATGTCTGTCTGAGAATCGGAAGATTCCCCATCAAGCTGCCTGAGGCAAAGGGCAGGATCCTGGAGGAGCAGGGATACATGGATAAAGAGGTTATTATGGGTATCCGTTCTGAGAACGTACATGACGAGGCTATGTATCTGGAAACCTACAAGGACAGCAAGATCGAATCTACTGTTGAGGTAGTAGAGCTGTTAGGCTCAGAGTCTCTGGTATATATGATGCTGGATGAGAACCTGTTTGTTGCCAAAATCAAACCCCGCAACAATATTTATGTAGGAGATACCATTAGCCTGGCTATTAACCCCAATAAAATCCATGTATTTGACAGAGATACGGAAAATGTGATTTTTAACTGATTTTATACAGAAGGCCGCGGCACAAGCTGCCGGCCACCGGCAGAAGCCGGCTATGAGTACTGTCACGAAGGCATCGGTTTTATATTCGATGTCTTTCTTTTTTTATTCTAATCCCTGTTTTATAAGGAGTAATGTATACCATGACAACAACTGTAAAAAAACTTGTGCTCTCAGCTATGTTTTTATCCTTGGGTTTACTGCTGCCCTTTTTGACTGCGCAGATCCCTGAAATTGGAAAGGCACTTCTGCCTATGCATATACCGGTAATTTTATGTGGCTTTATCTGCGGCTGGCAATACGGTCTGACAGTGGGTTTTATTACGCCGCTTCTGCGTTCGGCTGTCTTTAGTATGCCTGTTTTTTTCCCTATGGCTGTAGGAATGGCTTTTGAGCTGGCGGCCTATGGACTGCTGTGCGGTGTTTTGTACCGGCTGCTGCCCCGTAAAAAGCTGTGTGTGTATCCGGCGCTGCTTTTGTCAATGATAGGGGGACGATTGGTATACGGCGCTTTTATGTTTTTGCTGGCCGGCCTTTCTGATCGCGTTGCGTATAGTCTTTCTCTTTTCCTGAGCGGTACGGTACTCAAGGCGATCCCGGGTATTATACTGCAAATTGTACTGATTCCGGTTATTCTGATTGCCCTGGAAGCTGCCGGACTGGTTCCGGTCAAAGGGCGGCAACCGCAGCCTTGATTAAATCAGCGGCGGATTTGTCTTCTACGCCGGCTACATAATTGTTGCATTTACTGATTGGGATCAGAATTTTTCTGGCGCTGCTCTGGCCTACGGCAAAGGCCATAACGGGAGAAATCTCTCCGTAAAGGGCATCCGCAATGACAATACCGATAGGGCCGATAATAATTTCCGCCGTTCGGCAGGCCACGAGAACCGCGTTTTCCCCGGTAGCGGCGGCTGTGGGAGAGGCTTTGAGCATGGCCGCGGTGGCTATGCTGTTGGTGCCCACGGCTGTTATTTCAGCCTCCGGATGGGCGCTGCGAATGGTTTCTATAAGAAGACGGCCCATTTTGCCGCCTTGTCCGTCTATTACTGTGATTTTCATGGCTGCTGCCTCCTGACTGTCAAAATTAATCTCCTGTATTATAGAAAATTTTTCCGGCTTTTACAATGCAGACCTGTTAAATCTTTTTTTGCAGCCGTTTGGCGTCTTTTTCAGGTTGCTTGCATTTTAATGAAAAAACACGTATAATATTCCATATATATTTTTATTTAGTATTTTTACAAAGGAAGAGACAGACTTGAGCGGTTCTATTGAAAAGGCACAATTTGACAGATTGGCGGCTATCATTGACGACTCTTTTGGAATCGCCGATGAAAACGGTAAGGTCATTTTTTCTGTGCCGGACAAGCTATGGGAGGACCGCCAGATTCACTTTATACACGCGGCAGAAGCGGAGGAAAGTTTTTTTCAGCAGGAGGGCTTCTGCTTTTATCGTTGCAGGGCAGCTGGAAATACCGTTTATCTTTTTAAGAGGACAGATACGGATCTGCGCTGTTCCCTAAGCATTCTTCGGCTGGTGGCCTATTCTATTGAAGAGCAAGACAGTGCGCGTAAGAGCCCGGTCCGTTTTTTTCGGGAGCTTTTGACAGAGGGAGAGCAAGGTGTAAGCCCGGTTGAGTTGAAAAAATACGAGGATCCGAAAATCTTTGGGTATGCCGCCGTTTCTGTAACAGCCAATATTCCGACCAATACCGGAGACGCCGATTTGATTCATGAGCTGCTGCAGAATCTGTTTCCTCTGGAGCAGGGCTGCTTTACCGTCCCCATGGGAGACGGTAAATTTGCTATTATCTGTCCTGTAAATAAAGAATCCGATATGGAGGAGATCAAAGCGACTGCGGCGCTGATCCATGACACGCTGATCAGTGAGATTATGATTTCAGCCTGTGTGTCTGTAGGGACTATAAAAAATAAGCTGTCGGAGATTCATGATTCCTATGCGGAGGCTTTGAAGGCAGCAGAAATCGGCGTACTGTTTGAAATGCCTCAGCGCTGCTTTTCTTATAATAATTTGGGCATTTACCGATTGGTTTATGAGCTGGATACGGCAACCTGCCTCCAATTTTTAAAAGAGACGCTGGGAAGTGATTTTTTCCGGGACAAGAGCGGCCCTGAGCTGCTGAAGACACTGAGAGCCTTTTTAGATAGCAACATGAATATAAGCGAGGCTTCCCGAGCGCTGTATATACACAGAAATACTCTTTTATACAGGATGGAGAAGTTTAATAAGCTGACGGGCCTGGATGCCTCTTTGTTTGATGACGGTGTCCGTATTCGGATGGCCTGCATAGTCATTAAGTTTCTGGAGAAGACGGCCCCGGAGGAGCTGCTGAGCTATATTGCATTTTACCGAAAGAAATAGGAATGGGAATAATAGAAGGATACATGATTAGAAAGAGAGGGATAGCATGGAAGAGGAAGTTACACAGGTACAGCCGCCGAGAGACATTATGATTTCATTTGACAAAGTGGTTAAGCTATATCCCAACGGCGTAAATGCTCTGCGGGGAGTAAGCTTTAAAATAGAACGGGGAGAGTTCGTCTTCCTGATGGGAGCCAGCGGCGCGGGAAAATCCACAATGCTTAAAATTCTGCTTAAGGAGGAGGAGCCCTCCGGCGGACTTGCTATGGTGGACGGAAAAAATCTGAAGAAGGTAAGAGGATATCGGATTCCCCGATACCGAAGAAATATTGGCGTGGTATTTCAGGATTTCCGGCTGCTGCCGAAGAAGACTGTGTTTGAAAATATTGCCTTTGCTATGGAAATCACCGGCGCCTCCAGAAGCACCATTCGGCACCAGGTGAATACTGCTTTGTCTTTGGTAGGCCTGTCGCATAAGGCAAATGAGCTGCCGTCGCATCTTTCCGGAGGAGAGCAGCAGCGTGTGGCAGTAGCCCGAGCGCTGGTAAATGCGCCGCAGATCATCATTGCGGACGAACCTACAGGAAATTTGGATCCTGAAAATTCCAGCGAGGTCATGCACCTTCTGGATGAGATCAATAAGCACGGCATTACGGTACTGGTGGCTACCCATGAAAGGCGGCTTGCTGAACAGATGAATAAACGCGTCATTTATCTGGAGAACGGCAGACTGAAGGAGTATGAGTTTGGAAAGGAGGCGGAAACCGATGAACAAGGTGCGAACCTTTTTTTACATGAGTAAACAAGGTGTGCAGAATATTGCAAAAAACGGCTTTATGATTTTTGCTTCTGTCAGTGTGATTTTTGTATCGCTGTTTATTTTGGGGGCCATGTTTCTGCTTTCCTATAATATAGAATCTATTTTACAGGAGCTCAGCGCCGGACCTGCCGTGATTGTAAACTGTAAGACCGATTTGTCCCAGGAGAGCACGGATACCCTTTACAAAGAGCTTCAGGTGGATAGCCGGGTACAGTCTGTGACTATGATTTCCAAAGAGGAAAATCTGGAGAAAATGAAGAGCTATTTCACAGAAAAGGAAGACTTATTTTCTGACTATACGGCGGAGGATATGTTTGTTTCCTTTGAAGTAGAGCTGAAGGACGTCTCCACAGGAGAGCGCTTTGTCAGTGATGTGGGTACCATGGTAGGTGTGGACAGTATTCGTGATACAGTAAAGGTGCTGCAGTTCTTTACTACACTGAAAAAATGGGTGTCAATAGGAACGGTGGTTGCGGTAGTAGGCCTGGGAATCTTATCCTACCTTCTGACCAGCAACACCATCAAGCTGACTGTGGTAGCCAGAAAGACAGAATTGGAGATTATGAAATATGTAGGCGCTACCAATTCCTATATCCGGGGACCTTTTATAATAGAAGGACTTTTCATCGGACTTCTGGGTGCAGGCCTGTCCTATTTTTTGCTGAAGCTGGTGTACGGTTTTCTGGCAGACTATGTAAACAGTTCGACCTCTGTAAACAATATGATTCGGTTTGTGAATTTTTCCAGCTTCAGTGGAACCTTGTTGCTGTATTTTATTCTGGCGGCGGTGGTCATCGGCGTTTTAGGCAGTCTGACGGCAATCCGAAAACATTTGAAGGTGTAATTTGCCAGGAGGCGAAACTTGTGAGACAAGGGCTTTTATGGTAAAATATAAAAATGAAAGAAAGTCTATAAGCAGGGAGGGATGCTTCATGTATTGGCTTTGGCCCTGACGGCGGCCAGCGTTTTATTGTTGCTGTCTGTTACATAAATTTTATGCGAAATGAGGGTACTTATGAAAAATAATTTTATTTTTAGAATAGCAATTGTGTTGTTTTGTGCTGGTTTTTTGTTGACCGGTATGGTTGCCAACGGTGAGACGGTATCCGATCTGCAAAACAAGCAGAGCGATATTGACAGCCAGAAGGAAGAGATAAAAAATCAGCTGGAGGAGCAGCAGAAGGCACTGGAGGAAAGCCAGAATAAGCTGTCTGACATTGTGAAGGAAAAGGCGGACGCCCTGTCGGAGAAAGAGAACCTGGCGCTCCAGCTGGAAAGCATCTTTAACTCGCTGCAGCAGATTGAGGCGACTATTATAGATACGGAAAATGAGTACAATGCGAAAGTTGCGCTGCTTAAAGAGCGTTCCAAAGTCATGTACCAGCTTACGGACTTTACTACACTGCAGATGTTTATTGAATCTGACAGCCTTTTGGATTTTCTGAACCGGCAGAGCTATTACAATGTGATGATAGAAAAGGACCGGGCCCTTATACAGGAAGTGGAGAATCTGAAGGAGGACCTGGAGATTAAGAAAAAGGTTCAGCTGGATAACCAGACATCCTATGAAGACCTTCTGGCGGAAAAAGAAAGAATGATCGCTAAATTGGAAAGAAATGAGGACTATCTGTCAGCACTTTCCGATACTACAAAAGCCATGATCGATAAGCTGGAGGCCCAGGAGGAGGAGATGGATAAGCAATCCGAGCTTATTGCCGAGCAGATCAAAGAGCTGCAGGCCGCTGAGGATGCGAAAAGACCTTCCTCCCCGTCAGGGAATACCAATAATTCCGGCGGACAAGGGTCCTACGGAGGCGGCACGATGCTGTGGCCCTCTGCTGCCAGCCATTACATATCCTCTTATTTCGGTATGCGGATGCACCCTATTTACAACTATATGAGAATGCATAATGGCATTGACATTGCTGCTGCAGGAGGCACCAATATTCTGGCAGCTGAGAGCGGGACGGTAATAGAAGCCACCTATAACAGCGGATATGGCAATTATATTGTCATATATCACGGAAATGGGGTTTCTACCCTGTATGCACATTCTTCCAGACTGATTGCTTCTGTGGGCGATTACGTATCTAGAGGACAGGTCATTGCACTAGTGGGGACGACAGGAAATTCTACGGGCAACCACCTTCACTTTGAGGTGCGGATCAACGGTACGCCTACCAATCCGCTGGATTACCTGTGATATAAGGGGACAGGAGTTTTGTCTAAGCTTAAATATTATGTAAATAAATTTTTGGGACGCAAAAATGTTGACGGGGATCTGGAAAAGGAAGTTGACAAGCTGATTTTGGAAGAAACAGATGTAAACAATGAGCTTGTCCCCCAAAAACGCAAACGTTTTTTGGGACGCCCAAAAGAAAAAGTGCTTCCGGGAGTGGAGGAGAAGGAAACGGTTACTGTCGGCAGGAATACGTTGCTTATATGGGGTGTTATTCTTGTAATTGTCTGTGTAGCCGTGACCTTTTTTGTAGCGGACCGACTGTATTTTGGAGGCTATTTTGTAGATACCAGCA
This sequence comes from uncultured Oscillospiraceae bacterium, assembly GCA_902465325.1. GTDB lineage: Bacteria > Bacillota > Clostridia > UBA1212 > SIG427 > CABQMV01. The sequence continues at coordinate 11,045 of CABQMV010000053.1, forward strand.
ATAAAGTCACTTTTCCTTCTGAAAATACAGAGGCTTACAATATTTCAAAGCTGCAGACTATTATAGACGAAATTGAAAATAACTTTTACCCGGGAGTGGATAAGAATACGCTGGTGGAGGGCGCTATTGCAGGTATCGTAGAGGCCTTGGGCGATCCGTACACTGTGTACTATAAACCGGGAACCATGACAGCCTACAAGGCGTTTATATCCGGAACCTATGACGGGATCGGAGTAAAAGTAAAGAGCTGTGACAAGGGACTGGAGGTTACGGAGGTATACAAGGAGAGTCCCGCGGAAAAGGCCGGAATTGCGGTGGGAGATACCATAACGGTTATCAACGGAGAGAATACTGTGGGGATGGATCAGGAGAGGCTGGCTCAGCTGCTGGGGACAGGCGATACCTTGCTGAAGCTTACGGTGTTCACTGCTGAGGGGAAGGAAAAAACTGCAGAGCTCACTGTAGACAAGGTGAGTGTGCAGACGGTATATACTCAGCCGGAGGGAGAGGGGATATACCGGGTATCCATTACACAGTTTGACAGTGATACAGGACAGGAATTTTACGACAGCGTTACGGAAATTATTGAAAAGGGCTGCCGTGCGCTTATTATTGATTTGCGAGATAACGGCGGAGGCTTTGAGAGCCAGGCTGTGAAAATTGCCGACATGCTTTTACCGGAGGGATTGATTGCCAGCTCCAGGGATAAGGATGGAAAGGTAATAAAAGAAATTCGGTCAGAGGCCAGTCTGCTGGATGTTCCGATTGCCGTTTTGGTAAACGGAAAAACAGCCAGTGCTTCTGAACTGCTGGCAGGTGCAATTAAGGATTTCCGAAAGGGAAAATTAGTGGGGACACAGACCTACGGAAAGGCGATTGGACAGATACAGCTGAGTTTTGAAAAGGATGGCAGCGGCCTTGTTATCACAACTTCCTGCTACTATACGCCCTCTGGAGCTTGTATTCAGGATGTAGGGATTACACCGGATTTTCATGTGGAGCTTCCGGAGGAATTCAAAGACAGCAGCATTTTAGATATTCCTGAGGATAAGGACACACAGCTCCAGAAAGCAATGGAGCTGATTTCTGCCGGATTGGATTAGCGTATGTATGAGACAATAGCTTCTTTTTATGATAAAAATATAGGAGATGTAAATTACGACCTTTTGGCGGATTTTCTTCATAAGGTGTTTATACGGTACAGAAAGACTGTCAATGGTGACGAAAAGCCAATTGTGCTGGACGCTGCCTGCGGAACAGGCGTATGCACGGCAAAACTGGCGGAAAAGGGTTATGATATGATCGGCCTGGATCTGTCGCCGGCCATGTTGCAGATTGCGGCTGAAAGAGAGGGTGCTGACCGGGTGATGTGGATCTGTCAGGACATGACGGAAATGGATCTTTTTGGCACAGTACAGGCGGTATTCTGCACCACAGACAGCATTAACCATTTACTAGAGCCAGAGAAGCTGGAAAGCTTTTTCAAGCGTGCTGCGCTTTTTACGGAGAGAGGCGGCCTGCTGGTTTTTGACTGTCTTACCGACTGCTATTACAGAGAAATTATTGACGGCAATATATTCTGTCAGGAGGATGACCGGTCCTGTTATATTTGGAGCGGACAGTATGACGGCGTTCTCTGTGATTATGATATTACCTGTTTTGAAAGGGCGCAGGATGACCGATATATTCGTCTGAAGGATTCGGTTACTGAAAGAATGTGGACTGCCTGGGAACTGTCAAAGGCTTTAGCAGCCTCCGGCTATCAGGTGGTAGGGAAATTTTCCGGATTGAATTTTGAAGGATTGAGTAAAATTGACGGGCGCAGATATTATGTCTGCAGGAAGAAATAAAGGGGGGGGCAGCGTGCCAGTGAAAAGGAAGGATGTTTTGTACTCCGCTTTAGCGGGCGGAGGATTTATA
>CABQMV010000054.1 GCA_902465325.1 uncultured Oscillospiraceae bacterium
GGCGGACCGGCGGGCATGATGGCGGCAATTACAGCTGCCAGACAGGGCCTGTCGGTCGCTGTTTTTGAAAAGAACAGAATGCTGGGCAGAAAGCTGAGAATTACGGGGAAAGGCCGCTGTAATATTACAAATGCCTGCGATTTTGATACGCTCATTGAAAATATACCCGGCGGCGGAAAATTTATGTATTCCTCTTTTCGGGCTTTTTCTAACTATGATCTAATTGACTTCTTTGAGCAAAACGGACTGCCCACTGTTACGGAAAGAGGGCTGCGGGTTTTTCCCCGCTCTCAAAAGGCGGCAGATGTGGCCGAGTGCCTGAAGAGACTGTGTAAAAAGTACGGTGTGGACGTAAAGTACGGCTACGCTGTTACCGATATTATACTGGACGCAGAGGGGCGGGCCGCAGGGATAGACTGTGAGGACAGCTGTTTTGCCTGTGGGGCCGTTATTCTGGCTACCGGGGGGATTTCCTATCCTCTGACCGGCTCTACAGGCGACGGATACCGCTGGGCAGAACAGTTTGGACATACAGTTATTCCTCCCAGGCCTTCTCTGGTAGGTCTAATATCCCGGGAAAAATGGATACGGGAGCTAGAGGGATTGTCTCTCAGAAATATAGGCTTTCAGCTTTATCACAAGGACAGACAGGTATATGAAGATTTTGGAGAGCTGCTTTTTACCGGCAGGGGAATATCGGGACCTGTGGTGCTGAGCGGCAGCCGCCATGTGCTGGAGTATAATTATCAGAATATACGGGCGGTATTAGATTTGAAGCCCGCGCTTTCCATGGAGAAGCTGGATGCCAGGCTGCTCCGCGATTTTAATGCTTTATCCCGTAAACAGGTGTCCAATGCACTGGGCGGACTGGTTCCCAGAAGAATGATCCCTGTACTGCTGGTAAAATGGGGAGTGGCCCCGGATACCTTTGTCAATCAGATGACGAAGGAACAGAGACGAAAACTGGCTTCTGTTCTGAAGGCTTTTTCTGTGGAACTGGAAGGCAGTGAGGGGGTAGACAGAGCAGTGGTTACTGCCGGAGGCGTTGCACTTTCTGAGGTAAATCCCAAGACCATGGAATCAAAAAAGGTACCGGGACTGTATTTTGCCGGGGAGCTGCTGGATGTGGATGGCTATACAGGCGGCTTTAATCTGACGGTAGCCTTTTCCACGGGATTTACAGCTGGCAGAAATGCAGGAGAAGCTGTGAGAAGTCACACAGGAGCATAATTTCAACCGGAGCTAATATCTATATAGAAAAACCCCGGAGTTGATTTTACTGTGAAATTTATAACACTGTCCATCAAAAACAGGCGGCGGTGGGCGGCCCTGGCAGGCTACACCGCCGTATTCATTTTTTTACTGATTCAATGCTTTCATTTTGTCCCTGTACAGCTTACTGCACAGCCGGGCGCCATAACACAGGAGGATCTGGAGGCGGCTGAGATCAGCGGAGCGGATTACAAAGACGGTAAGGGAATGGTTACAATTTCGTGTGAGTACTCAGGCAAAGGCGGCATCCATGTCTTTCTGAACGGAAGATTAAAACTCTATGTGGGCAAGGAACCGAAAAACCTGAAAGTAAGTGTAGGGGATATTATTTTTGTCAGGGGTGCAGAACTGGAGGGAGAAGCAAAGGTAACCATTTCTGCAGCAGAGGGAAAAATTGACGCCTCTATTCAGGGAGAAACGGTCACAGTGGCTAACCTTACCAAGCGCCTGGTAAAAATCAGAGCCTGCCAATAAAATCTCTTTGGATCCCTGTTCTTATTGGCAAAATGTTGAAGAAAAGACAATTTAATGGTATACTGAAAAGGTCATTTTAAAAAAGGAGGAACAGAATATGGGGAATCATGTCGAATCTGTTTTTTTTGCCGTTACACCGGAAATGGAAAGACTTGCGGATTTATGTGTACAGAACAGCACAATTAACTCAGAGCTGTATGCCAAGTACGATGTAAAGCGCGGTTTGCGGGACATCAATGGCAAAGGAGTCTTGACAGGTCTTACGGAGATATCGGAAATCCAGTCTTCTAAGGAAATAGACGGGAAATCTGTCCCCTGTGACGGAAAATTGTATTACAGGGGCATTGATGTAGAGTCACTGGTGGACGGATTTATTCAAGAAAACCGTTTCGGCTTTGAAGAGACAGCCTATCTGCTGCTGTTCGGCCAGCTGCCTACAGAGGTTCAGCTTGTGGAATTCAACCGTATTTTGGATACCTATCGCTCTTTGCCTACCAATTTTGTGCGGGATATTATTATGAAGGCCCCCACTGCCGATATGATGAATACCCTTGCCCGCAGTGTACTGACGCTGTATGCCTATGATGAGAAGAATACAGATACTTCTTTGCCCAATGTGCTGCGGCAGTGCATCGAAATGATTGCGCTGTTCCCTCAGCTGGCGGTTTATGGATATCAGGCATATTTCCACAGCCTGCATCCTTCCAACAGCTTTTTTATCCATGCACCGAATCCGGAGCTGTCTGTAGCTGAAAATATATTGCATATGCTGCGGATTGATCATCAATATACTGCTTTAGAGGCCAGAATTTTGGATCTGGCGTTGGTTCTGCATGCAGAGCACGGAGGAGGAAATAACTCCACCTTTACAACCCATGTGGTTACCTCTTCCGGGACGGATGCTTACTCTGTTATTGCCGCTGCTCTGGGGTCTCTCAAAGGACCAAAGCACGGCGGTGCAAATATTAAGGTGGTCCAGATGTTTGAAGACATGAAGAAAACTGTATCAGATTGGACCGATGAGGAGGAAGTATCTGCTTACCTAAAGGCTTTGCTGAACAAGCAGGCATTTGATAAAAGCGGTCTGATATATGGCATGGGACATGCCGTATATTCTCTGTCCGATCCCAGGGCCAATATATTTAAGCGGTTTGTACGGGCTTTATCTATTGAAAATGATATGCAGAGGGAATATGAGCTCTATGCTATGGTGGAAAGACTGGCTCCTGTAGTGATCGGTCAGGAGCGGAAGACTTATAAGGGGGTCAGCGCCAATATTGACTTCTATTCCGGCTTTGTTTATCATATGCTGGGTCTGCCGCTGGAGCTGTTTACTCCGGTATTTGCCATGTCGCGTATCGTGGGCTGGAGTGCTCATATGATAGAGGAAAAAATCAATATGGGCAAAATTATCAGACCTTCTTATAAAAGTATCTCAGAGAAACGGGTATACATACCCTATTCAGAGAGATAGACAATTTATTGAAAATGTCTGAATGAATATTGCGAACTCTTTGGAAAAATGATACTATTAATAGGAATTCATTGGAATTTTTCAAGAGTGAATAACGGGAGAAAGAAATTTCTCCCGTAAAGTTTAAGAGAGAGGTGCTGCAGATGGGATGCTTTCACAGGAAAATGCTGACTTCGTTTTTTTTATTGGTTTTATGCGGACTTTCTCTCTGTGCCTGTGATTCCTACCGGGAACAGGACGGCCCCCGGGTTACACCGGATACGGGGCGCTATCTGAAATTTGAAGCAGATGGAAATTTAGGTCGTGTTATATTTCCTGAGTCGGGAAACGGTTCTTCTGCCTTTGAGCCCTGTTTTATTCAGTATCAAAGCGGTGATATAGACGGCTGGTACACTGTAGACGGAGGAATGACCGGCGAAACCTGGATTGTATATAATTTTTACGATTCCGGCAGCGGTCAGTGGTCTGACTATAAGAGTGTGATACAGACGGAAGCCGGTTATTTGGACTCCTATTCGATTTCACAGCCTTCTGCAATTAAATTGGGCGACTATTATTATGTGGCGTATACCGGCAGCTCTAACAACGAAGAGGGTACGCAGGGAAATTGTGCCGGGCTGTTTGTTGCCCGTGCCGAGAAGGCAGAGGGCCCTTATGAGAAATGGAACGGACAGAGCTGGGGTGGTACCACAAAGCCCTTTTTGTACTATGACGGGCCGGATACAATGCCGGGGGCCGGCGATGTATCTTTAATTGAGTTGGACGGCACTCTTTATATATACTATTCCTGGAATTCTGCGGATTTAAAGGGAGAGCCTGTCAGCGAGATCCGGCTGGCCAAAGCAAATGCTTCTGATGAAAACTGGCCGGGCACACTGCAGACCTATGGAAGTGTTTGCCGCGGCAAGGGTCAGATTTCTGGCCTGGAGGTAAAATACTCTGAAGAAACAGGGAAAATGTTTGGAATCGGTATTGAGAACAGGGGCTCCTCTGACTGCGCGATTGTATGCTTTGAAGGAAATAGCCCGGAGAAGCTGTCCCGGGTGTCTGCTGTCAGGAGCGGTATTTATGATTCTATTACCAGTATTGGAATTTCCGGCAGTGTCAACGGACATATCCGGCGCAGAACGAACCTGTCTCCGTTTATTCTGTATTCTTATTATGCGGAAGGTACACAGGGATATCAGCCGAAGCTGCAGTGGTCAGACATTACGCTTTTCCTTTCTGACCGCACCGATATCAGCAGCAAGCCCGGATATTTTACAGAGCCTGCGGAGAAGGAAGAGCAGGCCGGTGAAGCGGATCCTCAGCAGAAGGATTCTGTGCTGGCGGTCTATGCGGATATCGGCTTTCAGGACTGTGTTTTAGGAGACAGAAAGACAGTATCCCTGTCCGTTATGAATCAGGCCGGAGAAACAGAGGCTCTTTCGGAGGAACAGTGGGAGCGGGTAGTATTTTCTGATTACGATGAAAATGTTATACAGTTTGATGGTATGACATTGATCCCCCAAGAAAGCGGCCTTACCAGAGTAAAGGTGTCATTGGACGGAGCCTATTCGTATTTTACTGTGGCAGTATATGAGAGTTTGGAGGAGGAGAAGGAAATCCCCCTTTCTTTAGAGAGCTTTTCTCCCACGGTACGGCTGTCGCTCTCTGACCGATGCGCTGTGCAGCTTCGAGCCTTTACCAGGAATTCCGGTGGTACATATGGGGAATTATATAGTGGAATTACGTATTCCGGGTACGATAGGGAGGTTCTTGAGATTAACAATGCCGGAGTAATTGTACCGGTGAAGGAAGGAAAAACAGAAGTAACACTGACATACAGAAAGCTCAGCTGTCAGATAACTGTAATTATTACGCCATAAACATTATTTGGGAGGAAAGAACATGAAAATTAATACGAAATGTGTACAGGGTGAATATGAGCCGAAAAATGGAGAGCCCAGGGTGATTCCGATTATTCAGAGTACCACCTATAAATACAGTTCTGCTCAGGAGATGGGAGACTTATTCGATTTAAAGGCGGACGGTTTCTTTTATACACGGCTGGCCAATCCGACTGTGGCGCAGGTAGAGCAGAAAATTGCCGCTTTGGAGGGCGGCGTAGGGGCTGTCATGACGTCTTCCGGTCAGGCGGCTTCCTTCTATTCTGTATTTAATATCTGTACGGCAGGTCAGCATGTGGTCTGCGCCAGCGCGATTTACGGCGGTACTTATAATCTATTCAACAAGACCATGAGAGAAATGGGGATTGAATTTACTTTTCTGCCGCCATCGGCTACAGAGGAGGAAATTAATGCTGCCTTTCAGGAGAACACCCGGTGTGTTTTCGGTGAAACGCTTTCGAATCCTTCCCTGGATGTGTTTGATATTGAGCTGTATGCAAAATGCGCGCACGCACACAATGTGCCGCTGATTGTTGACAATACCTTTGCGACTCCGGTAAACTGCCGCCCTTTTGAATTCGGAGCGGATATTGTAACCCATTCCACCACAAAATACATGGATGGGCATGCCTGCGCTTTAGGAGGCGTTGTGGTTGACAGCGGCCGCTTTGACTGGAATAACGGCCTTTTCCCGGGACTTACTACGCCGGATGAAACCTACCATGGGGTAACGTACACAGAGGCCTTTGGCAAAACGGCCTATATTACAAAGATGCGCGCTCATATCATGAGGGACGTAGGCGCTATGCAGAGTCCTCAGAATGCTTTTTATACCAATTTGGGTTTGGAAACGCTTGCTCTTAGAGTGGAACGGCACTGTAGCAATGCCTTGGCTGTGGCAAAATTTCTGAAGGAGGAGTCAGAGAAACCGGAGGGGAAGATTTCCTGGGTAAATTATCCGGAGCTTGACAGCGGAAGAAACGGCAAACTGTGCCGAAAGTATCTGCCCCATGGCAGCTGCGGAGTAATTTCCTTCGGCGTTAAAGGCGGTAAGGAGGGGGCTGCCAGATTTATGGAGGGGCTTACCATTGCAGCTTTGGTGGTGCATGTAGCAGACGTAAGGACCTGTGTGCTTCACCCGGCCACCACGACCCACAGGCAGCTCAGCGACAGTGAGCTTGAGAAGGCCGGTGTTTCTGCAGATCTGATCCGGATGTCTGTAGGGATAGAAGATATTGAGGATTTAATGGAGGACATTAAACAGGCTCTGTCCAGGGTATAGCGGAAGGGATGAGAGAGTTGGAAAATGATATTCTGAAAATAATTGAGGATGCGGAAAAAGAGGCAGAGCAGATTCGGGCCGCGGCCAGAGAGGAGGCCGCTGCTCTGATTGCGGAAGCGGAAAAAAAGGCTGCGGCCAGACTGCAGGAGAGTCAGGCAGAGTGCGAAAAGATCAAGCGAAGAAAGTTCAGTGAAGCAGTACTGATTGCCGAAAATAAGGAGGCAATTAGGAAGCGGGAAATTGAAGATGAGGTGAGAGCACTGAAAGCAATTACTTCTAATAAAATTGACAGTGTGACAGCATTTTTGATTGAAAAGACGGAGGCGCTCTGATGGCTGTAGTGGGAATGAAAAGGCTTACCTTTGTAGGGCTTTCAGAGGACAGAGATGACATTTTCTCCCGTCTGATGGATTTGGGCGTCGTTGAGATTTCTTCTCAAAACAGCAGAACCGTTTTTTCTCCCGAGACAGACAACAATACGCCGGATTCCCAGGAGGATTCTTTTTCAGCAGCGCCTCAGGTCAGGGAATTAGAGCACAAAATGTTTTTTTTAATCTCTTTGATTGAAAGATTGTCCCAATATGATGAACGGAAGAAGCCTTTATTTAAAGCCAGAAGGCATATTTCAAAAAGTGAAATGGCCAGAGTTGCCAGACGGTCTGGAAGCTTGACCGAATTTGCAAAAGGAGTAAGTGCCTTAGACGGTCGCATCCAGGCTGTCCAGAATGATATGAACAGGCTGAAAAATAGCTGTAATGATATGGCGCTCTGGCAGGACTATCCCTATGATTTATCCTGGAAGGGGACGGTGCATACGGGACTGCTGCTGCTCACTGCTTCCCCCGGAGAATATGAAGCTTTCCGAGGGGCCTTGACGGAGGCGGCCCTTGCGGCTCAGCTGGTAGAAATCAAAAGAGAAGAGACCCGTGTACAGGGAGTGGTATTCTATCATAGAGACTGTGAAGGGGACCTTCTTTCACTGCTGTCCCGTTTTTCTGTAAATCGGGCGGATTTGTCGGGATACCAGGGAACTGCTGTTCAATGCCGGGCAGCTATGGAGGCGGAGCTTGAGGAGAAAGCTCAGGAGCTAAGCTGCTTAGAGGACCGTTTGGCCCAGGCCGCTAAAAAATTGCCGGAGCTTGAAGTCCTACATGACTATTATGCAATAGAAAAAGAGAAGCTTCAGGCTTCCTCCAACATCCTGCAGACTCGGTCAACCTTCCTGTTTGAGGGATGGATTCCCGCTAAGTTTGAAAAGCTGATCCGACGCTTCTTTTCTAAACGGTATCTGTGCAGTATTGATATTCGGGAGGCCCGTGAGGAGGAACAGCCTCCTACGGCCCTTGCCAATGGCAGATTGGGTTCCTCAATAGAAGGGGTGGTCCTGATGTATAGTGCGCCATCCTATGACGAAGCGGATCCCAGCTGGATATCGGCGCTGTTTTATATTATTTTCTTTGGCCTTATGCTTTCCGATGCGGGCTATGGTCTGCTGATGACAATTGCCTGCGCGGTCATACTGAAAACGCAGCGCTTGGAAAAGACCATGAAATCTATGATTTCTCTGTTTTTGTACTGTGGAATATCCACCATGATGTGGGGGGCTCTGTTCGGAGGGTGGTTTGGAGATCTGGTGAGTGTACTGTCCGACGGAAGGTGGACGATCAAGCCGCTGTGGTTTAATCCTGTGGAGGATCCGGAACGTCTGCTGGCCTATTCTCTACTGTTTGGCGTCATTCATATTTTTGTAGGGCTGGGCATGAAAGCATGGAATTATATCCGGAAGGGAAAATGGGTGGATGCCGTCTGCGATGTGTTTTTCTGGTATATTTTTTATACAGGAGAGGTTTTGTTTCTGTTGCCCTATGTGCCTGCTGTGAATCCGGAGCTTGCCCGCAGGCTGTCTGACTACGGACTCTGGCTGGCTGGTGATAGGCTTTGTTCCCATTTTTCTTACCAAGGGAAGAAAGAGTAAGAATTTGTTTGGTAAATTTGTCGGGGGGATTTCAGGCCTGTGTTCTCTGGTAGATATGCTCAGCGATGTGCTGTCCTATTCCAGACTGATGGCTCTGGGACTCGCCACTTCTGTTATTATACAGGTATTTAATGAGATCGGTATGATGGGCGGCCGGTCTATAGGCGGTTTTATTCTGTTTGCTTTGGTCTTTCTGGCGGCAAATGCCTTTAATATTGCGATTAACGCAATTAGTACGTATGTCAATGCGTCCCGGCTTATGTATATAGAATTTTTTGGAAAGTTTTATGAAGGAGCGGGAAGAGAATTTGCGCCCCTTACACAAAATACAAGTTTTGTTATAGTAGACGGGGAAGACATAGAAGCATTGCAGGCTGAGACAGAAATGGTTTAACTATTTTATTTAGGAGGTATATTATGGAGAGTTTTAAAGAGTTAATGAGTATGAGCGGTTCCTTTTGGGCCTATTTGGGAGCGGCACTGGCTTTCTTTCTGGCGGGAATCGGTTCTGCCAGGGGAGTAATGTTTGTGGGAACAGCGGCAGCTGGTGTGATTTCGGAGGATCCCAAAAAATTTGTCCCTTCTCTGATCATGGAGGCACTGCCTTCTACACAGGGAATCTACGGTTTTGTTATTGCATTTATGATTATAGGAAAAGCAAGCGGTTCCGCTCTTTCAATCGGCGATGGAATGATCCTGTTTATGGCGGCGCTGCCGGTAGGAATCGTGGGACTGCTTTCTGCTATATGCCAGGGAAAGGTAGCGGCTGCTTCTATGGGGATTGTGGCCAAAAGGGAAAAGGACTGGTTTAAAGGTGTTATGCTCTGTCTGACAGTAGAGCTGTTTGCACTGTTTGGCTTTTTGGTTTCCATTATTATGCTTTTGAAGGTTCAGGGATAAAAAATGAGTGAAAAGGAAGGCATAAACAGAATCACTGGGAAAATCCTGGAGGAGGCCAGAGCGGAGGCTGCTGCTGTAAAGGCCGAGGCGGAGACCCGCGCGGCGGCAATTTTAGAGGAGGCGGAGCAGGCGTATAAGGCAAAGCTGGAGGAAGCGGAGCAGGTGAATACGCTGGCGGTTTCACAGCAGGCGGCGTTGGCCGCCGGGGCTTTGAAAATGGAGCGGAAGAAGCAGTTGCTGGCTGCTAAGCAGGAATTGGTTTCTCTGTGTTATGAAAGGGTCTGTGAAAAAATAAAAGAAAGCCCTGAGGGATATACGGTACTGCTGCTGTCTTTTATTCAGAGGGCCTGTGAATCAGTTTCTGCTTTAGAGAAGGAAAAAAATGGAGAATTGACGCAGCTTTTTCTAAGCGATGGCGATAGGAAGGTGTACGGTGCAGAAATTGAGGCCCGCTGTCATGCGCTTGGCATTAAAATAGAAGGTGTCTATGGAGGGGGAGATCCCTCCGGCGGGGTGATTGTCAAAAATGGAGACATATACAGAAATTACTCTATGGATGCAGTAATTTCTCAACTGCGCCAGTTGACAGAGGAACAGGTAGTAGACCTTTTGTTTGCAGAGGCCTGTCCTTCTCCCAGCCCATATGCAGATTTATAGTAGGCCCGTCAATTTAACAGGGTGGAGAGTCAGAATGAAAAATGATGTATATGCCTGTCCAGTAGGACATATAAGAGTAATGGAGAACAGACTTTTTGGCAGGGCTGCAGTAGAAAGGATGCTGGAGGCCCAGGATGAGGAGGCCGTACTGTCTGTTTTGTGTGAGTACGGCTATGAGCTGGATACAGAGCAGAGCTGCGAGGAGCTGTTTGCCCGGGCAGAGGTTCAGCCCTGTTTTCAGGTAATGGAATTTGCTCCTGAGCCGGAGCTGTTTTATGTGTTTTTATATAAAAATGACAGCTACAATGCAAAGGTTTTGCTGAAAAATGAAATAATGAAAAGAGAAACGCCGGCGCATATTCTCTCTCCATACGGTACCGTTGAAATTAAAAAAATGCAAAAGGCCTTTACCAACAGAGACTTCCGAGCCTGTCCGCCAGCCATGGCGGCGGTGCTGACAGGGATTACTGCTTGTCTGTCCGGTTTTGAAGAGGTCCGCGAAATAGAACTGGCCCTTGATCGGGCCTATTATGAGGACTGTTATCTTTTGGCGGATCATGCAAAAGTCAGGGAGGCCGGTGGATTTGTCAGGTCGTATATGGAGCTGAATGCAGACCTTTCTAATATTCGCACTGCGCTTCGGTTAAATGCTATGAAGATAGAGAAAAAGGGAAGCTGGTTTATGCCGGGGACTCTTACCGGCGACTTTTTGACAAAAATCCAGCAGTCCGACGATGCCGATATTTATGCTGCGCTGGCGCAGGCAGGTTATGAAAGGGTCCTGGAGAATTCGGACGGAGTTTTTTGCTGGTCTGCTATTGAAAAGAATTGTGATGATATTTTATTGGATTTTGTAAGGGAGCGCCGGGCCAATGCTTTTGGAATAGAGCCTTTGTTTGGGTATATTCTGGCGCGGCAGCGTGAAATCATGATTGCCAGGATGATTGTACTGGGCAGAAGAAACGGTTTGCCCACAGAGACCATACGAGCTCGGATTCGCCAGCTGTCGTTTGTGAAATAGGGTGTGAAGGCAATGGGAAACATAGGTGTTTTGGGAGAAAAAGAGAGTGTGATCGGTTACCGGGCTATTGGGCTGGAGGCGGTTTTCTGCAGTACCAGAGAGCAGGCGGCAGCCGGACTGGCAAAGATGGCAGAGGCGGGTTACAAGATTATTTTTATTGTAGAAGAGACTGCCGCACTGATTGAAAGCGAAATTGCAAAATACCGTCAGGCAAAGACGCCTGCGATTATTCTTGTTCCGGGGAGCCGAGGCAGCCTGGGACTGGGAAAGAAAATGCTGCAAGACAGTGTGGAGAAGGCTGTAGGGAGCAATATATTGGAAAATCAATGAAAGGACGTAAAGCAGGGATATGAAAGAAGGAACGATTGTTAAAATATCCGGTCCGTTGGTAATTGCTGACGGCATGGGAGATGCCAATATGTACGATATGGTCAGGGTGAGTGAGCTGGGACTTACCGGAGAAATCATAGAAATGCATGGGGAAAGAGCTTCTATTCAGGTATATGAAGAAACGTCCGGTCTGGGGCCGGGAGAGAAGGTGGTCAGCACGGGGCTTCCTCTCAGTGTTGAACTGGCGCCGGGCCTTTTAACAACCATATTTGACGGAATCCAAAGGCCTCTGGAGCCTATGTTTCAAAAGCAGGGGCATACCATTCATCGAGGTGTTTCTTTGCCCTCTCTTGACCGGGAGAAAAAGTGGCATTTTATCCCTTCTATCAAGGCAGGGGATCCAATTGTAGCGGGGGATATTCTAGGGACCGTACAGGAAACAGAGCTGATTCTTCATAAAATTATGGTTCCGAAAGGGATCCGTGGAATAATAGAGGAAATTGAGGAAGGCGATTACACCATTATAGAGCCTTTCGGACAGGTCAGAAATGATAAAGGAGAGCTTCTTGATCTAAAAATGCTTCAGACATGGCCTGTGAGGGTGCCCCGTCCCTATACCCGGAAGCTAGCGCCGGACAGGCCGCTGCTGACAGGACAGAGAGTAATTGATACGCTGTTTCCTGTAGCGAAGGGAGGCGTCGCTGCTGTACCAGGGCCTTTTGGAAGCGGAAAAACTGTGGTGCAGCACCAGCTGGCCAAGTGGGCAGATGCGGAAATAGTGGTTTATATTGGCTGCGGGGAGCGGGGCAATGAGATGACGGATGTGTTAAATGAGTTTCCGTCCTTGAAAGATCCCAAGACAGGGAAGTCTTTGATGGAGCGTACGGTTTTGATCGCCAATACTTCTGATATGCCTGTAGCTGCCAGAGAGGCCTCTATTTATACGGGAATTACCATTGCTGAATATTTCCGGGATATGGGATATCATGTGGCCATTATGGCGGATTCTACTTCCCGGTGGGCGGAGGCGCTCAGAGAGATGTCCGGACGTCTGGAGGAAATGCCGGGAGAGGAGGGCTATCCTGCTTATCTGGGTTCTCGTTTGGCCCAATTCTATGAGCGGGCGGGCCGGGTAATGAGTCTTGGGGCCGAGCCGAGGGAGGGAACCTTGACGGCCATCGGCGCAGTATCTCCTCCGGGAGGAGATATCTCGGAGCCGGTATCCCAGGCGACACTGCGGATTGTAAAGGTTTTCTGGGGACTGGATTCTTCTCTGGCCTATGCCAGACATTTTCCGGCAATTAACTGGCTAAACAGCTATTCTCTTTATCTGGATTCCCTTGCTTCCTGGTACGATGAAAATGTGTCCTCGCAGTGGAATAATAAACGGGCGCTGATGATGAAGCTGCTGCAGAAGGAAGCGGAGCTTCAGGAAATTGTAAAGTTGGTGGGAGTGGACTCTCTATCCGGTGCAGACCGTCTGATCCTGGAGGTGGCCCGGTCTTTGCGAGAGGATTATTTACATCAGAATGCATTCCATGAGATAGATACGTATACTTCTTATGCGAAACAGAATCAAATGTTGGAAGTGATTTTAGCTTATTATACAATGGCTGAAAATGCGCTGAACCGGGGCGTGGA
>CABQMV010000055.1 GCA_902465325.1 uncultured Oscillospiraceae bacterium
GTCCTGAAAATACCAGCTGCGACTTTGCTAAAGATCTGTTTCCTGCTGCCATGAAGGCGGGGATCAGCTTCTGGGGCTATGTTACCGATCACTATTGGTGTGATATTGGCAAGCCCAGCGCTTATTTAGAGGCCAATACTTTCTATCTGGAAAAGTATTCTTATGTTGATCCTTCTGCAGTTCTTGAGGATGGGGTTAAGCTGAATGGTCCTGTATCCATTGGCCCGGGCGTCTATATAGGCGCAGGCTCTGAAATTGGGCCCAATGTATCTCTGGGAGAAGGCTGTATATTGGGAAGAAATGTGAGAGTCAGAAACAGCATTATCTGGAATGGCTGCAGCATTAGAAGCGGCGGCACTGTCTGTGAAAGTATTCTGTGCGCCCATGTGGAGACTGGACGCAACGGTGTGGTGTCCCAGGCAGTCTTAGGCGAGGGGTGCAGAGCGGGGGATTATTCCTATATTTCTGAGGGCAGTCGGATTTGGCCGGGTATTTTTATTGATGAAGAGGCTTCGGTGCGCGGCTCTGTATATACTGCGGAGGACCAGGCGGGCAGCAGCTTCAGTGAGCAGTGGCCTCAGGGCTGGCGTTATTTATGCAGAACACCGGTTCAGGCGGCCACCTTCGGCTGGGTGTACGGACATATGCTGGGGGTGGGTACTGTTGTATGTGTTTCCAAATGCAGGCAGGGACAGTGCCTGAGCGCTATGCATGGGCTGATATCGGGACTTACTGCCGCAGGAATTACAGTAAAATTAATAGAGGAGGCCACGCTTCCGCTGTTTCGTTGGATGGGGCGGATGGGCTTATGCGATGGCTCTGTTGTGCTGACCTCAGAGGACGGTGCAGTCTATTTCTCTGTAACAGATCAAAAAGGGAATGAGCCGGACGCTCAGTTTCGAAAAAAATTTAGGCAGCGTATAGAGCAGTCTGCCAATGCAGTTGTCAGTACCGATATAGTGGGGACAGTAGAGGAAATGCTGAATCCAGAGGAATTCTATACGTCAGATATTGCTTCTGTATTTCCGGAGGCCTACCGAAATATCCGCTTTGGCGGCAGACATTTTACCAGAAAGGAAAGAGAAGGCCTGATTGCGGGGATTGTAGCTGAATTTTACCCCAAATCGCTGCTTTTTATATCTGCGGCCTCAGAGTTGCCGGCGAGACAGATTGGCGAGGAAAACGGCCTTTCTATACAGATCTGCGGCGGACTTCCGGGAGACGTTATGGCGGAGATGGAACCGTATATGCAGGATGAGGGAGTAAAGGTACAGTATCTTATGCTGTTTGATGATTTTGCCTTTGAGCTTGGACTGGCACATTTCAGGGCGCTGGGGATGGAGGACAGCATCACAGCAATCCGAAAATTTCCCGGGGTCTATTCCGCCGGCAAAATTGTAAAATGCGGCAGCAGGCGCAAGGCGGGTCTGATGGGATACTTTGCTTCACTTCCTGAGTTCCAGGGGAAAGAGGATTTTGTTGACGGTCTTTGTGTCAGAGATGCGACTTCTACCATTCGGCTTTGTCCGGAGGAATCAAAGGCCTGTTTTCGGATTTATGTGGAAAGTCTGGATTCTGAATTTGCTCAGGATATGTCGGAGCGGCTAGGAAAATTGGCTGACAAATGGCTCAGCAGTAAAGCATAAAAGAGAATCAAAAGGGCCGGCTTACAGAAAAGCCGGCCCTAAAATTTAGAGATCTCTTCTTGTGAAAGAATCAAAGGCAGTGTACAGCATACACAGAGACAAAATGGCTATATACAGAAAAGAAAATCCTGGAGTTATAGTATCCAGTAGTACCGGAGATTTTCCAAACAGCGTCTCTGTTATTGTCATTGTCCTGCTGCTGGAATAGAGAAGGACATCGGCACTGAAGGGAAACAGCTTTTGTGCCAGATCTGTGTTATTAAAGGGAATCCATTTGATCCAGTCGTTCTGTACGTAGTTATTAATAAAGGACACAATAATATTTCCGCTGAAGTAGGTTCCCATAGAAAGTCCTACGGAGAGCGCTGTGTTTCTGGTGACAGCGGAAAGCATAAAGGCCAAAAAGGCAAACATTAAAATAGGAATCAATTCGGCAAAACAGTAGAGCAGCTGATATATATAGGAATTCAGCTGATGTGCGCCGCTGCCGGACACATATATGTAGGGCAGTGTGCAGGTGTTCCAGAATAGCCGCTGTGTCCCTATCAGACATATGTACTTGATCAGCGTCAGCAAAATACCAAGCGTCAGCAGTGCCAGCAGTTTGGCTATGTAGATTTTCCACCTTCGCACTGGTGCAATGATCAGAGATTTTATGGAACCGGTGGAAATTTCTGTGGAAATCAGGCCGCCGGCTACAATCATAATCAATAGTGTGATAAATACAGCAGTATCGGAGATCCTAGTTCCAAGCATCTGATGGATGATCATCAGTCGAGCCGCCTGCTCATCCAGTTTTACCAGGGCCGCATTGAGCCGCTTGAGTTCACCATCAGAATAGGCTTTAAACTCAGCTTTTGGTGTTGGTGGAATATCTCTTGTGAGGAATAAGGATTCCAAGTTGGGATACCCGCATACCTTCCCAATGCTGTCCAGAATAGCGCGGAGACGGTTCAGATCCGCATGGAAATGCTTCGTTTCCGTAGCTTCTGTTTTCAGATAGAGCAGATAATCTTCCAGCAGCTCCCGATCAATCTCTCTGCAGGACTTTATCTGTGTCCGAGGTAATCCCGTACACCCTGTATAGAAACACCCGTGTCATAAAAGTTTGTGGCCACGGTATGCCCTTAAGGGACAGCTTGACAACTCACGACTGAGGAAAGGGATTGGTTATGCGGATTGCGTTTTATTACAGAAAAGGCGGCACAACTTTTGGCTGTATGTTGCCGGAAGAAAAGGAACGACTTCATGCTTTTTTTGCCGCCGAACAGAAACGGGAGGCGGCAAAATCCCTATCAAGAAAGCTGGATTGTGGGGACAAGAAAAAATAAATATTTTTTTGTCGTGGACTTGACATAAGGGTGCCGGTAATCATGGCTCTGGAAGATATAATCTCCACATTGGATATTGTTTTCTCTGCAGCATTCTTTCATTTTCCATCGGAATGTGTTGCTCCGATATGCGCCGCCTTTTTGGTTTTGAAATACATAATCATCTGCCTTGATCTGATGCTTTTTCAGATAAACCTGCATCAGCTTATCAGGGCCTTCCTCAGATGTCTCCGATACTTCCTGATCGGGGATAGAATGTTCCGCTTCATCCATTTCCTCCGCAGAAGAAGCTGTTTCTTGATCCACCGGTAACTCCTGATCAGCGTCCAACTGCTCCGTATCCTCCAATTCCTCTGTATCCTCGAAGTCACCCTGGGCCTCGCCGGTTCCCTGACTCTCAGCCAGATCCCGATCCAGTTCCTGCTCAATCAGACCAATGACAAAATCCTTTTGTGTCATGTTATTGCGGTGCAGATAGTCTTTGATCCGCTGGAACAGGCTTTCCGGCACCTGAAACGCCAATGTCCTCATTTTCTCCATGTTTTTCCCTTCCTTTTCATCAATTTTAGGATGCAATTCATCCTGCAATGCCAGCGTGACAAACTCTGTCATCGTCATCCCGTGGTCTTGCAAATACTGTGTAATCTCGGCATGCAAAGCCGCATCGACTTTGACCGTAATGCCTTTCTTCCCATCAGCAGCCACAGTGTTCACCTCTTTCCATGAATTTCTGAATCGCCCTTGTTACAATTTCCTCCACCGGAACTTCCTCAATGGCAGCCTGGATCAAAAGCGGCTCCACCAGCGCCTCCGGAATCTCAATTTCAATTTCCAAATGACTTACCTCCTACATTCCCATGACGGGGCCTTGATCCTCAGTCATGCCGGATTCCTGTTCCTCTGCCAGTTCTTCCTCCGTCAGCTTGCGAAACGAGTCCTCGCCAGGCACAACGCCGAGGGATCTTCCATTGTCAAACGAGCAGTGCAGTGTTCCGATATCATCCACCACTTTGACAGTGCCTCTTGTCTGATCCTCGACAGGACAGGGATCTCTGCCCATGCTCAGTAACATGATTCGGGTACCGGGAGGATACTCAGCCTGGTACCGTTTGGCCTGCTGGTGCAGGCGTTCCCACTCATTCATCGTCTACATCTCCATTCTGAAATCTGATTTCCCTTTTGCCCGGTAGGAGGGCATAAAAAAAACGACCACTCTCATGGTCGTTCCTACCTTACGCTATACACACTTTTTTCTTTCTGCTGTGTTTCCTGTACCTATTCGCCCTCCTTCCTCCACGCTATACACCGGCATACACAGTCTGAGAGGGGCTACATTCTACATCCATAATTAGGACAGAGGGTCTGTGGAGCAGCGC
Source organism: uncultured Oscillospiraceae bacterium (assembly GCA_902465325.1). GTDB lineage: Bacteria > Bacillota > Clostridia > UBA1212 > SIG427 > CABQMV01. The sequence goes on from CABQMV010000055.1 coordinate 4,354, forward strand.
CTGTGCCAGTCCGACCCGCTGTTTCATTCCAAGGGAATATTTTTTCACCTTATCGTTTATGCGGGCCTCCATGCCTACAAGCTGAATTACCTGCTGGATCCGTTTCTTCGTGACCCCGTCGTGCAGCCTGGCATACATTTCCAGATTTGTACGGCCGCTGAGATCTTTATACATTTCCGGATTTTCAACAATTCCTCCTAAGCGGGCCATGCATTTTTCATAGTTCTTTTTCAAATGCATACCGTCAACCAGTATTTTTCCTGAATCAGCTTTCAGAAATCCCATTACGATTTTTATGGTAGTGGTTTTTCCGGCACCGTTAGGACCTAAGAATCCTAGGACCTCTCCCCGGTATGCATCAAAGGAAACATTGTCCAGCACCTTTTTGCTGCCGAAGCTTTTACTCAGTCCTTCTACGTGTAAAATCCCATCCATTTGGCAGCCTCCTCAATAGTAATAGAAATTATCCGAATACTGATTGACCTGGGGATCAAAGGCGGATAGCTTCCACTTTCCTTCTTCTTTTTTCAGCCAGAAAGAAAAAAAGGATTCTTCTGTGGTGGTTTTGCTTTCTTCCTTCAGACCTGCAGCCCGTGTTTTATAGGAAAGGACAGGCGAAAAGGTTACTGTCACGGTGTCGCCGGAAAAAAGATATTTCGGCTTGTTTATACTGCTGCTTCGAAATTCGGTAAAATAGATCCCGGTTTGTTTCTGCCTTTGTATCAGATAAGAAATGACGCCGGATACCGTGTTGTCTTCTGTGCAGAAAGGCTGAAATTTCTGGCAGCTTTCCTCTATGTACTCCTGAACAAGCTTTTCTGAGCTTACAGCTGTATTTTCATACAGATTCTGCGGGATCACGATACAGGCCTTTAGCTGTTCTATGGCCTGGCGGCATATTTCATTGATTTCACTGCGCTGCGCTGTTCTGGAGGCTTCCAGTGTTATCAGATGTCCCATCAGTACAGCCAGCAGAACCAGAAAAAGAATCAGTCCCCGGTTGATTTTACGGATAAATTTCATGATTTCCTGACCTCCCTTGTGTATTTGTACTTATTGATACCGGTGCAGCGTTTTCAGAATTTCCGTAAAAATCTCCGAGGAATTCTCACGCCAGGCCCTGCATATTTTATTGGCATCGTCCCGGCTGGCTGCGGGAATTTTCAAATCAATCACATAGGTTCCTTTGTCCCGGACAAAGCACCGTACGTAATAGTCGTCTTTTCCAACGGTAAAAACGGAAGCATTGATTTCGATAAGGCGCTTCACCTGTGCTCTGTTCTTGATAATATGGTCCTCGTATTTAGTTGCCAGACCATCGGGCAGCAAATATGAGAATTCCCGAAAGGTTTCCTTTCCTTTTTCGTTAATTGCATACATGGGAATTCCGTCACTGTCCGGGATCCGATCTATACAGCCTGCTTCCACAAGCTCTCCCAGTGCGGTTTGTATATTAAAATAATTCATATATCCAGGCTGCAGCAGCAGATCGTTGATATAGATCCCCGTAATTGGCATATTCATGCAATCAAGCGCCAGCAGCAGGAGCAGCTTATCTTCTGCGTGTAAGTCGTCAGCAAACATTTTTTGTCCTCTTCTATTAATATGCAAGTAATCCCATAAAAGACATATCGGCCTGAGTCGTATCCAGACGACTGTACTGAACTACAACAGGCGTATCGCTTTCAACGGTCATAGCGTAAGGAACTCCTCTGGGAATCCGCATTCCTCTTTTTGAGACAATACGGTCCATCCGGATGTGATTGGTACGCTGTGCTCCGCATATGGCCTCAAAGCCTCCTATGGGGTCCCGGTCCTCAAAATACAGCGTTATTTGAATATGGGCGTCCTGATCTGTTGTATTGAGTACGCATACGGCTTCATGGCTCACATATTCTTCTCCGTGGTCTATTACCGGGTAAAATGCATCTGGTATAAACCAGCGACACTTTCCTGTATTTTCTTTCATTTTAACTGTCCTCCTGTGCGGTAAAATAACATTCTAGTACTGTTTTCATTATAACATTTAGGTTTACATATTTCAAATCTTATAGTAAACTATAGAAGTTGAACAAAGCTTTTAAAAGGGAATATTTTACAATAAAGGAGTCGATTTTATGAAGAGTGTGAAAGAAGCCTATCTATACGCGAAACAGCAGTATGCCCAGTATGGAATTGACACGGAGGCCGTATTGGACCAGCTCAGAGAAACGCCCATTTCTATGCATTGCTGGCAGGGGGACGATGTAATCGGTTTTGAGAACCCGGATTCCCAGCTTACCGGGGGGATTCAGACGACAGGCAATTATCCGGGCAAGGCGCGTACGCTAGATGAGCTGCTTGCGGATATAGAGGAGGCCCTGAAGCTGATTCCGGGCAGACATAGAATCAATGTCCATGCGATCTACGGTGATTTTGAAGGAAATGTAGAGAGGGATAAAATTGAACCCAAGCATTTTAAAAAGTGGGTAGACTGGGCTAAGAAAAATGGAGTAGGACTGGATTTTAATCCTACCTGCTTCTCCCATCCTATGTCAGAGGATGGAATGACGCTGAGCCACCCTGATAAAAAAGTACGGGATTTCTGGATCCGGCACTGCAAGGCCTGCCGGGAGATAGCCGCTTATATGGGAAAGGAACTGGGAAGCCCCTGCGTGGTAAATTTCTGGTTTCCTGACGGAATGAAGGATATTACGATAGATAAATACGGTCCCAGAAAGAGAATGCGGGATGTGCTGGATGAAATATTCAGTGTGAAATATCCTAAAAAGTACATATTGGACGCTTTTGAAAGCAAGGTATTTGGTATAGGCGCTGAAAGCTATACTGTGGGCTCCAATGAGTTCTGCATGGGCTACGCTACCTCCAGAGGAAAGCTGCTTACGCTGGATGCAGGTCATTTCCATCCTACCGAGGTCATTTCCGACAAGCTTTCTGCCGTTCTCTGTTATGTAGATGAAATTCTGCTCCATGTGAGCCGCCCGGTGAGATGGGACAGCGACCACGTCATTGTTTTGGACGACGAGCTGAAGAATATTGCGGCCGAGCTTGTGAGAAATAAGTTCCTGTCCAAAACGCATATTGGACTGGATTATTTTGATGCCAGCATCAACAGAGTCGCCGCTTGGGTAATCGGTATGAGAAATATGCAGAAGGCCCTGCTGATTGCTATGCTAGAGCCCACTGCAGAGCTGGTAAAGGCGGAGAAAAAATTTGATTTTACTACGCGGCTTGCTACCCTGGAGGAGATGAAGACGCTGCCGTTTGGTGCTGTATGGGATTATTTCTGCCAGATAAACAATGTTCCTGTAGGTGCCGAGTGGATAGAGGAAATGCGCCGATATGAGGCCCAGGTTACCAGTAAGCGAAAGTAAACTGATTTTTCACTGGAAAGAAACGGTATGGCAGCTGCTGTGCCGTTTTTCTTTTTTACATATCTGCTGATTGATTCTGTAAAAAAGAATTTTTCCAGGGAGGGAGTAACATGATTGATTATAGGAGCCTCAGTGCAGAGGAAATAGACCGAAAACTTTTTGACGGTTTTATACGGCACCAGAGAGTCATCAACTGTTGGAGAAAAGAAGAGGGGCAGTGGGTTATACGGGAAAGTCCTTTTGTGGATGACTGGACAGAGACAGACTATCTGTTTTTAATCCGCTGTCTGAGACGGACCGCTGATTCCGGAGGTTGTATACGCCGCCTTTGTGGAAAGGGGTTTAAAAGGCTTTATTTCTGTTGAACCCGCCCTGTTCGGAGGCGAGCAGCAATATCTGGATTTGTCTAGTCTGCATGTATCGGAGGATATGCGCAGAACGGGAATAGGAAGAAGCTTATTCTCAACGGCAAAGACCTGGGCGAAAAAACAGGGAGCCCGTAAGCTGTATATTTCAGCGCATTCTGCAGTAGAAAGTCAAGCCTTTTACAAGGCGATGGGATGTATAGAGGCAAAAGTATATCATCAGGGGCATGTAGAGGCGGAGCCCTGTGACTGTCAGCTGGAATGTGAGATTTAGTATCCTGTGGTTTGCACTAATCTGCCGCAGGCGGTGTAGGAGAGGCCGCTGCTGTCCCTGCTGCAAGAACAGCAGTGGTAGGGGCTGCAGATGGAGTAGGACTTGCTTCCGCTGCTTCAAGCTCGGCCAGCTTTTCCTGTACATTTTGCGGCAGGGTCTCAATACCGTACTCTATTCTTTCGTTGGGGAAAGCCTCTGTTTCAGAGAAAACGGTGTTTTCCCGCTCTCCTAAAATAGCCAGCTTAATAATGTCGCTTTCATCCATGGCGGCGTCAAACCCGCGGTAAATAGCGGTCTGTTGGTCTACATAAATAAGCTGATAGTTTTTTCCGCTGATTGAAATAAAGGTATTCTGTGTAATGCCATCCCCTTTCACAATCAGCAGTTCATCGGAGAGAATAATACGGCTGACCTGCAGGGGCGTTATGCCTGAAATTACATAATTTTCATTTTTGTAGGTGTTTTCCGGCGTCTTTTCTTTTTCTGTATCCTTTGAAGGAATCAATAAGAAAATACCCAGTATAAAAATAATTATAAGAAGAATACTGGAAATGACAAAGATGCTCCTTTTTCTGCCGGAGGCAATTACTGCAAAGACACAAATCAATACCAGAAGAACGGAACCGACAATATAGAAAGTAGGGTCGTAGGGGGTGGTATCCGCTGCAGCGCCGTCTGCAGAAGCTTCTTTTTTAGAGTTCCCGTACAGAATATTCTGTTCCTCATACATTTTATAGTATTCCAGGTAGCTGAAATCCGTTTTATAGTCTGTTTCGTCTGCGTTTTGGTACAGAGAATGAAATTTGTTCATAACAGATCCGTCCATTCCCAATGTCTCACACAGATAGGTGGACAGGGTATAAAGCTCCATATCCTTTTCTGCTGCGTCTTTTTTTATTCCCATGTTGTTCCAGGTATAGTACTGTGTAGTGTACCGGTTTTCTTCGCTGACAAGATTGTTGCAGAGCGTAGGCAGATGATCTGCGTACATGAGAACATAGGTAGGCTCATCCCGCTGCTCCAAATATTCAATAATACTCTGTATTGCTTTGTCAAATTCTATCATTTGGCTGGTGTAGTAGGCAATCTGTCCCTCCAGCTCCTGATTGATATCTCCTTTTGCATCGGGCTTCAGTTCCATTTCCATGGGATATTCCTCTTTGGGAATTGCATTATAGGAGCCATGCAGCTGTACAGATACGGTAAATACAAAATCTCCGCCTTCCGAGGCCTCCAGTGTTTTGGCGATTTCCTCCTTTAAAACATCGTCTCCTGCCCAGATGACATCGGGGGTTTTTTTCCTGACATTGGGCATGGTTTCATAGGGGATAAATCTGTCAAATCCCAAATTATAATAGACATCGTCTCTGTTAAAGAATTCCCCCTGATAGTTATGAATTGCAGTGGTGGTATAGCCGGCTTGTTTCATATAGCTTAACAAAGAGTCGATGGTATGATTGTAGAGATACTGAACGTACGGATTGTATCCTGTTGGCAGAGAATCCATGGAGAGTCCGGATAAAAATTCAAACTCGCTCTTCACTGTTTGGCCGCCGAAAACCGGGACGAATACCTTTCCGCTGGAATGGTTTTCCTGCAGCGAGTGAAGGAAGGGAAGGGGGTCATATTCATAGCTCATATCTTCAAAGAAATAAGAATCTACAAAGGACTCCAGCTGTATTACAATCACATTAGTGGGCTTTTTGGTTTCCTCTGTTTCTCTGGAGACATAATTCTTATCTATATTTTCCAGCACCTTTTCTACTGCGGTCATAGAATAGTCTATTGGCATCTGTACGCCTGAATTAACAGAGCTGCACAGGAAGCTGTAAGCAAAGCCCGCACGGAAAAAGGCATTTTTGGTATTTTCTCCGGGCTTTGACAGACGGGCGTAGGAAAGTTTTGAAATTCCGATTAGCACAAAGGGCATCGTTATAGCCACTAATACAAAGCCCATCAGGTTTTTAAACTGAAAGCGGATTCCTTTCTCCCGGCGGGCAAGTATACGGATTCCCATAATAAGCAAGGCAATTAATATAACCAAAAACAGAATATCTGTAAAGCTGAGAAAATTAAACATGGCTGTAACGCCCTCTCCCAATGAAAATACATCCAGGAGGAGGATCGGTTCGCTGACCTTTACGCATTTCAGATAGCTTCCGTAAGAGAGAATTAACCAGACTGCGGAGTAAATTAAAAGAGTGAGTTTCCGCTTTGGAATTAAAAATATAAAACTTCCGATAGAGAGAATGACAAACAGGTTAAGCCCAAATATATCTGGATGTGTAAAAAAATTTCCCAGTGCTTTTGTAAGACTCATCCGATGTGTAAGCTCAATAACCAGTGTCAATGCGGTAAAGGCATAGAGCCATCGGTTCATGGAAAGCATAAAATTCCTGCTGTAGGAGTAGCAGGGACTTTCTTTGTCCGCAGACCAGCAGATTCCTGCAGTAATTATTCCTGCTGTGGCAGCCAAAAAAATCCATGAGATCCGGCATCCGGCAGCTGTAAGCTGCCAAACCAGCCACAGCGAAGAGCCCAACGAAAAAATAGTCCTTCTTTTGCAGAAAATAAAGGCCGGAGCCGTGCAGAGCAACAGTGTGAGAAAGCGGGGAACTACGTTCAGAAAGATCAGAGGAGCTTCTTTCAGGCTCTGGTCCTCGCTTCCTGTCAACAGGATGGAAAGTATGGTTATAATTAGATAAGCGGTGCCGTAGATGGCCAGATTCTTTTTGTTCTTTCTATAGAATTGAGAAATCGCCTGCAGACTGTCGCGAATGGAATTGCAAATCCGTACCTTCAGAGAGGGCTTATCCTGCTTTTTTCTCTTTCCTTTTTTGAATTTCATTCTCTATACACTTCCAAAATATATTGTAGCTTTCACCGAAAATAACAGAGGTATTTTACCACAGAAAGGCCCCCGCGTCAAAATCTGCACTTTTGCTGGAGGCGTATATTTTCCCATACTTCTATAAAAAAGTGATTTTTCTGCCTGGCCTGTTCTTTAAAAGGGACTTAATGCCGCGCTCTTTTGCCGCCGATGCATTTTTTAACCAGTTATGCTATAATAAAACTGTTTTATAACGTTGGAGGAACAATTTGGAAATGACAGAGAGAATTCGGCTTTATGATACGACACTGAGAGACGGTATGCAGGGGGTGGGCGCCCATTTTACTGTTGAAGATAAGGTGAGGCTAGCCTGTATGCTGGACGATATGGGGATTTCTTACATAGAAGGCGGCGGCCCGGGCTTTAATCCCAAGGATGCCGAGTTCTTTTCCAGAATGGAGAAGCAGCCTCTGCGCTGTGCGAAGCTGGTAGCCTTTGGCCCTACCTGCCGAACGGGAAGACGTGCAGAGGAGGATGAGAGCCTTCGGCTTCTTTCTGAAGTTTCGGCACCCTGCGTCTGTCTTTTTGGAAAGGCATGGAGATTTCATGTGAGCCGTGTTCTGGGGATTACACCGGAGCAGAATCTGGAGCTTATCAGGGATTCTGTTCACTTTCTGGCAAGACAGGGCAAAGAGGTCTTTTTTGATGCAGAGCATTTTTTTGACGGGTACACAGAGGACCCGGACTATGCGGTTTCTGTTGTGGACTGTGCTTTTGAAGCAGGCGCTTCCCGTGTATTTTTATGCGATACCAACGGGGGGACCTGTACAGAGGAAATGATCCGGATTCTGGAGGATCCTCGAATTAGAAAACAGACGCATATTGGGGTCCATGCACATAATGATATTGGAATGGCCACTGCCAATTCTGTAGCAGCAGTACATCACGGAGCCGACTGTTTACAGGTAACAGTAAACGGAATTGGGGAACGCTGCGGCAACGGAGACCTTTTTGGCATCCTGCCTGCGCTGCAGCTTAAGCTGGGTTTTTCCTGTGTGCCGGAGGGGACAATGGAAAGACTGACAGATTTTTATTATAAGGCCTCGGATATTTTAAATATGAAGGCTTTCAGCCGGGCTCCTTATGTGGGCAGGGATGCCTTTAGCCATAAGGGCGGGGCGCATATTGATGCTGTGCTGAAGGATGTCAGGGCATATGAACATATTTCCCCGGAGAAGGTGGGCAATTCCAGAAGAATGGTAATCTCCGAGGTATCGGGAAAAGCGGCGGTAGCGGCTAAATTGAAAAGAATGTTTCCTGAACTGGATCTTGATGCCTGCAAAACCGGTGAAATCCTGGAGCGCTTAAAAAATCTGGAATTTGAAGGGTACCAATTTGAAGGGGCTGATGCCTCCTTTGAACTGATGGTATGTCGGACATTGGGGGTACACCAGAGCTTTTTCCGACTGAAGGATTATAAGATTGTGTCTGCCGGCAGCCATTCATCTGCTATTGTGGATGTATGGGTAGGAGAGCAGGAGGAGGTCACTGCCGCCAATGGCATGGGGCCTGTAGATGCCTTGGACAGTGCCTTCCGAAAAGCTTTAGGAAGATTTTATCCTCAGCTGAATCAAAT
>CABQMV010000056.1 GCA_902465325.1 uncultured Oscillospiraceae bacterium
TGACTGTCCACATTTCCCGGAAGAGCATAGATTTGACGGTTCTCCTCTATTGCCCGGTCCACCGTTATCATTGTACCGCTGCTTCTGGCCGCCTCGCAGACAAAAGTACCGAAGGTCAATCCTGCAAGGATCCGATTTCTGGCTGGGAAATGATTTCTGAGAGGCTGGGTTCCAGGCGGATATTCAGACATGACACAGCCATATTCCCGTACTTTATAGTACAGATGGATGTTTTCATAGGGATAGATGACATCGGCACCGCCGCCCAATACCCCTATTGTATAGCCATCTCCCGCAATCGCGCCTTCATGCGCCCTGGCATCAATCCCTCTGGCCAGGCCGCTGACAATTCCTAGGCCGCAGTAGGCCAACTCACAGGACAGTCTATACACCATATTTTTGCCGTAAACTGTACCGCTTCGAGACCCTACAACAGCTAAAAGCGGCATATCGGGATTTACCTGATACGGAAGCTTCCCATAATAATAGAGAATCACGGGAGGCGCGTAGATCTGTTTTAATAATGTCGGATAATTTTTTCTTCCCAGATGGGTAATCCTGCCTCCATCGGCAACAGCTTTTTCATATATCAAAGCCGCCTTTTCCCTGCGGGAGGCATCTAACAGTCTGCCGGTCAGCTCCCGGTTTTTTAGAACACAATCTGGTACAGCGCTCTTACAATCCACACTCCAAATGGCTTCTGCGTCTCCAAAACTGTCCAGCAGGAACCGGAGAATTTTGTTAACGGGCCTACCCAGCTGGGACAGCCAGATCCATATGAGATCTTTGTTCACCCTGTAGCCTGACATACAGCCGTCCCTCCTTTACAGATTCTGCTGAAACCGGTCAAGGCATCTGTATTGAAATGCCTCTGCTACATGCTCCTCACCGATTTCCTTCTCCCCAGCCAAATCGGCAATGGTTCTGGCAACCTTTACAATCCGGTCATAGCTTCTCATGCTGAGTCCTGTATGGATGACAGCCTCTTCTATTAAAGCCGAGGAGAATTTATCCAGCCGGCAGTACTGTCCAATTTGACTGCGGGACATGTGGGCGTTTACCAGAATGGTATCTCCCTGATACCGCTTTTTCTGCACGGCTCTCGCCTTTAAAACTCTTTTTCTGATTTCCCGGGAAGGCTCCTCTTCAACGGCCTCTGACATTTCCGAAAAGCCCAGGCTCCTTACGATCACATGCATATCGATTCGATCCATAAAGGGAACAGAAAGTCTTCCCATCCTTGTCCGGATCTGTGCTCTCGTACAGGTACATTTCCGACCCTCCTCAAAAAGCTTTCCGCACTTACAGGGATTTCCCGCCGCTATAAAAATAAAATCTGCAGGCAGGGTTTCCGATATCCCCGCCATGGATAATTGAATACAGCCATTCTCTAAAGGCTCTCTCAGAGCTTCAATTACCTTTCTCTCCGCTTCTGTAATTTCATCAAAAAATAAAACGCCATGATTAGCCAAAGTCGCCTCTCCAATGTTAACCGGACGCCCACCTCCGGTAAGGCCTTTCAGAGAAACAGCACTCTGTATCTTCCTGAAAGGGCGGGCAGTCATCAGCGGCATATGGCGGTCCAGTTTACCGGCCATACTGTAAATCGCTGTATTTTCAAAACTCTCTTCATATTCCAGAGGCGGCAAAATTCCGGGCAGGCAATGGGCCAGCAAACTTTTTCCGCAGCCGGCAGCCCCCAGCATAAGAAGATTGTGCCCGCCGGCAGCCGCGATCTCTAAGGCCCGCTTACAGGCATGCTGTCCTGCGATCTGGGAAAAATCATATTCCCATTGGGAAAGCAGACCGGCGCTCCCGGCTATGCCTTCTCCAGTATAGGTTCCCGGACAATGACCGGCCAGCATGGTCACCGCCTGTCTGAGGCTGGAGGCGCCGCATATATTTACATCCCGCGCCAAGGTCGCTTCCGCCGCGTTTTCTTTTGGTACAATGAACCGTCGGATGCCCTCTTTTCTGCCTACCTCAATCATAGACAGAATTCCGTTTACCGGATGTAAATTCCCCTCCAGAGAAAGCTCTCCTATAACGGCAGTCTCCGTAAGCATACCGGGCCGCAAAACCCCCTCCGCCGCCAAAATACCTACCGCGATGGGCAGGTCCAGCCCCGCCCCCATTTTCCGGGTAGCGGCCGGAGCTAAATTGACAATTACTTTTCCCAGGGGAAAATCAAAGGACTGGTTCTTAAGTGCCGACCAGATGCGCTTTCTGGACTCTTTAATTGCCGCATCTCCCAGACCAATAATCTCGAAATCCGGTATTCCTCTGCTTACGTCTGATTCTACCTTTATCAGAAAAGCCTTTAGTCCGTTTGTGCCAAAGGATAGTACATTTGATACCATAAAAGCCACCGTCCCCAATAGTTTGTATCTGCAATCCTATTCCGCCGGACAGTGGCTGTCAATGTAAAGTATTTATTTCCCAAAATAAAAAATCATGCAAAAAAGCAGGGGGAAGGCTATTTTTCCTTCATGATCTTTGTCAGCTCTGCCATAAACGTATCAATATCTTTAAACTGGCGGTAAACCGATGCAAATCTCACATATGCCACCTCATCGATATCCTTCAGAGAAGACATGATTATTTCCCCAATCTCATTGGAATTAACTTCCTTCCGCATACTGTTATACAGCTGTACCTCTATACTGTCTGCCAGCCGTTCAATTTCCTGAATGGATACGGGACGCTTTTCGCAGGCTCTGACAATTCCGTTTACAATTTTATTCCTGTCGTATCCCTGCCTTGTACCGTCTTTCTTAACCACCATAAGAGGAACCGTTTCTATTTTTTCATAGGTAGTAAAGCGGGCACCGCATTTTACGCATTCTCTGCGTCTTCTTATGGTCAGACCCTCATCTGTCGGTCTGGAGTCCACTACTTTATCTTCTAAACAGCTGCAAAAAGGGCACCTCATAAAATCACCATTCCTTGTTTAAATTGATCCTGCTGCTGCACCGGAAAGTTCAAGCAGGCGGCACACAAGCTTCTATCTCATCATCTTCTGATTGTATAACACAAAATAAAGTATACTATATTTAGTGCTTTTCCGCAACTATTTGTCTGATAACAGACACTGCCGCCTCCACCTCCCGGTAAGAGTTTCCGTAGCCAAAACTAAAGCGCACGGCGCCGCTTTTATCTGTCCCAAGGCTGCGGTGAGCCAACGGCGCACAGTGGAAACCGCCTCTGACACCAATGTCCTTTTCTCCCAGTATTCCCGCCACCCGATTACTGTCCATACCTCTTATATTAATGGATACCGTACCGGTAAAAGTCCCTCGCTCCGGACCGTATACAATAACCTCCGGAAGCGCTTTCATTTTATCTACAAAATACTGTCTGAGCGCCAGTTCTTTTTCGTGTATACGACCCATGCCAATCTGACAGATATCATCAATGCCGGCTCCCAGACCTGCGATTCCGTGGGTATTTACTGTACCGGACTCAAAGCAGTCCGGCAGCTCCTCCGGCTGTGCCAGCTGGAAACTCTTACTGCCGGTCCCTCCCAGCATAAACGGACGAATCGGAACCCCCTTCCGGATATAGATTCCTCCCGTACCTTGGGGGCCTAGCAGTCCCTTATGACCGGAAAAGCACAGAATGTCAATATGCATTTTCTCTACATCAATTGGAATAACGCCGGCAGTCTGAGCACAGTCTACTACAAAGAAAATCCCCCGCTTTCTGCAGGCCGCTCCAATGGCTTCTATATGATAGACCTCACCGGTTACATTGGAACCGTGGGTCATAACAACAGCCCCGGTCAAATCGGAAATTCTCCGTATAACATCAGAGGCTCCAATATGACCGCTGCTGTCCGCTTTGACAATGTTATAATAGCTCCTGTTTATAACAGGCCGCAGTACAGAGTTATGATCCATAGAGGTAGTGACAATTTCCCCCCGGCACAGATTGACTGCGATATTCAGTGCATGGGTAGCATTTAAAGTAAAGGCAATCTGCAGCGGATCTTCTATACAAAACATTTTGGCAACCTGTTCTCTGACAGAATACACCTTCTGCGCTGCCCAGGCTGCACTAGAATGAGCTCCTCTCCCGGGATTTCCCGCTTTCTGAAGGGCTTCACTGACAGCAGCAGAAACTTTTAGCGGTTTTGGCCAGCTAGTTGCTGCATTATCAAAATATATCAAGCCTGTAACCTCCAAAAATATTATTCAACAGTTACATTATATTTTACAAGAGGATTTTCAGTGCCATAAGTTGTATGATGTCCGTTTTTTACATACAGTACGTCTTTTACCCGGGCCAGCCATTCCCGCGCAGTAAACAGGAACTGATTGCTCCCGTAATCTCGGAGCGCACTGTCACAGCCATATGCATCAAGACCCAATTGCCGGGCAATATAAACCGCTCGGTACAGATGATATTTCTGAGTCACTATAAGAATCCGGGTCCCTGCCATCTGCCCTCTGGCACGGCTAATAGATTCATAGGTAGACAGCCCTGCGGTATCTACCCAGATTGCGTCTGCCGGTACACCTGCCTCCAGAGCAAACTGCGCCATATGGCCTGTTTCATCATATTCTTCAATGTGCTCAGAATCCCCGCTGAGAAGCAGCGGCGCTGCACTTCGGTTATATAGGTCAATTCCCGTCTGCACTCGGTCCTCCAGCATATCAGACAACGTTCCATCAGGCCTTACGTGCGCCCCCAATACCAATATATAGTCTGCGCTAAAGGATTCCCATTCATTTTTATCTAAAATATAGTCTTTTGCCGAAGAAACAACATAGTAATTAAAAGCCAGCAGTACCGCCGCCCCTGTCACCACCAAAAACAATAAAATAATAAAAATTCTCTTGAAAACTTTTTTCATTTGTATAACCTCAACAAAATTTATTCTATTGGATTTATTATATCACGATTTTCAGCAATCCGCGACTTCTCCCTGCCAAGAGACCTCCTACACAAAAAATACGCCGCGGCAGAAAGGAAGGAATTCAAGCAGTGTGCCTCCTTTTCTGCCACGGCAAAAATTATAGATCAAAAATGTTCAAACAGACCATTGTTCCGCTTAGGAAAAGCTTCAAAAAAAGATGTCTCAGAATTGTTCAGTGTCACACCGTGCATATACTGTACATTCTCTCTGCTGTAAGAGGCATACCCGTACACCATCTGCGTAAAGGCAGGCATATCCGCTTCCAGATCCGCCGGTTCACTGCCGCTCAGCTTTTCTATTTTCACAGCCTGACCGCTTTCGTATTCTACTCCGTAAACGCCTCTGGTAAAATCCAGATAGTCATTGACACCAACAGTAAAGCTGCCTTTGTGCTGCGGATAATTATTTTTCCTCAATACAGATTCCACATTCAGAATCCGCCCCATAACATCCGGAAACAGCTCATAGTGATTGGCCGTATACTCTCGCAGCACAAAATCCACCTCCGGCATCATAGCAATGTTCTGGAACGTAGCCTGGGCAGCCTGGCCCTCATACATGCGCAGCAAGCCCAGGACCTTGTACATGGATTCCCGATCTGTAAAGGCCAATTCCTGCACATCCAGGCCTTTACTGCCGTGGTTGTGGCTTATCGTGATATACGATCGGGGATTTCCGTCTCCATTGTACCAGATATAGGTATATCGGTTCTCCTCTCCCGGCTTAACAGAATAGTGCCGGTCATCTCCTCGGAAAAACATAACATTTCGGTTTCTGGAAAATTCCTGAAATACTGCCAGTACATCCGGAATCTGTTTCATTTCAGTAAGCAAAACCAAATCCCAGCAGGGCTCAATAAATTTAAGCTGAGAAAGAGGAACGGTGACCTTGACTGTATCGCAGATTTTCTCAAAGCCGTTTTTACGGTATAAATTATAGCTGACGGTATGGAGAGCAGCCACCTCCCATCCCATCTCCGCACTTTTTTCAAAAAGATTATTAATCATAAGTCCCGCATAACCCCTGCGGCGAAACAGAGGTTCAATTTCCAGGCCGCCGATAGTCAGCGTCTTTACATAACCCTTTCCGTACACGGAAGAAACAGAGCTTGCCAGCAGATGTCCCATTACCGTGCCGTCGTCTTCAAAAATAGAATAGTTATATACTGCTGTATATTCATCCTCACTAATCGTAATCAAAGCGTCTCTCATATGTCCCCTCTATTCTCCTGTTAACATCGTTTTGATATTCTTCCCGGCCATTGCGTCCGCAAAAGCCTTATTAATATCTGATACACTGTATCTCGCAGCCAGAGAACCAATTTTCTCCCAATACTGAGGCTGTTCCCTGAGGAAGCCGATATAGCGCTGAACATCCTCTGTGTCATACTGAGAGGAGCCTATAATATGAAGAGCATGAAAGGTTATGAGCTCAGGCCGTATCGGTACCGGACCGCTGTTAGAGTACTGCCCGGGGACTAAATAAACACCCCTGTTTCTCAGCAGCGTCAGTCCCTGAGACACCGCTTCCGGGTTTCCAGAGGCCTCAAAGACCAGATCGGCCCCCAGACCGCCGCTTAAGGAATTGACCTTATCTGCTATTTTTTCCAGTCCGTCTTCGGAAAGGCTCATGACCTCAGCAGCCCCAAACGCTTTGGCTATTTCAGCCCTTTCAGGCACATTTCTGCCTGTTACCGCAATCACATTCCGGATCCCCAGCCGAGACAGGTACAAAAGAGCGAACATTCCCACCGGGCCAAGTCCCTGTACAACAGCCACAGACATTTTATCCAGCCGGCAGCCGCTCCTCTCCGCCAGCTTAACAGCATGCAGTGTCGTAGGACCTGCACAGGCAAAAACGCAGGCTGTCTCCGGATTCAATTCCGCCGGCAGCTTAATCAGGTTGGCGGCCGGAGAAAAATTATACTCCCCATATCCACCGTAAAAATGCGGCTCCCTGTCCGGATTTTCTCCGTTGGTAACCCCCATATGGACACAGTTGGCCTGGTCTCCTGTTTCGCACAGGCTGCAGTGCCCGCAGGGGCAGGCAATATTTACAATAACATTGTCGCCCGGAGTAATCCTATATTTCTGACTGTCCGCAGGGGAAATCGCCTCTACCTGTCCTACAAACTCATGGCCGATGGCCGATGGCAGTCCTACAGCAATCTTCCCCTTATAGATATGGATATCCGTGCCGCAAATCCCGCTGGCCAAAAGCTTCATTCTGGCCATACCGGGCCCAGGCTCCGTAACTGGATATTCCCTTACTTCAAAGGAAGTATTGCTGTCTGTAAGCACAGCAAGCTTAGCTTTCTCTTTCATAAAACGCTCTCCTCAATTCTTTTATTTTTTGCTCCGAAACCGGTTCTACTGTTTCATAGGCATACGATAGCCCCATCCGGATATACTTTCCGCTGCCCATACGATGAAAAGGCAGTAAATCCATCTGGTCCACATCCACCCCAGCAGTAAGCCCCAGCGCCCGAATTCCCTTCAAATAGTCAATATGATCGCTCAGCCCCGGTATCACCGGAATCCGAACCCGCACCTGCGCCCCGTATTCTGTAAGGCGCCCAAGGTTTTCAATAATATTTGTAAAATTCCCTCCGGTATAATGACTGCAATCAAAGGGATCCGCTGTTTTCAAATCGTAATAAAAGCAGTCTGTACAGGACAGAAGCATATAAAAATGTTCAAAGGGAACATCGCCGGCGGTATCTATAATGACATGAAGTCCCTCTGCTTTACAGGCCTCTGCCAGCCCTTTGCAGGCGCTCGGCTGCAGCAGCGGCTCTCCTCCAGACAGAGTCACACCGCCCCCGGATTCCAGGTAAAAGGGCATATCCTCCAATAAAATGTCCATAACTTCCCGGACTGACATACCGGCAGTCTGACCCTCTGCAGCCGGCGGCTCCTTGGGTCTGGTTTCCGGATTGTGACACCATAGGCAGGCAAGATTGCACCCCTGGAAAAATACGGTTGAACGGATCCCGGGACCGTCCTCCGTGGAAAATCTCTGAATACGGCTAACCCTCATGCTCGGTCCTCTTTAAAATGTCCTCCTGTACCTGAGGGGACAGCTGGGTAAAAAAGGCACTGAAGCCGGAAACACGCACCACCAGATCTCCATAATTTTCCGGATGGGCCATAGCATCCTTCAAAATTTTCTTGGAAACTGCATTGATCTGTATCTCCTGCCCTCCCCGTTTAAAATATACGGTAATCAAATGCCTGAGCTTTTCAATGTTTTCCCTGCTTTCAAAAAGTCCGGGGCTGTATTTCTGATTTAATACCGTCCCGCAGGCTACTTTCGTATAGTCCGGCTTTGACACAGACAGCAGCACCGCAGTAGGGCCGTTTCGATCCATACCGTGCATGGGGGATGCCGCATCGCTCAAAGGCGCTCTGCACATTCGCCCGTCCGGAGTAGCGGCAATCTGCCGCCCCGCATCGATATTGGCAATGTTGGCCGCCATCGCAATATAAAAATATCCGCCGTCTCTGGTACGGTAGGGCGCAAACAGCTGGCTATGAACCTGCACAAACCACTGGGCATAGAAATCCGGCACCGCCTGGTTATTTCCGTATTTGGGAGCCTCCAACAGAACAGACCGCATGATCTCATAGCCTTTGAAATTCTGAAGCAGCGCTTCTCTGACCTCCTCCAGAGAATAGCGTTTTTGCTGAAACACCACGGTATCCAATGCCGCAAGGGAATCTGCCATGGTACCGATTCCCATACAGCAGGCGCCGTGTACAGAAGGATACACCGCGCCTCCGTCATTGATATCTCTCCCTCTGCCAATGCAGTCTTGACAAAAGCAGGATAAAAATGGCTGTGTATACTGTCTTCTGTTATATCGGTCATTTTCGTTGTTAAACTCTCTCACATAGAGAGCCGCGCCGTAGGCCAGCTGCTCTTTCAAGATTTCCAGCAGCTCTTCCATACAATGGATATCAGAAACGGGAGGCGTCACAGGTCCCAGCTGATAGTCAGAAAGCATATCCCTCCCCTGATTCAGCGCCAATTCCAAAAATTTGGGGCTGTTGAACCTGCCGTCAGACCAGGCCGGCTGCTTTCCTGCAATAAAATTCTCAATACAGCCCACCATACAGTAATTCCGGCAGTCCTCCAAAGAATAGCCATAGGCCTGCAGCGCCGGAATAATCACCGTATCGTTCATCATGGCCGGGTAACCCAGGCCCGTACCAATTACCTCCAGACAGGCATCTATAAAATCTTTCGGGATTCCCTCATACCATCTGGCAGACAGATTCGGCCCTGGTATATTACAGTGTTCAACCGCTCTTAAAATCAGATAGGAAAGCGCATTGACCCCTCCGGTGCCTTTATCGGTAACTCCGCCGATCACAATATTTACGGTATCGTTCTTCAGCTTGTAAAAACAGTTCTCCAGCATACAGCAGATTTCCTCATCTGTAAATCTGCCTTCTTCCCTATCCTTTTTATAAAACGGGTATAGGTACTGGTCCATTCTGCCAAAGGCCATGGCAGACCTGCCCTGACACAGAAAGGCGTTATGTACCAGCCAGATCAGCTGCAGCGCTTCTCGGAAGCTCTCCGGTTTACGGGCAACCACAGTCATACAGGCATCTCCCATATCCCGCCGATTCATAGCATAGGCCTCCTGCGCATACTGCTCTATCATGCGGCAAAACCCTTCCAGCGCTATCTGGGCCGACAGCAGAAACTCCTGTTTTGACCGGTCCCCTGCAGAGTCCTCCAAAGCCTGCCGGATCCAGCCGGCCGGGAAGCCCTTCCTCCAGCAGCCGGTCATAGTCTGCACAGAAATGGTCTACATTGTTTTCAAAAGAAGATTTTCCATAGCTCTGAGTCAGTCTTGCCGCCCAAGCCCACTGGGTCTCTGAGTATACGGACCGAGCTTCGTACATACCCAACTGACTGCCCGCAATAATGTCATTTTTCAAAATCACTTTTTTATGGGAGATAAAAATATTAGCAGCCGCATATGCCCGGGCAATTCCCACCGGGTCCTTTAAATGGGCCTTATACCCCTCTGCCGCCCAGATGTCAGCGGCATTACTGAGATCCGTTCTTTCTGCCTGCCGAAATTCTTCAATAAACGCCTGCAGATCAAAGCCTCTAATATCCATATAAAACAGAGCCCCTTCCAAACACTACTTTCTATGGATGTATTTTATTTTAAAGAAAAAGGAATGTCAACACAGCCCCTCCCTTTTTATAACTCTTTCGCAAAATTTTACATACAATACAAAATTATCTCATATAAATATAGTGATTTTATTAAACGTCAGGAGTTTATTATGAAAGATATTGGGTTATTTCATATGATGGGAATCTTTTGGACACTGGCCGCCGGATTTCTGCTGCATTTTACCTATGAATGGTTTGACAGAAAAAAAGCAGTGGGCTGGTTTTCCGCTGTAAATGAAAGCATTTGGGAACAGACAAAGCTTTTCTTCTTTCCCGCACTTTTCTGGATAGGAATAGAATTTTTTACCTACGGTCTGGATACGCCCGGCTTTTGGACAGCAAAAGTTCTGTCCCTGATTGCAGGCTGTGTTTTGCTACCGCTTTTATATTTCGGATATACCGGTTTCTCCGGCAGTCGATTTCTCTGGGCAGATGCAGGGAGCTTTGTAGCCAGTGTTCTAATTGCATATGGAATCTCCTTCTGGCTGATGGGCAGGATGAACGGTTTCTCCTCTGTGCTGTGGCAGGTCATTTCTCTGTTTTTGATTGCCGGTCTTGTTTTCCTTTTTGTCCGATTTACCTACAAAGCTCCAAAATTTCCCATATTCCAAAACCGCGGAAACAAAACTTGTTTATAAAAGAGTTTTTTGATATAATCTTGGCAGTTAGATAGCATTGAAGGGATATGACGTACAGAATGAAGCACATCTTTATTATAAATTCCGCCTCCGGTTCAAAGCGTAAGAGAAAGAAATTTTTTAATCATATTATTGAAACCTGTAAAAATGAAAAAATAGACTATGATATCTATTTTACCAAAGCCCCCGGGGACGCCTGTCAATATGCCAGAGAAATTGCCTTGACTCAGCGTCCGGTCAGGTTCTATGCCTGCGGAGGAGACGGTACCGTCAATGAACTGGCCGCCGCGGTGGCAGGGATCCCCACCGCTCAGTTTACTGCGGTCCCTCTGGGCAGCGGAAATGATTTTATCCGAAATTTCGGAACAAAAAGTAATTTTCTGGACCTGGTCAGCCTGATATACGGCAGGCCCGTTACAGTAGACCTGATGAAAATTAACGACAGATACTGCGCCAACATTGCCAATATTGGTTTTGACCGGCGTGTAGTATCTGCTACAAACCGGATAAAAAAATCAAGGGTACTGAGAGGTCAGGCTGCCTATTTTGCCGGCGTACTGCTTTCACTCTTTTTTCTTCGGAAGGAGCTGCTGCACTTTACCTTTGAGGACGGCAGTCAGAGTACCAATCGTCTTCTGCTGACGCTTTTTGCCAACGGAAGCTATTACGGCAGCGGATTCAAGGCCTGTTCCCAGGCAGATCTTTGCGATGGTCTGTTTGATCTGATGATTGTTCCTCCCGTAGGAAGATTAAAATTTATTTCCCTGCTGGGCCAGTACCGGAAGGGAAATATTATGAATACCGAATTTGGAAAAAATAAAATTACATATAAAAAATGCAGAGAGCTTTTCTTGTCCCGGGCAACCCCTATCAAATACTGTCTGGACGGAGAAATCCTCTCTGCAAAAGAAATCCGTATAACTATGGAACCGCAGGCAGCCTGCTTTGTAATCCCTGCCGACGTTACGCTGGAGTAGCCTCGGGAGACGGGCTGCCTTCCGAAGACCCGTTCCACCAGGGATTGTAGCTGTTCCAGGTATAATATACCCGGGGCAGCGTTTCCGGCAGTTCATACTTTCCGCCCTTCAGCGCAACCGTAGCCTTCTCAATCTTTACACTGTACAGCGGCTCGTAATGGAGAGTGGCATCTGTTACCCTCATATGACTGATTTCCTCAATCACTTCTATTCCGCTGATGACTTTGCCGAAAATAGCAAATTCACCCTGCCCAGCAGGAAATTCTCCTAAAGTAATAAAAAAGCTGTCGGAAGCCGAGTCATAGTCCGATTTTTCATACCGGCTCATGGCCACAGAACCCCTTTCAAAGGAAAGATCATTCTCAGAAAAACCGTTGGCAGGAAATTCTCCTGCAATCGCATAATCCGGAGGCGCGCCCGTGTCTCTCAGGGACTTAAAGCCCGTACCGTCGGCAATCTCTATAAAGCTGCCGGCCAAAGCCATATTGACCTTCATCCCTGTAAAATAGTCCTGCTGTGTCAAGTATATAATATTTCTTACCGTATTGGGCGCTTTATCGGGATACAGTTCAATTTCAACCGTACCCTGATATTCAGACTGTCCGCCGCCAAACTGCAGTGTCAACACCGGATTTTCATACTGAACCTGACAGCCGTCAGCAGATAAAAGACATACAAGGACCGCCGCCGTCAGCAGACAGTAAAGAAAACTTCCTGCTCCTCTCACTTGCGAAGTCTCCTTTTCAAAGCCTCTTCACCTGCTACAGAATAGCCGAAAAAGCCTTCATAATCGCCTAAGCGGAAATATTCTCCATGCGAATAGGCTATCAGACCCGCCTTCACCAGATCAAGAGCATCCTTTTCATCCAGAAGTCTGTTATCCACATATACCCCTTCCACTTCCGCCAGAAACATATCGTGGCTTCCCAGCTCAATAATCTGTGTTACTCTGCACTCCAGATTCACAGGACACTCCTGTATCATAGGAACGCCGGTATGCTTCCCCACTTCCTTGGTCAGCCCCAGCTCCTTGAATTTAT
>CABQMV010000057.1 GCA_902465325.1 uncultured Oscillospiraceae bacterium
TCAGGATACGGCCCATCGCGTCGGACAGGGTAAAGGGCAGCTTGTCCGGCTGGGGATGCCCCAGGCTGATGGTCAGGCTGCCCTGGGGGTCTGCGTCCACCAGCAGGACTTTCTTCCCGGCCTGGGCCAGTCCGATACCTAAATTGGCACAGGTGGTTGTCTTGCCGACGCCGCCTTTCTGGTTGGCGACGGCGATGATTTGCGTGTTCATTGTGTCACCTCCTGACAGGCATAAAAAATAGGCACCCATTTCTGAGTGCCTTTCTATGCCAATATGGAGAAGGGCAGGGCTAAACCTGGACCTTCAGTTGTTCTCTGTATTCAGCGTAGTGTTCGCTGAGTACATAGTCAATCACCCAATCCTTTGGAATAAGGTAGGTCTGACGGATGTAATAATGTTTCACACGATTTTCCCGCATCAGCTTCCGAGCGGTGCTATCGCCTATCCCGCCTAACATCCCTCGAAACTGTGTGAGCGTCACTACGCTGGGATAATCTGCGAAAAGATTTTCGTAATATTTTCGGTTTTTCATTGTACCAGCTCCCAAAAAACGTATTGTCAACAGCGGGTAAAACTGCTACAATGACTTTTGTATCGAAACGGTAGTAACAAAAGAATCATAATTAAGTTCGTGGGCATCCTGCGCACATCCCTTCAACATCCCGCAGACGGCTCAAAAGCCGCTCCAAAGCGGTTTGAATTTGGATGGCTGGGAAATGCCCGGTTTTTAAGGCTTTTGTTCTGGAAATGCCGATTTTATCAGCGTTTCAGCTGTTTTTAGCTTCGCGGAAGGTGTCTGAAAAGTCCAGTTAGTTCCAATAGAGGGTAGCAGGTTCGGGATTGTCCCGAAAACTCAAAATCCAGCGGTGGTGACACCGTACCGGTTCGACCCCGGTCACCAGCACCACAAAATCCCAAGGAATTGATACAATTCCTTGGGATTTTGAACTAAGTGTGCCCTTTCGGGCACGTGAAGTTACTGCGTAGTGAAGTTTGCTTCGCAAGTGTTTATGGCACACTTAACTTCATTTTGTGCGAAGCACAATACTTCATTATGCCGTAGGCATAATTTCACGTGCCGCATAGCGGCAGACTTCACTATAAGAGATGAATATGAAATGCAGAACAGTACAAGCATAAAAACAACCTGCTATTCCTACTTTTCGATTTGCAGTTCCGGAGAGATTGTGGATGGAATGGGTTTGGTTGCAGAGGAAAGTGGTATATTTTCTCCCGACGACATCACCAATATGCTGGGAATCCAACCTTTTGACACCAAGACAGCAGGAATGCCCAGAAAAAATGGGCGTGGTACATACACATTTTCCGATTGGGCCGCGTGCAAACAGACCGAGCCTGTGATGGATGCGGAAAAGCAGTGCAGGAAAATCGTCAGAGAAGTGCGTCCACATCTTTCTAAGCTGCAAGAGATTAAGAAAAAATTTAATGTGGACTTTACGCTGATGATTGTTCCCCATATATATAACGAAGAAAATCCCATACTTGGTTTTGATCGGGAAATCATAGAATTCTGTTATCTAACCGATACTGAGATAGCGGTAGATATGTATATCTATGACAAAGAGTAATGCTGAACCCTTACTTCAAATTATTACGAAATGTATCAATCATTGGGTTATATGTTTCCTCTGGCAGAAAAGAAGCGGTCCATCCGCGACCTTGCCCCTCTTCCGCAAAAAGCCACGCTCGGCTCCTCGCCTGCTGGGTTGTAACCGCCTTCACGGGGCCCTGCCGTCATCTCTTTTGCCGCATCTATACAGAAGAAAGCAGCTTTCTACCGGAAGTCAAAGCAAAAAGCCTTCCGTATCGTTCAATGGATGGATACAGAAGGCTTTTATTTTTTATAACCAGAAAAATTTCGTCTCCCAGGGACTTTGTTTCTCAGCTCTTTCCCTGGATATATTCATCAATCGCTTTGGCGGCGGCCTTTCCCGCTCCCATAGCCAGAATAACAGTAGCGGCACCCGTCACTGCATCGCCTCCGGCAAAAACGCCCTCTCTGGAGGTCTGGCCAGTAGTCTCATCGGCTACAATGCCGCCCCACTTCTGGGTCTCCAAGCCCTTGGTGGTAGACTTAATAAGCGGATTGGGAGAGGTTCCAATCGCCATAATAACGCAGTCCACATCCAGCACAAAATCCGAGCCCTCTTTTACTACAGGACGTCTTCTGCCGGAAGCATCCGGTTCTCCCAGTTCCATTTCCACACATTGAATACCGGACACCATGCCGTCCTCATTGCCCAATATTTTTACAGGATTATTCAGGACCTTGAACACAATTCCTTCTTCCTTCGCATGCTCTACTTCTTCCGCCCGGGCTGGCAGTTCTTTTTCCGAACGGCGATATACAATATAAACCTCCTCTGCACCAAGGCGCTTTGCGCACCTGGCCGCATCCATTGCAACATTCCCGCCGCCTACTACGGCCACTCGCTGCGCGTGTTCAATAGGCGTATGGGCCCCTTCCTGATAGGCTTTCATCAGATTGACTCTGGTCAAAAATTCATTGGCGGAGTATACGCCCTTCAGATTTTCACCGGGAATATTCATAAAGCGGGGCAGGCCTGCACCGGAACCGATAAATACGGATTCAAAGCCGGCTTCAAATAACTCGTCTACAGAAAGGATTTTACCGATTACCATATTGGTCTCTACCTTAACGCCCAATTCCTTCAGCGTATCAATTTCCTTTTGTACGATATCCTTCGGCAGACGAAACTCCGGAATTCCGTATACCAATACGCCGCCTGCCAAATGCAGAGCCTCAAATACTGTCACATCATAGCCTTTTTTTGCTAAATCGCCGGCACAGGTCAGGCCAGAAGGCCCGGAACCGATAATTGCCACTTTATGTCCGTTAGAAGCCGGCGCTGTGGCCGGTGTCGTTATGTTCTTATTGTGCCAGTCCGCCACAAAACGTTCTAATCTGCCTATGGCAACAGGCTCTCCCTTGATTCCCCGTACACACCGCTGCTCACACTGGGTTTCCTGCGGACATACGCGGCCGCACACAGCAGGCAGAGAAGAGGATCGATTGATAATCTGATATGCTTCTTCAAAATTACCCTCCTTCACCTGCGAGATAAAGGCCGGTATATTAATAGCTACAGGGCACCCGCCTACACAAGGCTTATTTTTACAGTTCAGGCATCTGGCAGCCTCATCCATGGCCTGCTCCGGTGTATAGCCTAGGGCAACTTCCTTAAAATTTTTATTTCTGATCTCAGGTGGCTGACTGGGCATTTCATTTTTCTTTAAAGACATATTTGCCATATCACTGCACCTCCATTTTAAAGAGGTTACAAGTCTTCTCCCGTTCCTCTTGCTCAAATTCTCTGTACATGGTTCCTCTTTTCATGGCCTCGTCAAAGTCCACCAGATGACCGTCAAATTCGGGACCGTCTACACAGGCAAACTTGGTTTCTCCCCCTACGCTTAACCGGCAGCCGCCGCACATACCGGTTCCATCAATCATAATGGGGTTCATACTGACAACCGTTTTGATCCCATATTCCTTGGTCAAAGCACATACAAATTTCATCATAATGACCGGTCCAATGGCAATGACCTCGTCATATTTTTCTCCGCTCTCAATCAGCTCTTTCAGCGCATTGGTTACCAGGCCTTTCTGCCCCACGCTGCCGTCATCCGACATAATAATAAGTTTACTGGATGCCGCTTTGAACTCATCTTCCAGTATCAAAAGGTCTTTTGTCCGGAAACCTACAATTGCATGTACCTCCGCACCCTGAAGGTGAAGCTTCTTTGCCACAGGATAGGCAATGGCGCAGCCTACACCGCCGCCTACAACGGCTACCTTCTTCAGTCCCTCTGTATGCGTCGGCTTTCCCAGCGGTCCTACAAAGTCCTGGATCAATTCCCCTTCCCGTTTATGGTTTAGCTGTTCCGTAGTACCTCCCACAATCTGGAATATAATCGTCACCGTTCCTTTTTCTCTGTCGTAATCGGCCACAGTAAGCGGAATCCTTTCTCCCGCCTCATCTACCCGCAGTATGATGAACTGTCCGGGCTCCGCCTTTTTCGCAACCAGTGGAGCTTCAATCTCCATCAGTGTAACAGTAGGATTCAGTTCTCGTTTTTTCACGATCTTATACATAGCTTCACGTCTTTCTATTTTAAATTCTTTATCACTATTATCTACTGACAGCAAATATTTTAACAACATTTGTTTGTAATTTCAATCACAAAATGTATATAGCTGCATATACTTTATGGAATATCCGCCTCCGCTTTGTCTAAAGACGTTTTATCTGTCCCGGTAAAATATTCAGCTCCCTTACGTTCTCTTCTGCCACATTGGGACAGCAATATAGAAAAAAGTATGTCCCGGAAGAAAGCTTCTCCTTAATTTCATTCATGCTGGCGACATTTACAGTAAGCGCTTTGGCAGGATTGAATACATAGCGGCGGCAGCGTTCTTCCATATCCCACGGCTCATTGGAGGATAAAATAAGTATCGGGCCTTGGGCCCCCTTGCCTAAATACGCTAAGGGAAGCTCCAGCTCTGTTTCAATTCGTTTCCACTCCTTTTTTTGATTCTGCATTTCAGAAAAAAATCCAAAGGGAGTCAGCATATAATTAGAGCATAGGACAATCACGCCCAATAGTACACAAAGAACAATCAAATTAGAGCGATTGGGAAAAAGCATTCCGCTGGTGCCGGTTTCTTCTTTCAGTTTCTCCACTGTCATGTATCCCGCAAAACAAACAAGGCCCGTTATATAGGGCGCTATGTACCGCTGAAAAGACGGCAGCCCCGGTTCCTGAGACAGTACAGAAGCATATAAATAAATTAAAGTCAGCGAATACAACACCAGACCGCCCATCAGGACAGCCGTCACTGTAATCAGCTTTTTCTTATTGCAGCAATAAGTTCTGCGCAGTCTGACTGCCAGTACAGCAAAGAGCAGAAGAAAAGCCAAGGCACTAAATCCTATCGGACTTTCGTTCAGCGGAGAAAAAATAAATTCTTTACCGAACTGTTTCCCAATTTCCCATAAAGACACATCTACCTGAAAGCCTTTGTGAAGATAAGAGGTTAATCCCCCTATCTGACAACGGATAAGCCAAAGCCCCATGGGAATAAGACTGCAGACAGAAACAAGAATGCCAATTTTCTTCCGCTTCTCACAGAGAAGAAACACTGTAATCGCCCCTAGTGCAAAGGCCAGTGCCATCATTTTGATTAAGCACAGTACCGAAAGAGACAGGCCAATGAGCAAATAGTCAAAAAGTTTTTTGGAATTTTCCCTGACACAGCAATACAGAACATAAGCAAAAACAAATCCCATTAAAGTATCTACTTTTAGTTCCCTGAGGCCGTATGGAGACATAAATACCGGGAGCAGACAATAAATTACACAAACTGCCGCATACTTTATAATGGTACCGGGCACAGACCGGTGAGCCCTTACCTCCAGTATTTCTAATACCGGCAGCAGCATAGCATAAGTAAAAATATACCGGGCAAAATAGGCGTCTGAAATATAAAAATCCCGGGACAAGCCCGTAAACCACAACTCCAGCATCTGGGCACCCGGCGGGTAATCCGTATAGATGCTGCAGGACTGAGCCAAATCCGGGAAATTGTCTCTGTAAAACAACTGCTTTAAAAATACCGCCCAGTGGTTTAAATCATCACCGCCAATTACCGTATAGGCTCTGGTAGTAAAATACAGCGCAATCATCAAAAGAACAAATACAATAAACACCGGGCTTCTGAGCTCTGACAGTGTCTGCATACGGGCCTTTCTCTTACGAACTCTGTATATCAGAACAGCAGCGGCCACAATGCACAGAATCAGGCAAAGAATCGTTGCCGCTTTCTTAATCCCCATCAGTACACAAAAGTACTGAAGCAATATTATAGAAAACAGACAAAAGGGAAGGCTCTCTGCAAATTTTCTCTTTCCTATGTCAATTACAAAAACAGTAAAAATCAGCAGCACACTGAACAGTACCATAAAACCAGCTCACTTTTTCTTTTTGCTGAAGACCTTGGACTCTTCTCCCCGTATAAGTCTGCCTATATTGGCTTGATGCCGGATAATAACCAGTACCGCTACACCCAAAGACAGCCAAAAAGTATAGGTAAATCCCCCGGGCTGCGATATGTAATTTCCCCTGAAATAAATTAGAAAGGGTAAGATAAAAGCCGCCGTCATAGAGCCAAGAGACACGTATCGGCTGATGGCTACCACCACTAGAAAGACAATCAGTGCAATCAGCGCGGGAATAGGAGCCAGCATCAGCATAACGGCCAGCGAGGTCAGTACCCCCTTTCCCCCTTTAAAGCCAAAATACAAAGGGAAATTATGTCCCAAAATGGCTGCCGCTCCTGCTATAACACCCGCCAGCTCTTTTGTTCCATCAGATATACCGGATAGAAACCTAGGCGGTATGGTTATAACCTCTGCCAGCGCCTCTATCCCGTCGGGAACCAAAACCCAGGCCAGCAATACAGACAAAATCCCTTTCAGAAAATCGCCCAGCAGCGTTATAACCGCCGCCTTCTTTCCAAAAGAACGCAGAGCATTGGTGGTCCCGGCATTCCCGCTGCCCTTTTCCCTAATATCTTCTTTATACACCAGCCTGGAAAGAATCACAGATGTATTGATGCTGCCCAATAAATATCCTACGATACCGCAAACAATCAGCAAAATTATCTTCATTTACTTTTCCGCTCCTTCTGTTTTCTCTCGTATTTTAAATACAATAGGCGTTCCCTCAAAACCAAAATTTTTTCTCAGTTGATTTTCGATATACCTTTCATATGAAAAATGGAATAATTTTATGCTGTTGCAGAAAATAGCAAAAGTAGGGGGCTTCACTTTGATTTGTGTCATATAGAATAATTTCAGTCTTTTTCCCTTGTCCGACGGCGGCTGCGCCACTGCTACAGCTTCTGCCAGTACGTCGTTCAGAAGTCCGGTGGGTACCCGGAAGGCAGCCTGATTTGCTACATACTCTGTCATCTCAAAAACCTTCCGGACCCGCTGTCCGGTCAAAGCAGAAATAAATAAAATCGGTGCATACATCATAAAAGGAAGCTCCTGATAGATCTGGTTTTTGAAGGTCTGTACGC
Source organism: uncultured Oscillospiraceae bacterium (assembly GCA_902465325.1). Lineage (GTDB taxonomy): Bacteria > Bacillota > Clostridia > UBA1212 > SIG427 > CABQMV01. The sequence continues at coordinate 7,128 of CABQMV010000057.1, forward strand.
TGCTGTTGTCCTTTTCAATCAAATCCCACTTATTCACTGCAATCAAAAAAGCCTTTCCTTGATTATGCGCATACCCTGCAATTTTAGAATCCTGCTCCGAAATTCCCTGAGATGCATCCACCACCAGAATGACTACATCAGAACGGTCTACGGCAGTAAGAGAACGCATTACACTGTATCTCTCTATATTTTCTGTTACTTTTCCCCTCTTCCGCATACCAGCTGTGTCAATAAAGCAGTAGCGCTTATCGTCCCGTTCAAAGTAAGTATCAATCGCATCCCGGGTAGTCCCCGGCACACTGCTGACAATCACCCGCTCCTCTCCTAACAGCTTATTGATAAGGGAAGATTTTCCGGCATTCGGTTTCCCTACTACAGCTACTTTAATGGTTTCCTTTTCTTCCTCTTCCTGTTCCTCCGGAGGAAAATGTTTGGATACAGCATCCAGTACGTCTCCAATCCCCAGTCCATGAGCGGAGGAAATGGTATAAAAATCTCCCATTCCCAAATTGTAGAATTCATACACCTCCGGAGGAGGCTCTCCTATATGATCCACTTTATTCACTGTCAGCACCACAGGCTTATTTACCTTTCTCAGCATAGCGGCAATATCCCGGTCACTGGCGGTTACACCGTCCTTGGCGTCCACCATGAATAGAATAACATCTGCCAACTCCAGGGCAACCTCCGCCTGCCGGCGCATCTGCACCAGAATCGTGTCTGTAGAAGCAGGCTCCAATCCCCCCATGTCTACCAGAGAAAAAACTCTTCCGGACCATTCTACGTCCTCATATATCCTGTCACGGGTGACCCCCGGTGTATTTTCCACAATAGAAACTCTTCGTCCTACTAAGTAATTAAAGAAAGAAGACTTGCCTACATTAGGTCTTCCTATAATTGCGACTATGGGTTTACTCACTGCTTTTACACATCCTTTTCTTTATGTTCGCCGTTCAGGGCCAGCATTCCGCCTCCGGATACTATATTTTTTACAAAGTCTCCGCCCGGCTCCTCTACCATGGCGATTCTGACTCCTAGCCGGCGGGACAATTCGTCCACCGTCATATTGTCCAGAAAGGTCTCTGCCCCTGCCCGCAGCATATTCACAGGCAGCAGCAGCACCTTTCTTTCTCCTGTCAGTTCTCCTTTAAGCTGGTCCGCCAAATCGCCTCCTGTAAGCAATCCGCTCACTGTTACATTTTCCCCGAAGAAATGGTTAATAATTCGATGAACGGTTACCTCCAGATGAGTAAAATGCTTCTCTACCATCTGCGCCAACTCTTTGATTATATCATAAGCGGCCGCTCCTGTGGCAATATGAACAGATATTTTACCAGAAAACAAAATCTGAGTTTCTACAGCACGGGCCAGCTGCTCTCCTTGATTCAGCAGCGTGTCCACAACCTCCTGCCTCAGCAAAGAGCACATTCCCACTCCATTCTCCAGCTGCGGAAACCCGTTGTATTCCTCTGCCGGGGGAAAATCAATCCCTGCTTTTATATAAAATTCATCGGCCGCATAGATAAAATTTTTCTTTGGGCAGGAAGCAATCAGTCTGATCACCTCCGCTGCTTCATCAGAAGTAAAAGACCTCGCCCTATACAGCCCCGTCCTGTGCTTTGTGAGACCAATGGGAACCACCGACACACTTTTTAAATTAGGTCCTAAGCCAATCAGGTCCTGAATCGTTTTCTCCAGCTGTCTGCCGTCGTTTACCTCCGGTACCAGTACAATCTGTGCATTTAAGGTGAGTCCGCCCCGGGCCAGATATTCCATTTTCTCCATAATATCTCCGGCCTTTCGATTTCCCAGCATAAAGCACCGCAGCTCCGGGTCTGTTGTATGTACAGAAACATTGATAGGCGACATCTTATATTTCACCAAACGAGCCAGTTCATTCCAGCCTACGTTTGTCAGCGTCACATAATTTCCTGTGAGAAATGACAGACGGGTATCATCATCTTTAAAATACAGAGTAGGCCGCATATCAGGCGGCAGCTGATCAATGAAACAAAAAATGCAATGATTTGCACAACCCCTGTCCTGATCCAGCAGGGGATTTTCAAACTCAATGCCCAGGTCCTCGTAGGGGTCCTTCTCAATTTCCACTTCGTAGATTTCCCCCTCCGGATCCTCCATTTCCAACAGAACCAGCTCTTCAGAAGTATAAAATTTATAGTCAAATATATCCTTCAGTTTATGGCCGTTAACCTTCCGAAGCCGATCGCCCGGAAGGACACCTCCCTCTTCTGCAGCCGAACCCGGTTCTACATTTTTCACAACTGCGTCCATCTTCCCACCTGTACTTCCCCAACGAATAATAGGGCTGCCTCGTTGGACAGCCCATTTAACAATTCAATGTTAAGGGTTTTAACGGATGCTTACTCTTCACCCATCTTAATTACTTCGCGACCCTTGTAGTATCCACATGAACCGCATACCGTATGAGGCAGCTTAAATTCGTGGCACTGTGGGCACTTTACCAATGTAGGCTGCTCCAGCTTCCAATTGGCTTTTCTTGTTCTCGTTCTGGCCTTAGACCATCTTCTCTTTGGACAAATCATCTCAACTACACCTCCTGCGTTATCCCGCTATCATTCCGGCAGTCCTGTCCATCGCAGTAATCTCTGTAGGGAAGCGCCAATAGAAAAGCATCCTCTACAGCTCTGCCCAATGTCAGTTTGCTGCCCTCATAAACATAAATTTCTTCGTCCCCTGTTTCCGCAGACTGACTCCTTGCAAAGACAGCCTCCAGCTCACTTCTCATCTCACGGTGAACTTCTCTGAGACATCTACAGCAGACGTCGGTATACGGAGCAATAAAATTTCCTTTAAACTTTATCAGTCCGCCTGTATTGACGAACCGTCCCGTCACCCGTACTGCGCCGACCTCCTGCACAGGACAGCCTCCCGGGATGTCAAAGGTCAGGTCAAGGTAAATGTCTATGTCCGCTGTTCCTCCGTCTGTCTTTAAGCTTTCCGTTACAACATAAAACATAAACCCACCTCACATGGTCAACGGATGGTATTATATCAAAGATTCAGATATAAAGTCAAGGGAAAATTTCTCAATAAATTTCATGGCCTTTTCTTCTACTGTACGGTCCCCGACGGCTTGAGGACAATGGGCATCGCAGCCCAGGATAACAGTATTTCCTACCTCCGCTGCAACGGAAAAGAATCTGTCGCTGGGGTAATGTCTCTCCTCCCCCAGACCAAGCAAATTAACTTCTAAGGGAATCCCCATTTCCTTGACCTCTCTGCACAGCCTTTCTATATGTTTTCTATATATTTTGTCATCCCCGGTAAAATTGATTACATCCGGATGAGCAAAGTATAAATAGCGCCCTGTTTTCAGACCAGCTATTGTCTGGTCCACATAGGCCTGGAGAATTGATTCGTCCGCCGTCGGCGATCCGCTGAACCAGGATTCACCGCTGTCCCCCACAAAATGCTGACCCAAAAGTAAATAATCATATTCATACTGCCCCAGAAAACTGCACATTTCCGGAAAAAGGTCCGGATAATATTCCGCCTCATATCCGATCAGGATACGAATTCGGTCTCTGTAGTCCTCCTGCAGCTGCTTCAGCGTATTTACATAATCTTCCGCCTGCTCCGGCTTCATCCGGAAACCGGAATAAGCCTCTTTCATCCGGGGATAGGGAACATGGTCGGAAAAGCCCAAAACCTGTATCCCCGCTTGGATAGCGTTTTCAATATACTCTTTTTCTGTCCCTGCCGCATGATTACAGCGGAAGGTGTGGGTATGATAATTGATCTGCATATTTCCTCTCCTTTCTCTGTGCTATTATATAAAATGGTTAACCACTAAAAATCATCCGTCCGTATCAGTTTCACAGGCCGAAAGAGAAAAAGTTTTTCCGTCGGTCACAATAATGACGGTACCGCTTTGGTCTGTTCTGTAAATTCCTGCCTCCGTTGCTGCAAAAGACGCCAAAGCCTCCCTGTGAGGATGACCGTAGGAATTGTTTTCTCCTACCTGAATTATGATATACTCCGGGTTTACCTGCTCTAAAAAGGCCTGACTGTTTGAAGTCCGGGAACCGTGGTGTGCTGCCTTGTAAAAAGTAGCCTGTACATTGTAGCCCGCCTCTGTTATATTTTGCTCATTTTCTATCGTCTGATCTCCGGTAAAAAGGAAACTCACCTCTCCAATGGTCATTCTGATGACCACAGACCATTGGTTGAAATCTCCGGTATCCTCTGCCTCACAGGAAAGAACCTGACAGTTGGCTTCTCCTACCTGCCAGGTCTGCCCCTCCTCCGGTACCGTTACGGGAAGATTCTTATTCCCAGCAGCTTCAATGACCTCCTGATAGGTCTTGGTATTGGCCGCTTTATCCGGCATAACAAGACAGCCCACATCATAGCTGTTAAGAATGTCATCCATTCCTCCTATGTGGTCCTCATGGGGATGCGTGCCCACTAAATAATCAATATCTTCTACGCCCGCAGACTGGAGATAGGATACAAGCTTTGGTCCATCTTCGTTGTTTCCCGCATCGATCAGCATGGTATCAGGACCGTTGCTCACCAATATACAGTCGGCCTGGCCTACATCAATAAACTCTATTATGTAGCGTCCTTCCGTAACAGCTCCCTGAGGTTCTGCTGTAGCAGAGGGGACCGGAGAGGGAGTGAGAGCTCTATACTTCTCTATCGTTGGCCTGTAAACCTCTAAATAGAGGATTGCCAGCGCTAACAGCAGCAGTATACCTGCCAAAAGAACGGTTTCTTTTTTTATTTTATGTCTTCTTTTCATAACTTTTATATTATATTGCAATTTCACTTTAGGAGCAAGATATACGCTATCCGGCCTATAAAATATACCGTAATTTTATCTTGCAATGGATTTTGCTTTATGGTACAATACATAGGCATTCTAAATTGCCAATGTGGCTCAGGGGTAGAGCAATTCACTCGTAATGAATAGGCCGTGGGTTCGATTCCCACCATTGGCTCCATTGACGAATCTGTTCGAGCTTTTCGAACTTGATATATAGAAATCAATCAGAAATGGTTGATTTTTTCGTTTTATGAAAAATCATCCTGCAATGGAAGGATGGTGTTGATGATTAATATTGTTAAGCAAGAGATACCCTTTGAAGATTCATTAAAGAAACGATTAGAATTTATTTGCCAGTTTTCTAAAACTAAACCTACTTTTATTAATGGTAGTATTAGAAAGATTGATAAGTCTAATTTGAATTATGTAGAACCTCATAGAATTATTATCAAAGGTATTACATTTCTTGCTTTCAATTATTCTACTGATATTTATATTGGTACCCTTTGTTATATTAATTAATTCTTCTATACTAGTAGCAGACATTATTCTGGTATATTTTTCTGAGAAAAATCAAGCCGAAACCTGATTATCCCTTGAAAACACTGTATCCACAGGCATTTCAGACAGGTCAAAACCACCTCATTTACTACGATTTTACTACTGTTGAG
>CABQMV010000058.1 GCA_902465325.1 uncultured Oscillospiraceae bacterium
CCCGCCGCCATACCTCCCTCGACGGGATGGAGTACGAGGGGGCGCTGTTCGCCGCCCCTGATGATCCGGCGGCAGAAGTGCTGCGGAGGGAGGACGCGGCCCGGCTGCTGCGGGCCATGGAGGCCCTGACCCCCTCCCAGCGGGAACTGGTGCGCCGGGTGTACTTTGAAAATGAGAAAATCACGGATATTGCCCGCGCCGAGGGTGTGGATGAATCGTCCATCCGGGAGCGACTGCGCTGGATACATAAAAAAATGAAAAAATTTTTGATTTGATACCCCCGGATTTGCCTTTCTCGTGGCCTAACAGTGAGAGCAACAAAAACCGGCTCTCGGAAAGGAGAAAGGCAACATGAACCACAACCTGAAAATCAGCCTTGCAGCCCCACCGGACAGCGGCGGAATCGTGCGCTGTAAAACGGTCAATCTGCGGGAGAGGCTGCTGCGCCGCCTGCTCGGTGATACCCGTCGGGTGACGATCATTGTTCCCGGCGGCAGCGTCAAGGCGCTGTCGGTGCAGGAAGTGCCGGAGGTGGGCGGCCATGAATGCGCGTGAGGAAATCCGCCCGGCGCTGCCCATGCCGATTAAGGCCACACCCTATCGCCACCAGATCGAAGCGTTCAACTTCGTGTGCGGGCTGTTCGGCCTGCTGCCGGGAGGTGAACGGGATGGCCCAAGCGACGGTGACGTGCAGCCTGTGCGGACGGAGCTTCCAAAAACCGGCCAGCGAGGTGCGTCCGCATAATTTTTGCTGCGCGGATCATGCCCGGAAATGGAATGCCCGGCGGCTGGCAGAGTATAACCGAGCAGAGAACCCTCTCAATAAGCCAGGCGGGGTGGTGTCCTCCCGAAAGAAGCACCGAGAGAAGCTATCCGGCCAAGGTGCGGGAAAGGCTTACCGGAAATTCTACGGCAGGCACGAGCATAGGGCGATTGCCGAGGCCATGCTGGGCAGGCCCTTGCGCCCCGGCGAGGTGGTACACCACCGTGACGGCGACAAGCTCAACAACGATCCCCTGAATTTGGAGGTGCTGCCCTCTCAGGCGGAGCATACCAAGACCCAGCGCCGCGATAACCAAGGGAGGTGGTGCCTATGACATCCATCAAAACCAGCCCCGGCTGTGCTCTTTTGATGGAAATGCCAGCCGGATAGGAACCGGGAAAAGTCTAACGGCTATCGCCATCACCGGTGCGCTCTCGCAGGCTGGCCGGATTCGCCGGGTGCTCGTTGTGGCCCCCCTCTCCATCCTCGGCGTGTGGGAGGAGGAGTTTCAGAAATTCGCCGCTTTTCCGTATGCGCTGGCGGTTTTATCCGGCAGCAGTGCTAAGAAGCTGGATACCCTGCGGCACATGACCGGAACCGCCTTACAGGTGGTGGTTGTGAACTATGAGAGCGCGTGGCGGATGGAAAAAGACCTCGCCGCATGGCACCCTGACTTAATTATCGCGGACGAGGGCCACAAAATCAAAACCCACAATATCGCGGCCAGCAAGGCCATGCACCGGCTTGGGGCGCGGGCAAGCTACCGGCTTCTGCTCACCGGCACGGTGATAACCAACAAGGCCATTGACGTGTTCAGCCAGTACAAATTCCTGAATCCTGCCATTTACGGCCAGAGCTTTTACGCCTTCCGCAACCGTTACTTCGACATGGTGGGCTATGGCAACCACACCCCGGTGCTCAAAAGATCCATGGAGGCGGAGCTGACCGAAAAGCTGCACAGCATTTCCTACCGAGCAACTAAGGCAGAGTGCCTCGACCTCCCGGAAACGGTGGACGTGATCCGGCAGGTAGAGTTGGAGCCTGCTGCCCTGCGGGTATACCGCCAGCTCGTCAAAGAGAGTTATGCGGAATTATCCGGCGGCAAAGAGATCACGGCTCCGAATATCCTCGCCCGGCTGCTGCGGTTGTCCCAGCTCACCGGCGGTTTTCTTGGGAATGACGACACCAGCGCCGTGGAGCAGGTAAGCGCCGCAAAGCTGGCCGCCTTGGAGGACATTCTGGACGGGGCCATGACCGAGGGCAAAAAGCTGGTGATAATCGCCCGCTTCCTGGCGGAAATCAAGGCGATCTGCAAGCTGCTGGAAACGCGGGGACTTGGGTATTCCTGCATTACCGGCGAGGTCAAAGACCGAAACGAGCAGGTGGCGCGTTTTCAGACCGATCCGGCGGTCATGGTCTTTGTGGGCCAGATCGCCACGGCTGGTTTGGGGATTACCCTGACAGCGGCTTCCACCATGGTGTTCTATTCCCTCGACTAAACCTGCTGATCTTGGGAGATGTAGGCGTTTTCGCGCACGAGGGCTTGGATTTTAGCCATGTCCGTTGCTAGTGCTGCTTCCGCCTTCTCGCGCTTAGAACGTATTTTTTCGAGAGCGTCCGCTTCGTCCATCTGCGTTCTGCATGCTGAGATATACTTATCCTTGTCTTCCAAAATCTCAGATAATGCTTGAAGGTAGTATTTCACCAAATCATCCTCGGCAAGAATTGGCGTGGAGCAGTTGTTGCTGCCCTGGTAGCGGCGATTGCAATACCATACATCCTTACTATGCTTTTCTTTGGCGTGGTAGATTTTATGCCCATAAAATGAACCGCAATCTCCGCAGACCAATTTTGTGCAGAATGGACTGCTATTTCTGAGACCTCGGCGCATTTTAGAGCGTCGCTGTAATTCAGCTTGTACCAGATTGAAAACATCTTCATCGATGATTTGAAAATATCACAAACATATTGTACACCATATCAACTAAAATTACCACTGGATGTAGAAAGGATCATTGAAACATCAGATCCGGTATATACCTTAGGTTTTAGGCACAATCTGCTGCAGCTTTTATACTATTTCTCTATTTGGTTTTTATCATTTCAATAAACTTATCAGTACAATTTATTGCCGTTTTTTCTTTCCCACTAGACAGAGGCTGTCGAATATGTATTATATTCCTACATTTATTTTTTTATTTTTGCTTGAAAAGGTACTTGACATTTCTTGCAAAACCTCTATACTATAAATAGTTATATAACATTGTTAAACTATTATTTATATTTAAGGAGGCTATACGATGTTTAAGAAATTTATTGTGTTGTCCGCTCTTTCTTTTCTGCTGGCCGCGGCAATGATGTGTACTGCTTCTGCGGCAGCGCCTTTAGTAGATTTTAATTTTAGTACAGGCGAAGCGGTAGACCACGCTGGCGGATCGGAGGTAAGTACAAACGGTGATGTGAAGATTTCAAACAATTCTTCTATAGGAAACTATGCAGAATTTTTTGCTGAATCAGGGACAGAGTGCAGATATCTGCTAAAAGGACAGGATTTTTCAAAGCTGACGTCCTATTCAATTGAACTGTACATGAACTTATATGACAGCGGAAGTTTTGACATATTTAAAATTGGAAGAAATAACGTAAATCTTGTTTCCCTGAGAAATGATAATGGAACAGAGGCCACGTATTTTGGAGCCGGACAGTATGCGGAAGGCGATGCGGATGTTTTTGTATTTGAGGGAATTCCCAGAGACGAATGGGTCCACGTTGTACTGACTTCCGATGGACATAAACAGACTGCCTATGTGAATGGCGAAGAATTTATGAGTGATACCTTTGAGATTACAACGTCTTTTGCGGACTCCAGTCTTATTCAGGTGGGCTATAACGGCTCTACTGATTTTGACAGATGTATTGGCATGGATTTGGCATTTTTCCGATTCTATGATACCTGTGTTTCCCAGGAGGAGACTGCTGCTTTGTATAAGGCGGCGTTAGAGTATAAAGGAGTACCTGGTTCTCAGCCGCCATCTGAAGATCCGGGGGATCAGGATCCTACAGAGCAGCCCTCGGAATCTCCTTCTGCCTCAGCAAGCGTAGCTACACCGGTTCCTACGCGGGTACCTCAGCAGAGCAATACACAAACCTTTGACCTGGGGCTTGTATCTTTAACGGCCATGGCACTTTCTGCACTGGCTTCTATTAAGAAAAGAAAATAATCGTTGCCTGATACCGGCGAAAAGAGGACGGGACGCCCTTCGGCTCCCGTCCTCTTTTCTGATTTGCCGCAGGCGGCATGATCTTTCCCTGTTATTCATATAATAAAGCTGTATTCTATCATCTGGGAGGTCTGCTATGCAAACCTGGGTCACAGAGCTTATAAACAGCTACGGTTACTTTGCCATTGTAGCTCTGATTGCCATAGAAAATATTTTTCCTCCTATCCCTTCAGAGGTTATCTTAACTTTTGGCGGATTTCTGACTACCTATACTTATATGACGCCTGTTATGGTTATTTTATGGAGCACAGTAGGCTCTCTTATAGGAGCTGTGGTGCTCTATTTTCTGGGACGTCTTCTGCCGCCGGAGAGATGGGGAAAATTGCTTCGGTTTAAGCCAGAGGAAATTGACGGGGCGCAGAGCTGGTTTTTGAGGAGAGGGCAGGCTAGTGTTCTGATCTGTCGCTGTGTTCCCATTATGCGCAGCCTGATATCTGTACCCGCCGGAATGACCCGTATGAATATGGTAAAATTTTTGATTCTTACCACTGTGGGCTCTACTGTCTGGAATACTCTGCTGGTTCTGTTAGGGGCGGGGGCGGGCAGCTCCTGGACACTTATTGTAGAGTATATGGGCGTATATAGCTGGATTGTAGCAGCTGTGCTTTCTGTAGGTATTGCAGTCGCTATGATTTTGATCTGTAAGAAGAAATTAAAAAAACAGTGCCGCCATCATGAATAAAGATGTTTATCAGTTCAATAGTGGCAATTGTATTAAAAAAGGGGCTGCCTCATTTTTACCTTTTGAGGCAGCCCCTTTCTTATGAGGTTAGGATAAAGGGCTAGTTAAAATACCTTTTCAGCAGTCCTTGGAAACCACAGCCATGTCGAGCTTCAACACGGAACAAAGGCGAAAAAACCGCATAGAATAAGCATTTTACAAAATTACTCACACTTGACTCACACTATAATCTATGCTATAATACACCCAAACAAGGGGGTATAGCGATGGCAAAATATACGGGAGTCTCCCCACTCAACAAGTCTAAAACGGTCTGGAAATGGCGAATAAAAATGACAACTGCAGACGGACGGGTAATTGACAAAGTAGGGAGCCGGGACGAAAACGGGGAACCTTTTAAATCTGCTCTGGATGCCTTTACGGCAAGAGAAAAGGTTCGGGCGGAACTTTTATCACAGCGAACAGAAGAGGGCGAAAAAAGGGCAAATATGACCCTCTCAGAGGTATATGAGAAATACAAACAATCACACGAAGCAAAAACAAAGGCACCGGCAACACTTCGGAAGCAAGAAAGCATGTGGGTTAATCACATTTCCACCACCTTTGGTAGTAAATACATTTCCACTATCTCATTGAATGAATTAAATGCTTTCCTTTCCCACTTGTATTATGAAGATGGGAAGACTTACTCCTATGTTCAAGGCTTTTTAAGGTTTTTTTATCTTCTCTTTGGTTTTGCCGACCGTTGCGACCTTTTGGACACAGCACGATATACACGAATGTTTGTGAATCGTTCAACCCGTTTGACAATGCCAAAGAAAAAACAAACATCTGCAGATGATGACCCAGATGAGTCGGATGTTCGCACTTTCTCTCCAGAAGAATTGAAGAAGATAGAAGCCGTATTTATGGAAGGCGATGGAAACCTTCTTGCAGCCTTTTATCTTGGACTTCGTGCTGGTTTGCGAATATCGGAAGTTTTTGCTCTTCGTTGGCAAAATATAGACTTTGACAATCACACAATCACGATAAACAGGCAATTACATTACGAAAACAACAGATGGGAATTACACCCAGTGAAAACTTTAACCTCTGTTCGTAAAGTGCTTATGCCTTTGAGTTTAGAGAACTTCCTTCTCCACCTCAAAGAAGCACAAGCATACGAACAAGACACAAGAGGCATAGGATACAGGAACACGGAGAAGGTCTTTGACACAATCACAGGCGAAACCATACAGGGCGGGGACTTTATCAATCGCAAACGAAACGGCGAACTTCTCACGGTCAATTCAATAAAATACTATTCCAAAAAACTAAACAGCGAAGGAATTCCCTTCCGTTTCCACTATCTCCGGCACACATATGCGACTCTTTGTGCTTACAATAATGTTAATTTACAAATACTCATGAACAATATGGGACACAAAAAAATAGAAACAACCCGAAAGTATTACATAGGTTTAGCAAATAACCCCGACATTTTGGCGGGTGCTCACAATTTGCTTTCAAGCATTTTCTAAAAAAAGGTATGAGTGAACTTCTTCTCTTTCACTCATACCTTTTTCTTTTTATCTGAGAATATCTTCAGCCTCTTTGCTTTCAAAATATCCAGAATTATCTTTGCCGTTATCTTCTTTGAAAATATCTTCAATTTCGTTCTCCTTCTGTCGCAAAAGTTCATTAAGTTCTGCTTGCTTTTCGTTAATCTTATCAGCCGTTTCTCTTAACTTTTCAACACTCTTCGCAACTTCTTTTCTGTGTTCATCTAGCGAAATATTACAAGCCCGTGTTATCTTCTTGCTTTGACCTCTTTCAAGTCCAAACCGTTCCATAGCCTTCGCATAACTTGTCTGTAGGTTCTCTACTTGCTGCCGTTTCCCGAAGTATCTGGAAGCCGAAAAGAGTCCCCGTTCTTCTGTCATTTGAACGAATGCATGTATATGAGGAGTCGTTTCATCACAATGAAAATCCATTCTCAAAATCTTTGCCCCTTTGCTCTCAAACTCTTCTTGAAGCCATGCCCGATTAGCCGAAAGCCATTCTTTTTTTCTTTTCATTATGTCTTCCGTCCGTTCTGGCGAAAATGTCAAAACAAACTCCGCAACAACTGCAGCATCCTTCCGAGTCGTTTTTCCTTTTTCTGTTTTGATTTGTTTTATTTTTTCTCTTATCTGTTGAGTGAGTGTCTTTGTTTGATGTTTTGCTGTTCTGTTTAAATATTCCAACTCCGGATGAACTCTACTCTTGAGATGGGAACGGTCATTATTATGCCGTTCAATTTTTCCCAGTTCGCTGATTTTGTACTTTTTAAATCTCATAACTGCATAAGCCACAATCTTACCCCCCTTTCTTTTTTTGGTGCTATTTTGTGCTTTTTGTCATTTTTGCTTTTTAATAGAATGACAAGCACAAGCACCAAGCCTAAGAACGCCTCTGGCGTTCTTCTGTCTCATTCACCGCCCTCTTTTTGCGAAAAGTAGAAAACTGGCGGGCGGTTCATTCCGACCATCTTTATAAAATAAATATGACAGACCAAGCACCCGAACAGCGGTCTTTATTTTATAAAGATGACTTACTACGGTTTGCAAGCAAACCAGTAAGCCAAGGTTTCACCTTGGAACCACAAGGGTGGGCATTCTGCCCCCCTTGACCCCCTATCTCATAGAACGAAAAAAAGAGGCACAAGTGGAAGATAACACTCATGCCTCTTTTTCTTTTTATGGTAAAAATGTCATTTTATAAAATGATAATTTTACCCCCGTTTTATTATGCTGTCTGTCATACTTAAATTAGAAGACAAGAGAACAGCACAAAAAAAATAAAAACAGAAAGAGGTTAAAAGTTATGGACAAAGAGACAATAAGTTATTATGGTTGGGTAGTGGTTTCGTTAATGGTTGGAATAATGCTAATCACTGCAGCCACACCTTTAGGATTGTATGCGAGGGAGCAAACGGAACAAATTACTAACGACTTAGTAGAAGGGGCATTCAAAGAAGACACAGACATGCCACTTGAAACACCGACCGCAAACATCACAGGAAACATTTTAACAATAGACCCCGTTGAAGATGCTACTTTTTACGAAGTGAGAAACGGTAAAACACTATTAACCACAACGACAGAGACAACCCTTGACCTTTCCGATTTTGTGAAGAGCGAAGGAGTCCATGTTATAAAAATCACAGCGATTTCAAACGAAGGAACTTCCACCCCTTGTTCGGTTGGTTATCGGTGTGAAAAAAATAGTTATGAGTAAAAAACAAGATGAAAAAAGTTCTTTCATAATTAAAATGTTAAAATGATAATTTTACCCCCGTTTTGCTGTCCTATCTGTCATACTTATTTTAGAAGCAAAAGAGAACAACACTCAAAAAATAAAAACAGAAAGGAGCAAACAGACATGGAGAGAATAGTATTTTTAATTACAAACGAAGAAAAACAAGCATTAAAAATTAAAGCAATTAAGGAGAAGAAAACCCTCTCTCAATTTTTGAGAGAGGTTATAAAAACACAAACAGAGGAAGAAACAACACAAACACAGGAACAAACGACAAAAGCACGAATACAGGAAATTAACGACATTCTACAGAAACAGGGAAGCACAATGACACGGGAGCAAAGAGAACAACTCAAGGCGGAGAGAGAAGCACTTAAAGAGAGGGGCGGTTCGGTATGACAGACATTGAAAAATTAGAAGCCCAACTACGAACGGCAGAAATGGAAAAGGTCATTGAGAACATATATGCATGGGAAACAGAAGAACAACTTAAAGCGAAGATAAGAGACCTCAAGGCAGAGAACGAACAACTCAAGGCAAAGTTAAAAGAGACAGAAGAAACATACACAAACACATTAAAAAAATTATTAAAAAATAGAAAGGAAGAAAAATAATATGGACAAAAATACTTTAAGTCATTACGGTTGGATAGTAGTTTTAATTCTTATTCTTTCCGTATTGTTAGCACTTGCGACTCCTTTCGGGAAGTTTATAGCGAAAGGTTTTGAGGCAACTTATGTAGCCTTTTCTCTTGGGGATTATGATAATTTGGGCAATTTAATTGATGAAGCAGGCGGAAACGAACATACCGCCGTTATCATCCCGCCTCCAGAGGTTGATGATGGCGAAACAGAACCAGGAACAGGTATTGATATTGAACGGTTTTATGAAATGCAACCCGTTCGTCTTGGCAAAGCGGATATGTATGGCGAAGCATTTATAAACGGTAATGGGGAAATAGATTATGATGAAGTTTTAGCAAATGTTTTCTATGATTGTTTTCCTGCAGATTATTTTGAACAGACAATCACAATCACAGAAGATGAAATGCTAAACATCATCAGAAACAAGTTTATTTTCAGTGATGAACAGTTTGAAAATTTCAAAGCACAAGGAACATATATGTTTTCAAGCAGTTATGATTATGTAAAATATCAGGATGGTGTATTTACATTAACAGACCCCCGCAGGGGCGATGCTGCTGATTACAAACACGATTTAAAAGGTTTTGTGGATGATAAATCAGGAACTTTGAAACTGTATTATGATTACAGCACAACAGGATATAACGATGGAACAGACCCAACACACCAGTATTATTACGAAGTAGTTTATAAGTATAGCGGTTCTACAGAGTTTGGAACGAAATACAACGAAGGTTGGGGAATGTATTATATCACCGGAACAGACGAAAATGTTATCAACTCCTTAAGAGCAGAAACAATTTCCAAGGTTGCAACACTTCCGGTTGATATGACCCCCGCTGAATAATTCCCCGATTTTGAACAATACATATCATACTTATTTTATAACACCTTAAAAAACATCTATTCATAGTGTTTTTCCATTTTTAAATTACTTTCTTTACAGAAAGACCGCCTTTCCCGGGCGGTTTTTTTGTTTGCTTTAATTCGTATAAGAAAAAAGATATGAGCAAATATATTTTCTCTCATACCTTTTTTATTTTTATAATGTCAATATGTTAAAATGATAATTTTTTTCTTGTTTTTCTTTTGTTTCTGTCATAATTAAAACAGAACAAAGTTCATTCAAAAAAATAAAAACAGAAAGGAAGTAATTAACATTATGGAGATAAACAATTATTATAAAACACTAACATCAAAGCAAAAAGAAAAACTAAAAGAAAGAACCGCTTTTTCGGTTTATTACGAATGGTTAGACCAACTTGAAGCCGTAAAACTAACATACGAACAGCGGGGAATCATTTTCACGGCAATCGGGTTCTATGCCCGCACCAACGGCACGGAAAAACTTCCCGCCGATTTAGCCGAACGAATAGAGAGCGAACCACTTCTCTTATTCATTTTTAACACATTCATGAACACAACTGAAAGAGCGACAAAACAATGGATAAACCTACGGAGCAAGAGAAAAACAAACAAAGAGGAAGAAGATACAACATCAACGGAATCGCCCCTACAATGCCCTACAATGCCCCAGAAGACCGAAGAGGGTAAAGATACTACCACACCCCCTGAAAACGAAGAGGACGAAGAAAAAGAAGAATTGAAAAACTATGTAATTGCAACTGGCAAATATAAAAAGGACGGTTTATCCATACAAGAGATATACGAGCAAGACCCAGAATGGATTGAAGAAATGGCAAAAAACCGCAACCCCCAAAATGCATTAGCAAAGGAAGATATAGAATTTATCCGGAAATATGTTGAAGTGATTTTAAACAAACCTATTGAGGATACCACATCAACGGAATCGCCCCTACAATGCCCTACAATGCCCTTAAACACCGAAGAGGGTCATGATACTACTAAACCCCTTGAAAACGATTTTAGGGCAAAAAATGAGGGAATAGAAGTGTTTGGGTATGTAATGAGTGTAAATGAAGAAGAAGGAACCCTATCATTAGAGGAAGGGGATACTTATACATTTGACACAGATAAAAACCCGAATATAACTGATTACAATGAAAAATATGTAATCATTCTACATAATGGCGATAACGAAATTATTGAAATCAAAGAACAAGAAGATACACCATTTTAAAGAGAAAAAGCACTTGTTTCAGGTGCTTTTTTCTTTGTTTTATTATTCACAGCACATCTACAGCACAATTACCGCACAATCACAGCACAACTACAGAGGTCTGACTAATCTAATCTAAACCAATCCAAGCAAATCCAATCTGAGCAAATCCAAGCAAATCTAAACCAATCCAAGCAAATCCAATCTGAGCAAATCCAAACCAAGCACATAGGAACACACTCTCATGGAATACTCTCTTTGAATACACAGAACACACACAGAGAAGAACAGCCCTATTGCCTAAAAGTTGGAAATCTGTTATAATAAAAACACACTCACCCAGCCCCTCACCCGACCCCTATTTTTAGAGCGATTTTTGAGGGTGAGGAAGTGTGAGTTTTCACACTATCACAAACTAAAACACAAAAACAGACAAAAAAAGAGACACCCACCGAAAGCGGCGAATGTCTCACAAACCCTTTATCTATGCGGTTTTTGTTTATTTAAAGTATCTGTTTAAAAGTCCCTCAAATGCCTTGCCATGCCGAGCTTCGTCTTTCGCCATTTCATGTACGGTATCGTGGATTGCATCCAGATTCAGGGCCTTAGCCTTTTTAGCCAGTTCCAGTTTCCCGGCAGTGGCTCCGTTTTCAGCGGCAACTCTCAGTTCCAAATTCTTCTTAGTAGAATCGGTAACCACTTCACCCAGCAGTTCCGCAAATTTGGCGGCGTGCTCTGCTTCCTCCCAGGCAGCCAGCTTATAAAAAGCGCCAATTTCAGGATATCCTTCTCTCTCTGCCTGTCTTGACATGGCCAGATACATACCGACTTCACAGCATTCGCCTTCAAAATTTGCTTTGAGTCCTTCTATAATTTCGGCATCTACTCCCTGTGCAACGCCTACTTTATGTTCATCCGCCCAAACCATGGCGCCTTCTTCCTGAACTTTAAACTTTTCACCGGGACATTTACAGAGAGGACATACCTCAGGTGCGCTGTCTCCTATGTGAACGTAACCACAAACAGGGCAAATATACTTTTTCATCACTACATACCTCCAAAAAAAATTTTTTATACACTTTGATTTTTTATCTTATCTGCACATTGGCAGCAAAGACCCTTTATATAAATAGAACAGTCCTGACAACGGACTCCTGTCTGTTCCCATACGGCAGACTCTATTGTTTGAATATCAAAGTTGAAATCCATGACCTTTCCGCAGTCTGTACAGCAGACATGCTGGTGTGCTTTTACTGTACCGTCGTAGCGGTCAGGACCGCCGGCCACAGAAAGCCTTAATATGCTTCCCGAATCAGCCAGCTGATTTAAATTTCGGTATACAGTACCCAGACTGATCTCAGGATTTGTCTGGCGTACAATGGCATATACTTCTTCCGCAGTAGGGTGAATCCTATTGTTTACTACAGCTTCTTTAATTATCTCTCT
>CABQMV010000059.1 GCA_902465325.1 uncultured Oscillospiraceae bacterium
CAGATGATAGTTGGATGGCGACGTCCCGCGAAAGTATGTAGCTGCCGGATATATATGAAGGCTCTGTGCAGAAGGCGCAGGGCTTTCTCTTTTTTATATTACCATTCCCCCATTAATTCCAATTACTTGTCCTGTGATAAAAGAAGCCTGGGAAGAAAGCAGGTATTTGACCATAAAGGCAATATCCTGGGGCTGTCCTAATCTGTTTACGGGTGTTTCCTCCTGGAGAGTCTGCAGCGTTTCCGGACTCAGCGGGGCGTTCATAGGGGTGTCAATTACCCCGGGAGCAATGCAGTTTACTGTGATCCCGGAGGGACCTGCTTCCTTGGCTAGCGCTTTTGTCAGTGCTATGACAGCGCCCTTTGTGGCAGAGTAAGCAGCTTCACAGGAGGCACCTACCTGGCCCCACATAGAAGCGATGTTGATAATACGGCCGAATTTTTTTTGAATCATAGCGGGAAGGCCGTATTTCGCAGTCAAAAAACAGCTTCGCACATTGACCTGAAACAGTCTGTCCCATTGTTCTGCTGTCATGTCTGTTATCAATCCCCACCAGGAAATGCCCGCGTTGTTTATTATCATATCTACTTCCCCAAATTCACAGACGGCTTTTTTAAATAAGTCCTCTACCTGCTTTTCCTGGCTGAGGTCTGCCTGTGCAGCCAGACAAAGACTGCCCCGATTGGTACATTCTTCAGCAAGAGCACGCACTTTTTCGCCGTTGCTGTTGCCGCATAAAATTAAATTAAAATCCGATCCGGCCAGAACTTTGGCAATTGCAGAGCCAATTCCCCCGGAGGCGCCTGTCAGTAAAACGGTATTTTTCATTTATGCTATCCTCTCTTCTTTCTTGCAGGTTTATTATAGGAGGTAAACACTTTTTTGGCAAGAAATTGTGGTACAATAGTCTTGGAATAATACAGGAAAGAGGATTTTGGCATGGAAGTTATAGCAGAATACAGAAATGAAATTTTGGGAAGCTTTGTTTGTCAGCCTTTGTCTCATGAAGATGCGCCCCATGCGGTAAAACGCTGCTTGAATCAACAGCTGTCCGTTGTTGCCGCAAAGATATATAGGCTGACGGACAGTCAGTATTATGCGCAGATCAGCTGTATAGAAAGGCGGGAGACGGCGGGAAGCCAGGCTCCTTTTTCCTCCCCTGTACTTTCTGCAGAGAAACCAAGTACGCTGGAACAGCCGGTATTATGGTATGATAAAGTATGCGGCGCTGTTGTTTTCAGAAAGGGCAAGGAACGACAGTACATCATCATAAAAAATTTATCGGGCCATATTGGTTTTCCGAAAGGTCACTGTGAGGATGGGGAAAGTGAAGAAGAGACTGCCCGGCGAGAGGTTTTGGAGGAAATTGGGATTTCAGTTTCCCTTATTCCGGGGTTTCGCTGCGAAATGCATTATGAAGCGGCCATTGAAGGGGAGATCCTGGAGAAAACAGGCGTATATTTTCTGGCGGCCGTTAATGAGGAAGCAGTAAAAATACAAAATGAAGAAATTCCGGATTGGTGGACGCTGCCTTATGAAGAGGCTTTACAGAAATTGAATTTTGGAAGTGACAGGAATATTTTAAGACGGGCACAGTATTATTGCATATAGAATAAAATTTTGAGGTGCAATAATGAAAAGAAAGCAATATTTTTTATGTGTCACAGCGGTGGTGTTGAGCCTGTTGTGCCTTTTTACGGCCTGCAGTAAAAAGGAAGGGGATAAAGATGAGTATGAGCCTACCAGCAGCCTTGAGATGACAGAAAGCGAAGCCGCTGCATTAGGCGAGAAGGTAAGGGTTTTACTGTACTTTACCGATTCTAAGGGGACCAATCTTTTTGCGGAAAGCCAGCTGGTCGAATTTACTGCCAGAGACCGCAGAACAGAAAATATGGCAAAAAAAATTTGTGAAATGCTGGCAGCCGGACCGGCCAATAAGGATCTGTATGTAAATACGCTGCCTGCAGACTCCGCAGTCCGTTCTGTAAAGCTTGAAAAGGGGATTGCTACAGTAGATTTTAATGAAGCATTTTTATCTAATTTATCGTCCGATGCGGCTAAGTTAGATTTGATGGTCTGTGCAATAACCAATACGCTGACGGAATTGAAAGAAATTAATCAGGTTATTATCACTGTAGACGGCAAGGCCCCGGGAAAAATGGAATGCGGCTATGAGTTTAAAGCAAATTCCCGAAACCTGGAGATTATTTCTGCCCAGGCGGCTGCAGCGGAAACAGATTATTCCGAAGAGGCTTTTTCTGATGTGGCGCTGGAGTAAAAAGGAGAGCTGCCCTTCGGCTCCCCTGTGTTTGAAAAAAGCCCCTGTTTGTTGTATAATAGAAAAGCGTATTATATAAAAATAAAGGTGAGACTGTTTTATGGATAAAATAAAGGTAGCAGTTCTGTTTGGCGGGATGTCAACAGAGCATGAGGTGTCCTGTGTATCTGCCTATTCGGTTATAAAGGGCTTTGACCAAAAGAAATTCTGCGTTGTAACGGTGGGATTGGCAAAAAACGGGGATTGGCTGCTGTATACCGGGCCGGCAGAGGCGATTCGGGACGGGTCCTGGGAGCCAATTGCCCGCAAGGGGAAGGAATTGGCACAGGGCGGCTGTGATCTTGCCGAAGGGCTTCAGGCTGTACGGGACTGCCAGGTGGTTTTTCCGGTACTGCATGGTTTAAACTGTGAAGATGGTACGATTCAGGGCCTGATGGAGCTGTTAAAAAAGCCTTATGTGGGCTGTAATGTATTGGCATCGGCCGTAGGGATGGATAAAGCCTATACCAAGATTATAGCAGAGAAGGCGGGGATTCCTCAGTGCAGACATACTGTTGTACATAGGGACGTTTTACTGGAGAACAATGCTGCCTACACAGATTTTATTGAAAAGGAAATTGGGTTTCCCTGCTTTGTGAAGCCGTCTAATTCCGGATCCTCTGTAGGGGTCTTTAAAGTAAAAGACCGGGAGGCGTTGGTTCCTGTTTTACTGGAGGCACAAAAGTTTGACAGAAAAGTTATTGTGGAGGAATTTATTAAGGGTCGGGAGATTGAGTGCGCCGTTTTGGGAAACCGTCGGCCGGAAGCTGCCACGCCGGGTGAAATCAAGCCTTCAAAGGAATTTTATGATTACGAAGATAAATATCAAAAGGGAGCCAGTATTACTGTTATACCGGCAGCGCTTCCAGAGGAAGCGCTGAATCAAATAAAGCAGTATGCCATTGCTGTTTTCAGCGCCTTAGACTGTTCCGGACTTTCCCGGGTAGACTTTTTTTATGAAGAAAAAACAGGGCGTATTTTATTTAATGAAATCAATACGCTGCCCGGATTTACAGAAATCAGCATGTACAGTAAGCTGTGGGCTGCGGAAGGCCTGTCTTTTACAGAGCTCCTCAGTCGGCTTGTGGAATTGGCTTTTGAGAGACAGGAAGAGAACAAAAGAGAAATTATCTAATTTAAGGAGAGCTATATGGATAACAGGCCAATAGGTATTTTTGATTCCGGATTAGGCGGACTGACAGTGCTGAATGCCGTGCATAGGCTGCTGCCCAAGGAGCAGCTGGTTTATTTCGGAGACAGCGGGAGAGCACCCTATGGAACGAAATCCAAGGAAACCATTATAAAATATACATACCAGGATATCAATTTTTTGCTGAGCAAAGGGGTAAAAATGATTGTAATTGCCTGCAATACCGCCAGTGCCTGCAGCCTGGAAAGTGTAAGGAGAGGGTATTCCATACCGATTGTAGAGGTGGTAGGCCCTGGCGCTCAGGCCGCGGCACGGGCTACAAAGACGGGGCATATCGGCGTTATCGGGACGCCGGCTACCATTGGAAGCGGCGTATATGAAAGGGCAATAAAAAAGCTGCTGCCCAATTGTCAGTGTTCAAAAAAGGCCTGTCCCTTATTTGTTCCTCTGGTAGAGGAGGGCTGGTGGGATCATGAGGTTTCGCAGCTGGTTGCAGAAGAGTACCTAAAGGATTTAAAATCTGCAGAATTAGATTCGCTGGTTTTGGGCTGTACCCACTATCCTCTATTGACAGCTGTAATTCAAAAGGTTATGGGAGATCAGGTTACACTGATCAATTCCGCAAAAGAGGTGGCGCTGGCCGTTAAAGATTCTCTGATGAAGCTGGATATGTGCAGGGACCCGGAGCTGTTGTCGGGGGCCGGAGAAATGAAATTCTATACCAGCGACAGTGTAGACAAGTTTGCCTCTCTTGGCAGTGTGTTTTTAAATATGCCCATAGATGCTGTAAAGAAAGTGGAAATTGAAAAGGAGCGGGATCGGCCATGAAGAAGGAACAGCAGCGTAAAGTAAAGCTTATTATCCACAGCGGTTCCCAGAATGACGGAAGCAATATTGCTGTTTTAGAGGGGTGGTACTCTGGCAGAGGAAATCTCCATTGCCTGGAATATGCGGAACGGGGAGAGGAAATGAAGGGGACGATGACCCGGATCCTTTTTTTGAGCGATCATGCATCCATTACCAGGCAGGGAACCATAAACAGCAAAATGGAATTTTACCCGGATACAGTGAAGGGTTCCTATTATGAAACCCAATACGGGTCTGTTTATATGGAAATTGAAACCCGGCATGTAGCTTTTCTCTCCACTGGGACAGGCTATGAGGGCAGGATTGCCTATAAGCTTATTTTTGGCGGGGACCGCAACAACTCTGATGAACGGGATATGAAAATTCAGGTGCAGTTCTGCGATGAAGACTGTTGAACTTCGCAGGGACCTTTTGCTTGCAGCAATCCGCTGTAAATTTCTTTTACCGGAGGAGAAAAAAAGGTGCCCTCCCATTCTTTTTCGCTGTCTTTCTCCTGACCTGGGAGGAGTCGAGAGAGAGGGCGATCTTTCGACTGCGTGGGCTTTTTCGCTTAGTAAAGTTTCCTTGCCTGCAGAGGAGATTGCCCGGAAAATTGCAGAGCAGAATCCAAATTGGAAGGCCGTTAACGGTTTTTTGAATATTAGGCTGACGGACCAGCAGATATTAGCTGCTGTGAACGCCTTGGCTCAACAGTTTATCCCAGAAAAATATTTATTTGTTCATCCGAATGACAGCCATAAAGCATTTTTGCAGGAATACTGCATTTATCGGGCTTCCCGCAGCCCTGCTGCCCCCAAAAGCTGCAAAACGCTGCCAGAGGGCGTTTTGAGAAATCTGGGGGTATTGATTCTATATGCCGATTTAGGAGGCGCGCCGGAGGTGTTGGCGAAGGCTGTGTATCAATATTTTCTTCAGACTCCTGCTTTCTGTCCGGGGCCCTGGCCCTTTGCCGCGGCTGAAATTTTTGCGCGTCAGATGTATAACCTGTAAAATACCGGAAATACTTACCTCTGTAAGGTTTGATGAAAGCAGATTTTCCCGGGAAACTGCAAATTTTTGCAGGAGGAAAATATGAAGAGGTATAAAGACAGAATTTTACATGGGGTACTCTGGCTTTTTGTAGGCGCGTTTCTTATTATAGCAGGGCTGGCGCTTTATTCTGCCAGTGTAATGAAAGATTTAAAAGAGAACATAGTGAGGCTGCATGTTGTGGCAGACAGTAACGATGAGGAGGCGCAGGCTTTAAAATTAAAAGTGCGCGACAGTGTTGCACAATACACAGCAGAACTTTTAAAGGATGTCGAGAGCGCGGAGGAATCCTATCGCATTTTGCAGATGAATATGGACAAAATACAGGAAATTGCCCAGGACAGGGCGAGAGCAGAGGGCTGCTCTCTGTCGGTGACAGCGCAGATTGGAGATTTTGAATTCCCTGTTAAAAGCTATGGAAACATTACGCTGCCTACAGGAAATTATAATGCGGTGAGGGTTACCATAGGAGAAGGACAGGGACAGAATTGGTGGTGTGTTCTATTCCCTCCGCTATGTTTTGTAGATGCTGAGGCAACGGCAGTGAGTGCCAGCGGCAGGGCGCAGCTTCAGGAAAACCTCAGTGAGGAAACCTATGCGGTTATTGAAAATCCTCCGGAATCGGAAGAAATTCAGATTCGGTTTAAGGTTGTGGATTTCTTTGAAAGTATTGCCCAAAAAGCAAGGCAGACATGGACAAATTTATTTTAGCGTGGTAAAATAAAATAAAAGTCTATTAAGGTGTTTTGTTGGAATGGCAAATGAAAATAAAAATGAAAAACGGGCAGAAAAAGTAGATTCTCTGGTAACCGGTTCCCGGCAGGAGTCCTCCGCCGGGGCAGGCGGCGCCAAAAAATCTCCGGCACAGAAGCCGGCGGGGAAAAAGAAAAATATTTTCCTGTCTCCCAGTGTCATGATGTTTATCATCTGCGGGATTGCGGTGCTGATTTCTTTGATTGCTTTTATTAATACATCCTGGAGGATTTCCCGAGCGGAAGACCTCCAGGCAGAGCCTACCTCTTCGGCGCTGACTACGCCGGAGCCTACGCCGTTCCCCACTCCCAAGGCCATTCCCGATGTACAGGATACGGTGCTGCTTTCGGAGGAGCTGTGTACCCTTCAGACCACTGACACAGAATGGAATAAAAAGGCGGAGAATCCGGATGATAGGGGGCTGTATTTCATATCAAAGGAAGAAAAGGAATACATGGTCTATAACGCGGACAGTGACAATCTTTGCGGAGAAGGATATGATCTTAACAGCTTTCGTTATATCTGGATAAACTCGGAAAACGATGATTTTTATGTAGTAATAAATCTGGCGGGCAAGGTGATTGACCTGTCTGACTACTATATATTAGTGAGAGAAGAAAAGGGAATCTATGCCTCCCGTGTGATTATAAACTGTTATGAGGCGGAAGAGGTCATTTTAAATAATACGATTGTTACCGGCACGATCCTGGCTCCGCAGGCAAAGATTCTATGTGATAACACCTATGTATACGGGCAGTTGATTGGAGCAGAGTATTCCGGCAATTTAGGGTTTAAGAGAGACATTGTCTTTACAGGCTACCTAAACGTAATGAGTGTGACCCATGGCGTGGAGTTTGAAAATACGGCGGTTAAGAAACGGGTTATCGAGCTGCTAAAGACGCAGGACAAAACCGGGATGTACGATAGCTATACGCTAAATACCACTGTATTGGAGAAAGATATTGCTAAAATATTGGAGTTGGATTTATCCGGACTGGGTCTGAGAGATTTTGGAAATGACCTGCAGTATTTTTCTCATGTCATTTCACTTGATATAAGCAAAAACGGCGTCAACTCCTTTGATTTGTCAAATTTCCCGAATCTGCAGGCGTTTTATATGAATAACACCTCCATAAAGGAAATTGATTTATCTCCCTGCCCGGTTTTGAAAATATTGGACATCAGCAATACGAGAATGAAAACTTTCCCGGATTTTTCGCAGGCTCCCAGACTGGAATACCTGGCGGCCAGCAACGCAGCGCTGTCTCATATTGACTACTGGAGTCTGCAGAATTTAAAGCATTTGAATATCAGTTCCAATGCCAAGATTTCGGCCTTTGACTTTGGTGCTCTGCCTTTGCTGGAGCAATTGGATATCCGGTACTGTACCGTACAGGATATTGATCTTTCAAATGCCACTCATTTGTGGTTTTTGCGCTGCTCTGGAAATTTATATTGGGTATTGGATTTGGATAAGGCGCCTGCTCTGATCAATGTGGAGGCCTATACGGACACCCTTACGGAAATCACAGCCAGAGACTTTTTAAAAAGACAGAACGCCTCGCTGTTCTGCTTTGAAAATACGGCGATTAAGGGATAGAGGCTTATTCTTTTAAATAACTTAATGTAACGCCGTCTCCTATTTCCAGCAGCGTGCTGGTATAATCAGGATCTTGAAACAGCTTTTCCAAAAAACAGCGCATATTGGCTACGATTGTCCGATGCTTGTGGGGTGCCTGTTCAGGCGTCTCTAATATTTTGCCGTAAAAAACAACATTGTCGCAGACCAGGAGCCCGCCTGGATTTAAAAGCCTTTTTATATCTTCGTACATATGAAGGTACTGTCCCTTGGCGCTGTCAATAAATATCATATCATAACTTCGTGACAGGCAGGAAAGGACCTCTGCTGCATCTCCTACAATGACCCTGATGCGATTCGAAAGCCCGGCGGCCGCAATGTTTTTACGTGCTGCGGCCGCTGTTTCCGGATTGATCTCCACCGTGTCAATACGGCTGCCCGACTTGCTGCTGACTGCCATAAGGATCGCTGAAAAGCCGATTGCCGTTCCGGCCTCTAAAATAGAAGCGGGACTATAGCTTTTTACCAAAAAGCGCAGCAGCGCCGCAGTATCTTCCCGTACAATGGGAACCTTATTTGTAACGGCTTCTTGGCGAAGCTGAAGCAAAAGGGGATCTCTGTCCTCCAGAAGCTGCTGAATATAAGGGTCCATGGCAGCACCTCCTGTATTAAAATCCCTTGGCGGCCACGTGCTCCTCATAGGTATGAGAGAAAATGTGTCCGTTGGAGTTGTCTGTTCGGGCAACAAAATAGTAATACTCGTGATGGGTATAGTTTAATACCGCTTCAATGGAATCTGCTCCGGGATTACAAATAGGTCCCGGCGGCAGACCTTCGTATTTATAAGTATTGTATAGATCTTCAATTGTGGTATTTTCCTTTGTTACCGTCTCAAGGGTGGTACCGAATTGTCTGGCGTACGCAAACCGAATCGTAGCGCAGGACTGGAGCTTTTTTAAATCACTGCTGTGCAGACGGTTCATGAAGACTCCTGCGATCATAGGACGTTCTGAGGATAGCGCAGCCTCTTTTTCTACCAGAGAGGCCAATATAATTACCTGATCCTGTGTAAGGCCAATTTCTTCTGCTTTTGTATAGTAATCCGGCTTATAAATATCATTAAAACGATTCAGCATTTTATATATGATGGTATCCGGGCTGGCATTAATATCAAATTCATAGGTGTCCGGGAACAGATAGCCGTCCAGTCGGTATTCCCTGTTTTTATGCTTAGAAATAAAACTGTACGAAGAAAGATCCTGGGTCTCAACTGCTTTGAGAAAATCTGCAGCGGAGCATACGCCATTGGCCTCCAGTCGGTTAGCAATCTGTTTGGTAGTGAAGCCTTCGGGAATCGTGATTTTCACACTCTCAGGGTTGCTGGTTAAAATCACCATGATTTCCTCGTAATTCAAGCCAGGACAAAGGGTATATGTGCCTGCTTTATAATTGCCGTCGTAGCCGTTAAATTTAGATAAAAATCTATAGATCGAAGCGTTTGTTATCAAATCCTGCTCCTTTAGGGACTTGGCAATATCAGAGGTAGAAGCTCCCTTTTCGATTTTAAAGGATACGGCAGTTTCTGTATCAATAACAATTGAATCCAAACTGATGGGATTGTTGTACTTGTCTACCAGATACGTATAGGAAACAAAGCTGGAAAAAAAGACAATTCCGATGAGCAGCAGTATAATAATAAGCACTTTGGGCGTGCTGCCCGTATTTTTAATTCGCGTATTCCAGGTTTTCCTTTTTTTTAAAGAAACCTTTGAGGTGGCCGGTATCTGACTGGTACCGCTTCTGTAGGAGGACTGTTTCTGGCTGTCCTGGGAGGCTCTGGGGGAGGCCGATATTTTTCTGGCGGAGACCACCATTTCCAGTTCGTCGTCCTCAGAAATCAAATCCTGAGCATACCTGGGCCTTCTGGCCGTTGGATTCTGCTGGGAGGCTGACGACTCCCTGGCCTTTGGGGCGGAGGCGCGGTGGAAAGCAGGTTCTGTGTCCTGCTGCACGCTGCTTCTGGCTGCCCCGGGACGTCTGACACCCTTAGTAGGGGCCAGCTTAATATCCTTTATACTTTTTTTTCTGTTTTCCTCTTTGTCCATAACGATCTCACCTTCTTGGTAAAATGTTATTCTGCGGCCTTCTTACGTTTCGCTGCCCCTGCCTTTGCTCTGAGCTCGGTATTTAATATTTTTTTTCTGAGTCTTATGCTTTTCGGCGTTATTTCTACCAACTCATCATCGGATATAAATTCCAGTGACTGCTCTAAGCTGAGCACTAACGGAGGTGTCAGTCTCAGCGCCTCGTCAGAACCTGAAGCACGTATATTCGTAATGTGTTTCTTCTTGCAGACATTTATTGTTATATCCTCGTTTCGGGAGCATTCTCCTACAATCATTCCCTCGTAAACTTTCGTACCGGGACCGATAAAAAGCCGTCCTCTTTCTTGTGCATTGTACAGCCCGTAGGAAACGGCTTCTCCCTGCTCCCATGCCACCATGGAGCCTCTTTGTCTGGATTCAAAATCTCCTTTATAGTCCTCGAAGCCATCAAAGATATGGTTCATTATACCATTTCCCCGCGTATCCGTCAAAAACTCGTTTCGATAGCCGATCAGTCCCCGGGAGGGAATCCGAAATTCCAAGCGGACATATCCTTCCAGTGCAGCATGCATATTCTGCATTTCTCCCTTGCGGGAGCCTATCTTCTCAATAACCACGCCCACAGTATCCTCCGGGGTGTCAATGGTAAGCAGCTCCATAGGCTCCATAAGTTTGCCGTCAATTTTTTTGGTAATTACTTTGGGCCGGGAAACCTGAAACTCATAGCCCTGCCGGCGCATGGTTTCAATTAAAATGGAAAGGTGAAGCTCTCCCCGTCCGGAAACCTTTAAGGTATCCGGCGTTTCTGTGTCCTCAATGCGGAGGCTTACATTGGTCTCCAGCTCCTTGTACAGTCTGTCACGAATATGACGGGAGGTCACAAAATCTCCTTCTGTTCCGGCAAAGGGACTGTCGTTTACAGAAAAATTCATAGTAAGAGTCGGTTCGTCTATATTGACAAAAGGAATGGGTTCCGGACAGTCCGGAGAACACACGGTTTCACCTATGTTGATATCGGCAATTCCGGACATAACAAAAATATCGCCGGCCCGGACCTCCTCTACTGCAATTTTTTTCAGCCCGCTGAATTTATAAAGGTAATTTATTTTACCTGTGTGCGTTTTTCCGTCTGCGCTGCATACAACTGTGGGAGAGCCTGTCTTCAGAATTCCCCGGTCTAATCTGGACACAGCAATCCGCCCCACATATTCGTCAGCCGTTATATTAGATATCAGTGCCCGATAGGGAGCGGAAAGGTCAACCTCCGGCGCCGGTATTTTTTGAATAATCATTTCAAAGAGAGGCTGCAGGTCCCTGCTGTCCTTTGCTTCCGGGTCACAGCTAGCGTAGCCGTCCCGGGAAGAGGCGTATACTACGGAAAAATCCAGCTGTTCATCATCGGCGCCCAGGTCCATAAAAAGCTCCAGAACATCATCTAATACTTGCAGGGGCCTTGCGCCGGGACGGTCAATTTTATTGATCACCACAATAGGCTTCAGCTTCATGGCAAGTGCTTTTGTCAGTACAAAACGGGTTTGAGGCATGGGCCCTTCAAAGGCATCTACCAATAGTAAAACCCCGTCCACCATTCCAAGAACACGTTCTACCTCTCCGCCAAAATCTGCATGTCCAGGGGTATCTACAATATTTATTGTGTAATTTTTATATTTCAGTGCTGTGTTTTTTGAGAGTATTGTAATACCGCGTTCCCGCTCTAGGTCGTTGGAATCCATCACCCGTTCCTCTACTGCTTCATTTTCCCGGAATGTGCCGCTTTGCCGCAGCAAACCATCTACCAGGGTGGTTTTACCGTGGTCTACGTGGGCAATTATTGCAATATTTCTAATATCCTCTCGAATTTCCACTTTTGTAACTGCTCCTCACTTCATATATCTGTAAAAAATCCAACGTTCATCATATAATAAAGAAGGCGTTTTGTCAAACAGGGCTCACGGCAGAAACCCGCCGAAGGCTTAGTGTGATGTCGTTAGGGGACAAAATAACCGAATAGGATACAAAAGCCAGTTTTCGATCAAAGCGATCAAAAACTGGCTTTATTAGTCCCTTTAAGTTGATTTGAGCGGGTCATCATCCGAAGAATTATCCACTATATGGATATGTATTTTCTATCATATTATTTTTGTTTTATTTCTGCAACATATTTCTAATAGTAAAAA
>CABQMV010000060.1 GCA_902465325.1 uncultured Oscillospiraceae bacterium
GAGCTGCGAACGCTCCCTCACATCGCGGCCGTCAATCAGGATCATTTTCATTAGGCCAGATACAGGTAGTAGCCGCAGAGGTAATGGTAATTCCTCTCTCCTGCTCCTGCACCATCCAGTCCATGGTGGCAGCACCCTCATGGGTCTCGCCTATTTTATGAACACGGCCTGTATAGAAAAGAATTCTCTCTGTTGTTGTTGTCTTACCGGCATCAATATGAGCCATGATGCCTATATTTCTGGTATTCTCCAGTGAAAAATCTCTTGGCATTGTTCTCTCCTTATTACCATCTGTAATGAGCAAACGCTCTGTTTGCATCGGCCATCTTGTGCATGTCCTCTTTCCGTTTGAACGCACCGCCTGTATTGTTAATCGCATCTACAAGCTCATTAGCCAATCTCTCTGCCATGGTCTTCTCGCCTCTTTTTCTGGAAAACAGAACCAACCAGCGAAGTCCCAGGGCCTGGCGTCTCTCCGGAGCAACCTCCATAGGTACCTGGTAGGTGGAACCGCCCACTCTTCTGGCCTTTACTTCCAATTTGGGCATTACATTTTCCAGGGCCTCTTTAAACACTTCAAGGGCATCTCTTCCGGTCTTTTCCTTTACCATGTCAAATGCGTCATAGCAAATTCTTTGAGCCGTGCCCTTTTTGCCGTCAAGCATAATATTATTAATCAGCTTGGTTACCACCCGATCGTGATACACTGGATCCGGCAGTACCTCTCTTTTTGCAATATATCCTCTTCTAGGCACTTTTCTTCCCTCCTCTTGATAAAATAATCATCGGTACTCTTGAATTCTTTTAATTCAAGTCAGCGCCGGCGTACATTATAAAAGATATAGAGCAAGTCTAAAATCTATACAATATATCCGGTCACCATTCCGGTCAACCCGGTAAACATTTTTCTTATTTCTTGGGTGCCTTTGCACCGTATTTGGATCTGCTCTGGTTTCTGTTGGCAACGCCAGCTGTATCCAGAGTACCTCTGATAATGTGGTACCTTACACCCGGCAGGTCCTTTACTCTCCCACCTCTGATCAGTACAACACTATGCTCCTGAAGATTGTGTCCGATACCCGGAATGTAAGCGGTTACTTCCATACCGTTGGTAAGACGTACCCTTGCAATCTTTCTGAGCGCAGAGTTAGGCTTCTTGGGAGTTGTTGTTCTTACGTTGGTACACACACCTCTCTTCTGAGGGCTGGAAATATCCGTGCTTTTTTTCTTCAGTGTGTTAACCCCTTTCTGCAAAGCAGGAGCCGTATACTTTTTCTCCACTGTCTGCCTTCCTTTTCTAACCAATTGGTTAAATGTTGGCATTCTCTTCACCTCCTTATTATAAACTGCAAAAAGCCTGCATAACCACAAGCTTGAATATTTTACACCACCTGCTGATGTTTGTCAACGAATTCTTCCAAAAAACTCCTCTAATTATCCCAAACATATCCAACAGCATATTATTTACCTAATTTATACCCAAAAACTGCTTGTATACAATTTTAGGTGTGAAAATTACACTTAAAACATTTAAAAACATATATTTAGGTGTGAAAAAATAATATTCAAGGCATTTTCCTCTGTTTTTTACACAAAAATATCAAAAAACCCCGTAAAAATATCAGAATTTTACACTTAAATTCCTTCAAATGGATATAATGAGTATGACAGCTCATAAAAAATCTCTCAGCCAGGTCCTCTCCGTAAAAGGAAACCGGCGGGAAAGATTGTCCCGCCGGTTCTTTAATAAAAATCCATATTCAAACAGCTGATTACAGGTCTTCTGTCAACAGTTCCTCAATTGTCTCTGAGTCCTCATCCTCCAGAACATCTGTAAAATCTTCCTGTTTCACAGAGGCCGGCATCTCTGCCAAAGGCTCTACATCAACCTTAATATTCTTATATCGGTTCATGCCCGTTCCAGCAGGAATCAGCTTTCCTATAATTACATTTTCCTTCAAGCCCAGCAGCGGATCGCGCTTGCCCTTGATAGCCGCCTCCGTCAACACCCGAGTGGTCTCCTGGAAGGAAGCCGCAGACAGGAAAGAGTCTGTAGCCAGAGAAGCCTTGGTAATACCCAGCAGAATCCGCTTACCTTCTGCCTCCCGTCTGCCCATCTCTCTGGCAGCCCGATTGGCATCCTCAAATTCAAACAAATCCACTACAGCGCCGGTAAGTAAATCCGTATCACCGGAGTCATCTACCTTCACCTTTCTTAACATCTGTCTGACAATCACCTCAATATGGCGGTCGTTGATCTTAACGCCCTGCATATTGTAAACCGTCTGTACCTCTTCAATAATATATTTTTCAACCCCTTCTACTCCCTTGATTCTGAGAATATCGTGGGGATTAATAGAGCCGTCTACAATAAGATCGCCGGCTTCTATGGAATCGCCTTCACTGACTTTAATATTGGTTCCGGCAAGAATACTGTAGGTCTTTGTCTCCCCGTCCTCGGAGGTAACAGTAACCTCCTTCTTCCGTCCGTTATCTGCAATCGATACAACACCGGAAATTTCCGCAATGGTAGCAAGGCCTTTAGGCTTTCTCGCTTCAAACAGCTCCTCTACCCTGGGAAGACCCTGTGTGATATCATCCGCCGTAGCAACACCGCCCGTATGGAAGGTTCTCATGGTAAGCTGTGTGCCGGGCTCACCAATTGACTGGGCCGCTATAATTCCCACCGTCTCGCCGACATTGCACGGAGAGTTGGTAGCCAGGTTAGAGCCGTAGCACTTGGCGCATACGCCATGTCTGCATTTACAGCCAAGTACCGAACGGACCTTAACAGAGGTCACACCAGCTGCTACAATTTTTTCCGCCAGATCATCAGAAATCAGAGTATCCCTGTCAGCCAGTATTTCTCCTGTAGCAGGATCTGTTATGGTCTCTGCCGGGTACCTGCCGGAAAGCCTTGCCTCCAGCGGCACAAGGGGCTCTTTCGCATTAGGATTCATAATAGACTCTACCACAAGGCCTTCTTCTGTCCCGCAGTCAAAATCCCGTATGATAACCTCCTGGCTAACGTCTACCAGACGACGGGTCAGATATCCTGAGTCAGCTGTCCTCAAAGCGGTATCCGACAGTGTTTTTCTAGTACCGTGGCTGGAAATAAAGAACTCCAATACATCCAAGCCTTCACGGAAATTGGCTTTGATAGGAATCTCAATGGTTTTTCCGGAGGTAGCGGACATCAAGCCACGCATACCCGCCAGCTGTTTAATCTGGTTAATGCTTCCTCTGGCTCCCGAATCGCTCATCATATTGATAGGATTGTACCTTCCCATCTTCTCCTTCAAGATAGCAGTCAGCTTATCAATGGTCACCGTCCATGCAGAGATAACATTATTGTAACGTTCCTCCTCGGTAATCAGACCTCTCCTATACTGCTTTGTAATATAGTCAATGGTCTTATCCGTTTCCTCAATCAGCTGCTGCTTTTCTTCCGGCACGTTAATGTCACTTACGCTGACGGTAATAGCGCCTTTGGTAGAATACTTATAGCCCTGGGCTTTGATTTTATCCAGCACAACAGCGGTTTCTGTGGTCCCGTGAATTTTAATACAGCGGTCAAGAATGTCGCTCAGCGTCCCCTTCTTTACCAGCATCTCACACTCCAGGCGGAGGGCGTTTTCTTCCTTACTCCTGTCTATAAAGCCTAGATCCTGGGGAATTGCATCGTTGAATATAAGCTTACCCATTGTCGTCTGAATTCTCTGAGAAATAGGCTTACCCTGAAACTCCCCGAAACGTCTGACTATAATTGGGGTATGCAGATTAATATCTCCCTGATCATAGGCCATCATCGCCTCGTTATAATCAGAGAAGACCGGTGCGTTCTCATAATCCTCGCTCTTGGTCAACGTCAGATAATAGCTTCCCAGAACCATATCCTGAGTAGGCACGGTAATCGGTTTTCCATCCTTAGGCGCCAACAGGTTATTGGCAGAAAGCATTAAAAATCTGGATTCTGCCTGTGCCTCTGCGGAAAGCGGTACGTGTACAGCCATCTGGTCACCGTCAAAGTCGGCATTGTAAGCGGTACACACCAGAGGATGCAGCCGAAGAGCCCGCCCCTCTACAAGAATCGGCTCAAACGCCTGAATTCCCAGTCTGTGCAGGGTAGGCGCTCTGTTCAGCAATACCGGATGTTCTTTGATAATGTCCTCCAGAATATCCCAAACCTCCGGACTCACCCGCTCTACTTTTTTGCGCGCGCTTTTTATGTTGGGCGCCAGTCCGTCATTGACCAGCTTTCTCATCACAAAAGGCTTAAACAGCTCCAATGCCATTTCCTTGGGCAAACCACACTGATAAATCTTCAATTCCGGTCCTACTACAATAACGGAACGTCCGGAATAGTCAACACGCTTTCCCAGAAGATTCTGACGGAACCGCCCCTGCTTTCCTCTCAGCATATCAGACAGAGATTTTAAAGGTCTGTTTCCGGGCCCCGTTACAGGACGGCCTCTGCGGCCGTTATCCATAAGGGCATCCACAGCCTCCTGAAGCATTCTCTTTTCGTTTCTTATAATGATATCGGGCGCCTTCAGCTCCACAAGTCTCTTCAGCCGGTTGTTCCGGTTAATCACTCTTCTGTACAAATCATTTAGGTCTGAAGTAGCAAACCGACCGCCGTCAAGCTGTACCATAGGACGTAAATCCGGCGGAATTACAGGAATTGCAGTCAGAATCATCCATTCCGGCTTGTTATGAGATGCCCGGAAGGACTCTACCACCTCCAGACGCTTTACCAGACGCATTTTCTTCTGGCTCACAGTCTGTCCCGCTTTTTCCTTTTCACTTTCAGAAATTTTATCAATCTCTTCCTTGAGCTCTTTAGAGAGCGCATCCAAATCAATGTCTTCCAAAAGCTTCTTGATCGCCTCGGCTCCCATCTGCGCCTCAAAGCGGCCCTTTCCGTACAGCTCTTCTGCTTCCCGGTACTCCTTTTCAGAGAGAATCTGCTTATACATAAGCGGCGTGGAACCTTCATTCAGAACCACATAGGCAGCAAAATACAGTACCTTCTCCAGGGCTCTGGGCGCCATATCCAAAATCAGTCCCATTCTGCTGGGAATGCCTCTGAAAAACCAGATATGGGAGACAGGCGCCGCCAGAGAAATATGACCCATACGAGTTCTCCTCACCTTAGAGCTGGTAACCTCAACCCCGCATTTATCACACACAATTCCTCTGTAGCGGTTCTTTTTATATTTACCGCAATGGCACTCGCCATCTTTCATAGGTCCAAAGATTCTCTCACAAAACAGTCCATCCCTTTCGGGCTTCAGAGTTCTGTAATTAATCGTCTCCGGTTTCTTTACCTCGCCGTGCGACCAGGCCAGAATTTTTTCCTCAGAAGCCAACTCTATCTGAATCGAATCAAAGTTACTAAAATCAATCATGCGCTCATCTCCCTCTTATTCCTGATCCTCGTCATCCGCCATAGAATCCTCTAACATGCTGTCAAACATATTGGGATCAAGATCGTCCTCTTCCCCGTTGAAATCCACCATTTCCGTTTCGTCGCCGAATTCATCGTCAAAGAGTAAATCGCCGTCCTCATTGCCGTACATACCGCCGCCCAAAATAGAGCCGCCGCTGCCAATGGTATTGGCAAAATCCGGATTCTCCACATCTTCCTTCACCCTGTATTTATCAGGATTTTTGATGTATTCCTCTTCAGTCTCTTTAATCGGAATCTCTGTGTTGTCATCAGAGAAAATTCTTACATCCAGGGCAAGGCTCTGCAATTCCTTGATCAGTACTTTAAAGGACTCCGGTATCCCCGGCTCCGGTACATTCTCACCTTTAACAATGGCCTCATAGGTCTTGACACGTCCCACCGTATCATCCGACTTGATTGTCAGAATTTCCTGCAGGGTATAGGCCGCACCGTATGCCTCAAGCGCCCATACCTCCATTTCACCGAAACGCTGACCGCCAAACTGAGCTTTACCGCCCAAAGGCTGCTGCGTAACCAGAGAATAGGGGCCGGTGGAACGGGCGTGAATTTTATCGTCAACCAGATGATGCAGCTTCAAATAGTACATATATCCTACTGTAACCCGATTGTCAAAGGGAAGACCAGTGCGTCCGTCATAAAGCACTGTTTTTCCGTCTTCATCCAGCCCTGCCAGTCTAAGAGTTTCCATAATATCATCCTCGGAAGCACCATCAAATACCGGCGTAGCAATCTTCCAGCCCAGCTTTTTCGCAGCAAAGCCCAGATGAACCTCCAACACCTGTCCGATATTCATTCGGGAAGGCACACCCAGAGGATTCAATACAATTTCCAAGGGGGTTCCGTCAGGCAGGAACGGCATATCCTCCTCAGGTAAAATTCTAGATATAACACCTTTATTTCCATGACGGCCGGCCATCTTGTCGCCTACAGACAGCTTCCGCTTCTGGGCAATATAGACTCTTACCATTCTGTTTACACCCGGAGAAAGTTCATCGTCATTCTCTCTTGTAAATTCCTTCACATCTACAACAATTCCGGACTCTCCATGGGGTACGCGAAGCGAAGTGTCCCGCACATCTCTGGACTTTTCTCCGAAGATGGCCCGAAGCAATCTTTCCTCTGCAGTAAGCTCCGTTTCCCCTTTCGGTGTTACCTTACCAACCAGAATATCCCCTGCGTGAACCTCGGAACCTACCAGTACAACACCCTTCTCATCCAGGAATTTCAGAGCGTCGTCGCCCACATTGGGAATCTCAGAAGTAATTTCCTCCGGTCCAAGTTTGGTATCTCTGGCCTCACACTCATATTCTTCAATATGAATTGATGTAAAAATATCATTTTTAACCAGCTTTTCACTGATTAAAACAGCATCCTCATAGTTATAGCCCTCCCAGGTCATAAACCCAATCAGAATATTACGTCCCAGAG
Source organism: uncultured Oscillospiraceae bacterium (assembly GCA_902465325.1). Lineage (GTDB taxonomy): Bacteria > Bacillota > Clostridia > UBA1212 > SIG427 > CABQMV01. Next base: position 6,902 of record CABQMV010000060.1, read on the forward strand.
CAATTTCACCGTTCTCTGTAGAGGGACCGTCCGCAATTACATCACCAGCCTCCACATGATCTCCGTGTTTAACAATGGGCTTCTGATTCATACAAGTGCCCTGATTCGTACGCAGGAACTTGAGAAGATTATATTTTTCTACGCCGCCGGAATCCTTTTTAATCGTAATATATTTTCCCGTTACATCCTCTACTGTACCTGCACTTCTGGCCAGTACAACAGCACCAGAATCCACAGCCGCCTTATATTCAATACCCGTAGCCACAATAGGAGACTCTGCACGAATTAGAGGTACAGCCTGTCTCTGCATGTTAGATCCCATCAGGGCTCTGGAAGCGTCATCGTTTTCAAGGAACGGAATCATGGCGGCAGCCACCGATACCACCTGCTTCGGTGATACGTCCATGTAGTCCACCCGGTCTGCCTCTACTTCAACAAATTCATCTTCATAACGGCAGACAACCTTCTTATTCAGAAAATGTCCTTCTGCATCCAGGGGCTCATTGGCCTGGGCCACTACATAGCGGTCCTCTTCATCTGCCATCAAATAGTCAATATGGTCCGTTACAGCACCCTTTTCATGATCAAACTTTCTATACGGCGCTTCAATAAAACCGTATTCGTTGATTCTGGCATAGGTACTGAGAGAGCCGATCAAACCGATGTTAGGACCTTCAGGCGTTTCAATCGGACACATTCTTCCATAGTGCGTATAGTGTACGTCACGCACCTCAAAAGAAGCCCTGTCTCGGTTCAGACCGCCAGGCCCCAAAGCACTGAGCCTTCTTTTATTGGCCAGCTCCGCCAGCGGGTTTGTCTGGTCCATAAACTGAGACAGCTGAGAAGAACCGAAAAACTCTTTAATAGCCGCCGTTACCGGTCTTGTATTAATCAGCGCCTGAGGGGTAACGACGTCAACCTCCTGAATCGTCATCCGTTCACGGACTACCCTTTCCATTCTGGAAAGGCCGATTCTGAACTGATTCTGCAGCAGTTCTCCTACGCTTCGAATTCTTCTGTTTCCCAAATGGTCTATATCGTCGGTATGGCCAATTTCGTAGTTTAATCCCAGTATATAGTTGAACCCGGACAAAATATCATCCATAGTAAGATGCTTCGGAGCCAGATCGTTAATATGCTCTTCAATTAATTTGCGCAGGGATGCATCGTCAGAGGCCTCAGACATCAATGCCTGAAGCGCAGGCGCATATACGCGCTGTCCCAGATCCAAATCAGATACATCAAAGCTGATAAAACTTTTAATATCTACCGTATTGTTTCCAATTATTTTTACCGGCCTGTACGGCGTCTCTACTACGACCTCATTGATCCCTGCATCCTGTATTGCATTGGCCAAATCCTCTGTGATCTTCTGTCCCGCTTCAGCCAGAATCTCTCCGGAGGAAGGATTTACAATATCCTCTGCCGCAGTTTTATTAATCAGACGCGCTGCCAAAGCCAGCTTTTTGTTAAATTTATAGCGGCCAACTCTTGCCAGGTCATACCTTTTGGGATCAAAAAACATTCCCAGCAGCAGAGATCTAGCAGACTCCACCGTAGGGGGCTCTCCAGGGCGGAGTTTCTTATAAATCTCCTGAAGCGCCTCCTCCTCATTGGTAGTGGTATCCTTTTGCAGTGTATTCAGCAGACGCTCATCGTCGCCGAATAAATTGATGATATCTTCATTTCTGCCATAGCCCAATGCACGGAAAAGTACCGTGGCCGGCAACTTTCGGTTTCTGTCAATCCGAACAGAAACCACATCGTTATAGTCAATCTCAAACTCCAGCCATGCACCTCGGTTGGGAATCAGCGTGGATCCGGTAATGTATTTCCCCTTTGCCTTATCCAAATTTTTCTCATAGTAGGCTCCGGGAGAACGAACCAGCTGACTGACAATAACACGCTCGGCCCCGTTCATAATAAACGTGCCGTTCTCTGTCATCAGGGGAAACTCCCCAAAAAATATTTTCTGTTCTTTTATTTCTCCTGTAGTTTTATTAAGAAGGCGAACCTTTACATTTAATGGCGCGGCGTAGGTGGTATCTCTTTCTTTACACTCTTCAATTGTGTAATTCGTTTTACTGTCAATGACATAGTCAACAAATTCCAGAACCAACTTGTCATCATAATCCGTAATAGGTGATATATCTCGAAAAACCTCTCTTAACCCTTCCTCGACAAACTGCTTGTATGAGTTCTTCTGAACTGCAATCAGGTTCGGCATCTCCAGAGTTTCTTCAATCCTTGAAAAGCTCTGCCTTTCGTTCCGACCATACTTTACAGCATGTACCATATCCGCATGTACCATATCAATGATCACCCCATATATATTAATTCTTTCAGGCAAAACGTCCTGTAAAGATTCATAAGCGTCACAAATACCCACTATGGGATATTACAACGCAGTATATGATTATATCATGGCTGTCAAGGGGTGTCAAGAGATTCTTTTGAGTTTTTTTACAAAAAAAGATCCTCTTTTCAGAGGACCCTTCTCTGCAGAAATTGCAGAAATTATTTTACTTCAACCTCAGCACCGGCAGCCTTGAGCTTCTCTTCAATAGAAGCAGCCTCATCTTTGGATACCTTCTCCTTGATCGTAGCGGGAGCTCCGTCAACCATCTTCTTTGCATCCATCAGAGCAGCCCCGGTAATTTCCTTTACAACCTTGATTACATTCATCTTGGATTCGCCTGCGCTCTTCAAAATAACATCAAATTCAGTCTGCTCAGCAGCACCGCCCTCGTCTCCTCCGGCAGCTGCAACAGCACCGCCTGCAACGGCTACAGGAGCAGCGGATACGCCAAACTCCTCTTCGATTGCGGAAACTAACTCGGCCAGTTCCATAACGGACATCGCCTTGATATCTTCTATAAATTTTGCAATTTTCTCACTTGCCATTTTCATGTACCTCCATTTTATATAAATTTTTCAAGCCGCGTTTACGCGCTTTCTTTCTGTTCCCGAACCGCATTCAGGCCAACGGCCAACGCACGGATCGTACCCTGCAGAGAACCCAGAATCTGAGCAATCAGAACTTCCTTAGAAGGAATCTTCGCCAGCTTCTCAACTGCCGCCGCATCAATGGCCGCACCGTCCATAATACCGCCCTTAACAGTCAAAGGCTCAATCTTTTTGGCATTGTCTACAAGGATTTTAGGGCCTACCGTATATTCTTCCTTACAGTAAGCGATGGCCGTAGGGCCCTTCAGAAAATCAGACACGCCTTCAATCCCCAACTGTTCAACAGCCTTTTCCGTCAGAGAATTCTTGGTTACCTTGTACTCTATACCTGCTTTACGCAGCGCACTCCGAAGCTCTGTATCCTGCTCTACAGTAATTCCCCGGTAGTCCATAAAAACAACGGTCAGAGAATTCTTTAAATCCTCTGCAATAGCAGCTACCAAAGCTTCTTTTTCCTTTAAAATCTTCTCACTTGGCATTCACAAACACCTCCTCCAATAAAATTTACTGAGATGCACGCCGTCTTTATTTCCAAACACAAAGCCCTTTTGTGCAAAGACACAAAAGGGCAGTCTGTTATCATAACAAAAAGACAACACCTCTGCAGGATTTCCATATTGTGTGAGCATTCCCATACAATACCACCTGCGGTCTCTGGCATCTAACACTCTATAATATTAAGATCCGTTTCCTTTGGAAGCGTTGATCTTAATAGCCGGTCCCATGGTTGCAGTAATTACAACACTCTTCATATACTGACCTTTCGCCGCTGCCGGTCTTGCCTTGGCAATGGCATCAAACAGCGCCTTGAAGTTTTCTCCCAGTTTCTCTGCTCCAAAGGAAGCCTTTCCGATGGGACAGTGGATAATATTTGTCTTGTCCAGCCTGTACTCAATCTTACCGGCTTTCAAATCGTTGATTGCCTTGGTAACATCCATCGTAACAGTACCGGCTTTAGGGTTCGGCATCAAGCCTTTAGGCCCCAGGACCTTACCCAGGCGGCCTACCAGACCCATACAATCCGGCGTCGCCACAACAACATCAAAGTCAAACCAGTTCTCGTTCTGGATCTTGGCCACCATATCCTCAGCGCCTACGTAATCGGCACCTGCAGCCTCAGCCTCAGAGGCCTTATCCCCTTTGGCAATAACAAGAACCCGAACCTTTTTACCGGTTCCGTGAGGGAGGACAACCGCTCCTCTTACCTGCTGATCCGCGTGTCTGGAATCGACTCCCAGTCTAAAATGGGCTTCTATGGTCTCGTCAAACTTGGCTTTTGCCGTCTGGACTACCAGTGCAACCGCTTCGTCGGCATCGTATAATCTGGAAAAATCAACCAGTTTTGCGCTGTCCTGATACTTTTTACCTCTAAACACTACATTCACACTCCTTTATGGTTTATTTCTTTCCCATATCAGTCCTTCTGTATCAGTCCGTTACCACGATACCCATACTTCTGGCTGTTCCGGCAATCATGCTGGCGGCGGCTTCAATGCTGTTGGCATTTAAGTCGTTCATTTTCTGCTCCGCAATCTTAGCGACCTCTGCTTTGGAAATCGTCGCTACCTTATCACGGTTGGGCTTACCTGATCCGCTCTCAATTTTGCAAGCTTTCTTAAGCAAAACTGCTGCCGGAGGAGTTTTTGTAATGAAAGAGAACGTCTTATCCGCATAGGCAGTAATTACTACAGGAATAATCATCCCTGCATCATTCTTTGTTCTCTCATTGAATTCCTTACAAAATCCCATGATGTTCAGGCCATGCTGGCCTAAGGCTGGTCCAACCGGTGGAGCAGGCGTTGCCTTTCCTGCTGGAATCTGCAGTTTAACATATCCAATAATTTTTTTGGCCATTTATGTCCACCTCCC
>CABQMV010000061.1 GCA_902465325.1 uncultured Oscillospiraceae bacterium
GAGCTGGAGGCATACACAAACTTTTTCACACCAGACTGCCTAGCGGCCTCCATCATATTAAGCGTCCCCATAATATTTATCTGCTCATACAAGAGAGGCATTTCAATACTTCTGGGCACACTGCCCCAGGCTGCCTGATTCAGTACAAAGTCTACTCCCCGGCAGGCTTTTTGACAGGTTTCAAAGTCCCGAATATCCCCTTCAATAAAGGTGTACCGGGGATTATCCTTAAACATTTCCACATGGGAACGCTTTCCTGTAGAAAGATTGTCCAGGCATCTTACGGTATACCCCATGTCCAAAATGGCCTGGCACAGATTAGATCCAATAAAGCCCGCGCCTCCGGTCACCAGAAAGAGAGTATCCGGATCAAATTTTAAATGTTTATATCCCATAAGTACAAATTCCTCCGCTGGGTATTATATCACAATTTTCCCGGACGTTACACCGTCTACAGCCTCCAATAAGCAAATCCTGCGTTCAGATAGGCAGCTTTATCTAAAACACCTTTAACATCTAAAAGCACCTTTTGTTTTCTGCCGCTGCAAAACATAGCGTCCAGCGTCTCCATATCCAGTGTCTTAAGGGACTCGTGAGGAACGGCCAGTACTATACCGTCCATATTTCTGACCGTCTCCAGCTCTACAAAATCCAATCCATACAGCCGTTTCGCTTCTTTGGAATCTGCAACCGGATCACAGACTGCGGGCTGTATCCCATACTCGTTTAGCTCCTTTATAATATCCAATACCTTGGTATTTCGGATATCCGGACAATTCTCTTTAAAGGTAAAACCCAGTATAGCGATCCTGGCATTTTTAACAGGGATATCGGACTGAATCAGCAGCTTCACCAGATTCTCTGCCACATACCGTCCCATATCGTCATTAATGCGCCTGCCAGCCAAAATAACCTGGGAGTGATACCCCCTTTCTTCCGCTCTGTAGGTGAGATAGTAAGGATCTACGCCGATACAGTGCCCTCCTACCAGCCCGGGCGTAAATTTAAGAAAATTCCATTTCGTCCCGGCAGCCTCCAGAACAGCTTTTGTATCAATCCCCATTTTGTGGAAAATAAGAGAAAGCTCATTCATAAAAGCAATGTTAATGTCTCGCTGACTGTTCTCAATTACCTTGGCCGCCTCTGCTACCTGAATACTTTCAGCCTTATGGACGCCGGCGCTCACTACCATTTTGTATACAGCGGCTACAATGTCTAAGGTCTCTTTATCCATTCCCGAGACAATTTTCACAATGCTTTCCAGTCTGTGAACCTGATCGCCGGGATTAATACGCTCCGGCGAGTAGCCCACCTTAAAGTCCGTACCGCAGCAAAGGCCGGATTCCCTTTCCAATATGGGAACACAAATTTCTTCCGTTACCCCCGGATATACGGTAGATTCATATACGACAACTGAGCCGAGGCTCAGATTCCGGCCTACTATTTCGCTGGCTTTTTTGAGCGGACTCAGGTCCGGTGTGTGATCCGCATATACCGGTGTCGGCACCGCCACAATATGAAACTGGGCTTCTCGCAGTCTCGCCGCATCGCAGGTAAACTCTACACCGGATTGGGAAACTGCAGCATCACCCACTTCTCCGGTGGGATCAATGCCCTTCCGATACTGTTCTATTTTGGAAGCATTCAAATCAAAGCCGATCACCGGAACCTGCTTGGCAAAGGATACGGCGATTGGTAGCCCTACATAGCCAAGTCCAATTAAAGAAAGTTTGGTTTTTCCATTTAACAGTTTTTCATATAGATTCATCGTCTGCCCCCTGTGTAAGCTGTATCATGATTTCCTCCACTCTCCGGCCATCACATTTGATAACGGTTACCGCCAGGCCGTCAGCCTGAAAGCAGTCCTCCTCCTGAGGAATCTTTCCTAAACACTCTACTACCCAGCCCCCTACATTGACAGCTTCAGGCTCCTGAGACAGGGGCTTTGCACCAATAAATTCAAACATGTCCTCCAAAGACGCTGAGCAGACTACTCGATATCGGCCGCTGCCCAAATCGGTAAATTCCTCTATTACCTGATCGTGTTCATCCCAGATCTCTCCCACCAGCTCCTCTACCACGTCCTCTAACGTAACAATTCCCATGGTGCCTCCGTACTCGTCTACCAGCACCGCCAGATGACATTTTTTCTTCTGCAGCATACTCAGCAGTTTCGATATTTTAATAGAGGGAAAGATCAGCAGCGGCTTGCTCATAATCTCTTCTATCGGACGGGCAGCATTCCCCGGATTTGTAAAATCCTTCTGGTTCAACACGCCAATGATATTGTCTATACTGTTTCTGTAAACAGGAAGTCTGGAATACCCGCTTTTATAAAAGGCCTGCCGTATCTTTTCGTGGGAGTCCTCTACACTGACAGCCACAATATCTACTCGGGGCGTATAGATGTCTTCTGCTACCGTTTCATTAAACTCAATGGCATTACGGATCAGATCGCTCTCCTCTTCATCCAGATTGCCTTCATGCTCTGCCTCCTCCACAAAGGTCAGCAGCTCCTCCTCTATTTCACTTTGAACGGTTTTGGGCTTTATAAGTTTTGTAAGCAGCCGTTTCCAGGCCATAAAGCAATAATTTACCGGGGTCAGCAGTATCAACAGCAGCTGCATAAAGGGCGCAGAGAACATAGCAAAACTCTCTGCAGAATCTTTTGCCAGACTTTTGGGAGAAATTTCACAAAAAATCAAAATGATTACTGTAAGAATAAAGGTACTCAGCGTAACAGCCCAGCTGCTGTCAGACAGCCTGGCTGCTGTAACGGTAGCCAGGGAAGAGGCTACAATGTTGACAATATTATTTCCAATCAAGATTGTAGAAATCAGTTTGTCATACTGCTCTGCCAGATGCAGGGCTTTCTCCGCTCTTTTATTTCCTCCGGCGGCCAAATTCTTTATCAAAATCCGATTCATTGAGGAGAACGCTGTTTCACTTGCGGAAAAATATGCGGATAATGACAATAAAACAAACAGAACACAAAGGCTTCCTACTGTACTGCCGTCCATCCCGCTACAAGACCTCCCAGTCTGTTTCTTTAAAGCCAATCCGTATGAAATCGTCCCCCACAAGCAGAGGCCGTTTGACCAGCATACCATCGGAAGCCAGAAGCCTCAGCTGCTCTTCTTCTCCCATGGCAGGCAGCTTATCCTTTAATCCCAATTCTTTATAGAGCAGACCACTGGTATTGAAAAAACGCTTCAGCGGTAAACCGCTGCGCTGCCACCAAGCCTTTAGTTCTTCATAGGTGGGCTTCTCCTCTTTTATATGGCGGTCCCGGTACTCCACCCCTTTTTTGTCCAGATACTTTTTTGCTTTCTGACAGGTACTGCACTTGGGATATTCAATAAACAGCAGCATATTAATCAAACCACACTTTCCATGTATCATCTTTATGAGCTCGAAAACACATAGCAATCTGCTCTGGTGTCACTTTTTCCAACGCTAACGCCGGCAGCTCTTCTACGGTAAAATAACCGCTTCCAATGGTTTCGCTATTTTCACGGAACTCACCGTCTATTATAGAACATTCTACAAATATCTTGCAAATTTTATTTGCGTATATGGGAGTATTATGTTTGTCCCGGTCCTGCACGGCAATAATTCGATCTGCCTCAACGCGAAGACCGGCTTCCTCCCAAACCTCTTTTATTGTATTTTCTTTTACGGACAGGTGTACGTCAACCCACCCGCCAGGCAGCGACCAGCGCCCGTCCCTCTCCTGTACAAGGAGTATTTTACCATTCTGAAAAATCGAGGCCCGACAGTCCAGCTTCGGAGTCTGATATCCCCGCTCGCAGCAGAAGATGTCCCGTACCTTTTCTATAGGTTCGTCTGAAATTCCGCTCAGCATCTCTGCGGAGATTTCACGAATACGGTTAAACCGCTCGATATCAAAAGGATCTTTGCAATAAGCCAGCGCATCCTGCGCTAGGCTCTGCAGCTCCACGGCCCATTTTGTGATTTCTCTGCTGTCCATACGGTTCCTCCCTGGATCTAAGATAAAACGCTTTTCTGAAAGTAGTATACCATGGGGACAGAAAAAAGTATAGCAGCCGCCCTTGAAAAACAGAAAGTACATGGTATGCACTTTGCTGTACGCAGATGCATATATTTTTATTGATAATATTTGTTTATAGAATCAATAACTAGGAGGAACTATGGCACAATTTACAAATCAGGCACAGCTATCATACAACAATTCTGTTACCAATTCCAATGTGGCAGTAGGAGAAATCCTCGAAGTCCTGTCCGCTACTAAGACAGCGGTTACGGACCAATATGAGCAAAACGGGAAGGTCACTTATATTGTCAGTCTGGTCAATACCGGAACCACACCATTCTCGGGACTTACCCTATCTGACAACCTGGGCGCATACGTTTTCTCAACAGGAACAAGAACTCCCCTGACTTACGTAGACGGTTCAGTCAAATACTATATAAACGGCACACTGCAAACCGCACCGGTAGTCACTGGCCAGTCGCCGCTGACGCTATCCGGCCTCAGCGTACCGGCAGGCGGAAACTCGCTGATTATATACGAAGCGATTCCCAACCAATACGCGCCGCTGGCAACCGGCGGAACCGTTAACAATCAGGTAGCTGTCAGTGGCCCCGGCATCACAACGCTGACGGCAGAGGAAACGGTCTATGCCACGGCGGAACCGAATCTGTCTATTACCAAATCTATTTCACCGGTGCCAGTTGCAGAAAACGGCACGCTGACTTATACCTTTATTGTACAGAATACAGGAAATACGGCTGCTTCCGCAGCGGACAACGTTGTGATAACGGATACATTTAATCCTGTACTTTCTAATTTGTCGGTTACCTTTAATGGTACCACCTGGACAGAAGGCACCAATTACACCTACGACCCAACCACCGGTCTGTTTACAACCATTGCAGGTCAGGTTACGGTTCCGGCGGCTACCTTTACTCAGAATGAGGAGGGGATTTGGCTGGTAAATCCCGGCGTCAGCACCCTGACAGTAACGGGAACGGTATAGCCTGAAAATAATATGCGACACCCGGAAAGCAAATAAAATTTCCGCCGGTCGCTTGCATTTTCCATATGACCTGTTATAATGATAAAAGCTTACAGCGGCCTTCCTTTTTTGGTATTTGTGTGCAACAACATTTGTCTTAGAATGCCGACTGTAAGCTTTTTATTGATAGAGGCGCTGACTGTTTCTAGGGCTTTTATTCTGACAGCCTAAACAGACGGAAAAATGTAACAAACAGCAGCCTGTAAAAGAGTTTAAGCCTTTGAGGGGCATAGACTCTGCTGGACTCCGGCGGCTGAAGCTTTTTCCGCCAATCTCTCCTGGATATAAGCAAGAGACGCGATTTTCTCTTTGGTCTGTTCAACAGTCAACAGCTTGGTATTGTTGGAATTGAACTCGCTTAGTTTCCCTCTTTCTGTGTTGCCCTGGGTGAAGAATTTGTCATAGTTTAATCCCCTCTTGTCGCAGGGCACCCGGTAGAAGTTTCCCAGGTCAACGGCATTGGCGCATTCTTCATTGGTCAGCAGCGTTTCGTACATCTTCTCTCCGTGGCGGATCCCAATGACTTTAATCGCTTTCTTGTCCCCTCCAAACAACTCGCAAACAGCCTCCGCCTGTGTCTGGATCGTGCAGGCAGGCGCCTTCTGTACCAGAATGTCCCCTGATTTACCGTGCTCAAAGGCAAACAGCACCAGATCTACCGCTTCGTAAAGAGACATGATGAAACGCGTCATGGCAGGATCAGTGACGGTGATGGGGCTTCCTGCTCTTATCTGATCAATCCAAAGCGGAATGACAGAGCCTCTGGAGCACATTACATTCCCATAACGGGTACAGCAGATTTTGGTTTTTTCAGGACTGACGGTTCTGGATTTGGCAACGATGACTTTTTCCATCATGGCTTTCGATGTTCCCATAGCATTTACAGGGTACGCCGCCTTGTCCGTAGAAAGGCACACAACATTTTTAACGCCGGCATCAATGGCGGCAGTCAGTACGTTCTCTGTCCCCAACACATTGGTCTTTACTGCTTCAACCGGGAAAAATTCACAGGACGTCACCTGTTTGAGGGCTGCCGCATGGAATATGTAGTCAACGCCGTGCATGGCATTTCTGACGGAGGCGATGTCGCGTACATCGCCAATATAGAACTTGATTTTCTCTGAGGCCTCCGGCAGCTTTGCCTGAAATTCATGGCGCATATCGTCCTGTTTTTTCTCATCGCGTGAGAAAATGCGGATCTCGCCGATATCGGTTTGTAAGAAGCGGTTTAATACTGCGTTGCCGAATGAACCGGTCCCGCCGGTGATGAGTAGGGTTTCATTTTCAAATAAAGACATACTATTTGTTATCTCCTTTCATTTCATTTTGCGACAAAAGGCACATAATCACCGTTTACCAGAATATCTGCAATACGTTTACTTGCTTGTCCATCGCCATATGGATTACTTGCATGAGACATTGCTTCATAAGCGGCCTTATTTTCAAGTAATTCCTTAAAATTATGATAAGACTGAATAATCTTAACCACCTTAGTAGATATGTTTTCTTATATATAATTCTAGACCAGGATGCCGTAATCCGCGTTATGATTCATCTAGCTCTATAATAAATGTTGGGGTATAGTCCAACATTTATTATAGAGCCTTCTTTTTTCTTGTCCTAAAACAATAGAGTGAATTGTTTTGTTGAAACAACTCACTCTGGTGATTATATTTTTTTAGTTTTTTAACCTCAACTATTGACAGAGAGCCAAATTATTTATAACTATATCTCGATGAGTTTGACCGCTCGATGGTCACTCTTTGGAAAGGAAATGCGGTATAGCATATCCAATGCCATACCGCATAATCCAAAATCCGAAAGCCTTCCTTACGAAACCCTTGCTAAACCCCGGATATGCAGGACTTGTGCATAGATGAAATTTATATCAAAGCGCATTACTCCAGTGCCAGTGCAAAAAAGGAGCTTCAGGATATCTCTTTGATAGTCTTACCGCTTTTATACAGTTCGTTAATTCTCATGCTAATATCAGTCTGATACACGCCGGAGGATATGAGTAATTTTCGCACTTTGATCGGAGTCATGGAAAATTCTTCTGCAAGCAGGTTGAGATACATCCGTCCGTTCTCGTCTGCTGTGTTCTCCGGGGGATTCAGATATGTGTCTGTTACGGCTTCTATGAGCTGTGATATGAGATCATCCGTATTGGTTTCTTTATTCTTCTTTGGTCTCGCCAATCGTCTCACTTCCGTTTCCGTTTCAATTCAATTCGATGTGCCGAATGAAAGGCAGAGGTCGCTCTGCCTTTGTATTATACCATGTATTTGTGAAATTGGTATGTCTATTTCATTTTTTCGATAATATCATGTACGATCCATTCAAGTTCGTCCCATTTGCGTTCAATATCTTCTGCAAGTTTCAACTGACAACGGGTACGAACAAGATTATGTTTGGGATATGCACATCTGAAATACTGATCTCCGGTTATATAGTCATCAAGGAACCTGGAAGCAAGCTCTATTGTAATTGAGAAAGTAGCTTTTACAAGGTTACTGATCTCAATCGGTTCAAGAGAGTCAATCGTCTCACCGATAAATCCTTTCGCAAATGCACGGAATTTTGCGGTATCAAAGAATACCTTTGAAGTGTCTGGTTCGTCCGCCACCGCAGTATTGGCAATGAAGCGAACCGCATCGGCAAAGTCATACATCGACATACCCGGCATGATTGTATCGAGGTCGATTACAACAATCGGTTCCTTTGTTTTTCTGTCAAAGAGGACGTTGTTGCACTTGGTATCGTTGTGCGTAACTCGTTTGGGAATCTCACCGTTTACGAATTGTACGCTGAGATCTCCAGCTTTCTCACGGACAGAAGCGATATAATCGATCTCTTTCTTTACTTCTGCTGCTCGTCCGCAGGGATCATCCGCTATATGAGAAAACAACGTATCAAGTCTCTTTTTTGTGTTATGGAAATCGGGAATCGTTTCATAAAGAACCGAACCATCAAAATCCGAAAGCTGTGTTTGGAAATCTCCGAATGCTTTTCCTGTCGCTTCAATAATACCAAGATCATCGGAAGCATTGAATGTTACAGAATCAACGTAATTCACTACTCGCCAAAAAGCATCTTTCTCGTATAGATAATAGTTCAAGCCTTCGTCTGTGTGATGAAAATGAAGCGTTATCTGGTCGGGATATTTGCTGCGGATAAACGTTGTTACACGGTCAATGTTTTCCATGATCTCAACGGGATTTTTGAAAACATTCGTGTTTACTCGTTGAAACAAATAGGATTTCAATGAGTTATCGTTTTGCGTATATGTAACTTTGTAGGTGGAATTGATATTTCCCATAGTAATGGCATCATAGGAATATATCTCACCCGGAAGTCTGAATTCCTGTCCTATTTCTTTTAATGTGTTGAACATTAAAAACATCCTTTCTGCTCTATTATCGAGCAACATGCTTACAGACCGATGTTCTCTAAAAATATTTTTGCGGCACTGGCTTTGTCTGCTGATATTGTTTGATTGATTTTCATTTCATGGATTCCACGATTTAACCCTCCGCAAAAAATCAATCTAAACCATCGAACAATTTGCATAAACGGAAATAACCATTTTTTTGTTTTTAATATCGGATAAAAGTTTATTAACGAGTTATATGGTAAAAATATTCTTGACATGGCGTACTTCACCTTGCTTCCTTCACGGATATGGCTTATCAATAGGCGGCATGATAGATTGAAATATGTCAGTCGCTGACGATGCCCAATGAGTAATTATGTTTTGAGTTGGATAGTTTGCCATAATGCGTTTACCTGCCGTTCTGATGACATTTTACAAAATCGACAATCAAGGGAATAATATCGGTTTATTTCATTATATCACAGATTTGTTAATTGTGTGTGTCTATTTCATTATTTTGCATTTTCGTTTAACCCCAGATGAGTTAGCAATTCCACTGTGGATGATATTTCTTCTTTTGTGACAGAGTTCCGTATGCCAGTAAGATGCTTGATTTTGTTTCTCTTGCTTCTATTAAAAATTCGGAACCACCTTTTTACCTGATAAAAAGGATATAGCATCGGATAACGCTCTAATTTGGGATATAATATCGCCAAACTCTCACGAGACATAAACATCAGCTTGGAAAATGATTCGGCTTTACTCTCTCCAGTAGCGGCAGATATTACTGCAGCATTGTTTATGGTTCCATAAACACCGCCTTTAAGGATATATTCCTCTATCCCTAAAGTTACATTACTATGAGATTTATTTTCAAACCACACATTCACTACCTCGCAAATCGAATAATAAAATTCAAGCAGTTGCGCTTCGGATAACAAATTTTCCAATATCGTTGAATCAAAACCAATTTTTCTTTTCATTATCCAAAGATCAATGAAAGGTCTTATCCCACAGCCGCCTTTAATAAAATGCTTAGCCATATGTGCAACGTGGTAGAACATAAGCATCTCATTTGTCAATTCTTTGCGGAAAGAATGTTCCGAGTCATTTATAGTGTAATCCCAAGCGTTTTCCAAAATATAATTTGCTTTTTCTAAACAATCTTCTTGTATGAGGGAAAAATGCAATTCCAAATGTACTCCTATAGGAGAAAACAAGGAATAATCATGGATAGATGTGCTTTTTTGAAGTTTATAACCTAAGTCACATAAACATTTAATTGCTTTTTCAGCATCATTATCCTTTATTAGTATATCAATGTCACAACTTGAGCGCATCCATGTTTCGGGATAATAATGACATATAACTGAGCCTTTAAGCGGTACATAAACGATTCCAATATCATCAAAAGCGCGGCTTACCTCTGATAATACATATTTCTTTTGTTCGCTTCGGTAAAATGCCATCATTACTTTTTTACGATATTTATCGGAAAAGTCATCCTTCCCTAACAAGCCAGCTTTAGAATATGCAGAAGCCACAATATGAGCTATATCATGTTTCTCAGCAAGGTTGAGTACAGCCAAATATGTTTCATTGTCTATTGATTTTAACGCACAACCAGTATCTTCGCTACCGCTCAATTCTTGATGTAGGATTGAAAACAATGTTTTTTCAACGCTCATGTCATCGCCTCCTTCTGAAAATCATTTTCATTCACAGCTTGTGAAACAAATATATCGGCAGTATTAAGTGATGTCTTAATAAAAACATTTCTAATCTATGCTTTAATCCTTTGTACTTGCACACCGCTAATACTTCCTTATAATCGGGTGTCATTAACTGTCTCTTAATTATTTTTTTAATATCACGATATTTTTCGTTTCTATTAAACTGAGAAAACACAACCGTATATATATCTCGTACTGTACGCCTAATGATTTGTTCCTCAAAGTCCAGATGCTTCCAATCAATACGTTCTCGTAAATGTTCATATATATAACGAGGTCCATTCCAGTCATATACCGACTTGTTTTTCGTCATAGATTCATTATTCACTCTGTAATAGTACAGGCACTTATCAAGAATATATAGACTGGTTGCTTTTGTTAAAATCGGCTTAACCACCGCACCATCTTCACCAATTTTTATGGCATCAATAACTGAAAGTTGTTCTGGTAGGTACACGTCCTTTTTGAACGCCTTTGCCCATAACTGCGGAGGAAATATTACTCCATGATCGTTCTCAATCGCAATCGGATATATGTGCTGCTTCATTTTACTGTGATCGTAATAGCCGCTTTCGATCTCAAATGTGTGCATAGTCTCTGTGATCTCATTTGTCTGAATGTAGCCACAACATACAACATCGGGCTTGTATTGCGAAATAACACTATTATAATGCTCGATATATTCAGTAGAAACCCAGTCATCGCCATCAACGCAAAAAACATATTCACCTGATGCAATTTCAGCGCCTGCTTTTCTCGCACTAACCAAACCGCCATTCTTTTTGTGAATAACCTTTACTCTCTTATCCAGAGAAGCATAATAGTCGCAAATCTCCGGTGAATTGTCTTTAGCACCATCATCAACTAATATTATTTCTATATTCCTATATGTCTGATTTATAAGACTATCTACACATTTGTTTAGATATTTGCCTACTCCATATATTGGAACAACTATTGAGTATAAAATTTGCTCTCCCATCCGCTCATCTCCTTAATGCTTTTTTTATGAAGGAAGGGATTTTGCTTTTGAGGTTCGCAAGTTTCCAATTCCTTGTCTTTACATATTCTTTTTCCCATTCTTCAAAATCAGAAAAACAGCGTCTATAATAATCATTTCTTTCCGGGGGTCTGGATGTTGGCGCAACCAAATTATGATTGTCCTCAATCGCATTTTCTTTAGTAATTTGTTTCAACGTAACCTTGTCAGATATATGCTGAATTATTTCGTTTCCACGCTGTGAGTTTATTATGACAAGAGAAATTCCGTCATGAAGATCAACACCATCAATATATTTTTCTGCTCCCCAAAAATCACCTATTGTAATATCACCTACACGGTCTAAATTAGCGTACCTACATTGATAACACGATTCTCGATAATTAACGCCTTTCAAGAAATCCGTATAATAACGATCCAAAAGAGATGGTCCTTGCTTACATCTATTCTTACCGCCGTAGTAGTAGTAGTAGTAGAGTGCCCACCCTGCTTTTTCTTTACCTCTGAAACGATATTTATTGATTTTCGCATGAACCTACCTATTTTACCTGC
>CABQMV010000062.1 GCA_902465325.1 uncultured Oscillospiraceae bacterium
CACGGACGGCGAAGTTCTCCTTGGATGAGAGGTAGTCGGGTGAGTAGTCGCCGTGTGCAAGATATCTGCCGCCGTCTGACTGCCGCCAGCTACAGAACATAAACCCGTGCTTTTGACTGTACATTCCGGCAAACACCACGTCGCCGTACTCGGATAACTTACGGTAGTTCTGCACGTCCTTCGGCTTCATCTGTGGGGATGACTCATAGAGGCCGACATACTCTCGGACGGTTTCAGCATCGTCCGTAAGGTGGGAGAATACCTCACGGGATTCGGGATCGGTGAGATCCTTGCTGTTGTAGAACATAAATCCTTCGGGGTTGATTGCGGTCAGATGGACTCCCTTGTGCGAGATGAGCAGGAGCTGATCCGCTTCGGCATAATCCGTTATGCATCCGTAGTGCTGTGCCTTTCGCTGCATTTCTTCTTGGTATATGGTCATTTCGTTACCTCCTGATTTTCATAAAAATGGCTACAAAAAAAGCGCATGGATTTGTTCTTATCCATGCGCTCGGTGGCTTGTATTCGGTTTTGCGAGAGTTCATATCTCTCGGTTTAGGCAAAATAGGCTGTTTTCATCTGTCATTCTACCTTTGTGTTTTTTGACCGTAAAAACGGCGAAAACCCCGATAAAATCGGGGTTTTCTGTGGGTGCATCTATTTTATGCAACCCTTTTGGTGGGAGAAGATGGATTCGAACCATCGAAGCTATCGCAACAGATTTACAGTCTGCCCCCTTTGGCCGCTCGGGAATTCTCCCTGGAGCTGGTGGACGGAATCGAACCCCCGACCTACTGATTACAAGTCAGTTGCTCTACCTGCTGAGCTACACCAGCTTACCCATCCAGTTCTAAGTGCACGCGCTTTAACGCGCTCGGATATAATACCATAGCACAGACTGCTTGTCAACAATTTTTTTACTGATATTTTCCTACGAATTGCACCTCCCGGAACTGTCCATACTATTCAGGGAGGTGAAACAATATGGCACAGAGGGAGAGATTTTCATCTCATACAGGTTTTATCCTGATTTCAGCAGGATGTGCAATTGGTCTTGGCAATGTATATCGGTTTCCCATTATAACTGGAAGCTACGGAGGTGCACTGTTTGTCCTCTTCTACTTACTCTGCCTGCTTTTAATGGGAATTCCTGTCATGGTCATAGAAATGGCGGTGGGACGGAGCAGCCGTGCGGGAGCAGCTGCGGCATTCAACCGACTTGAGCCTCCCAGTACCTATTGGCACTTGGGAAAATACCTAATCATTCTTGCAAATTACATGTTGATGATGTTCTATACTGTAATTGCCTCCTGGATGGTCATTTATTTTGCTAAATATGCCTTTGGAAAAGTTTCTTCTGTTACCGACAGCCAAGCTATTCAAAATATCTTCTCCCAAATGCTGGAAAACAAAGCACTGCTGCTCTCTGTAACCTGCTGCCTCATTATTGTCTGTTTTGCAATTTGCTCTCTTGGCTTCCAAAAGGGCGTAGAAAAAACCAGCAAATATATGATGGTATTCCTTCTTCTGCTGATCGTCGTACTGGCCATACATTCCTGTACACTGGACGGTGCAGCAGAAGGGCTTCGCTTTTATTTGCTGCCGTCTGCCCAGGCAGTAAAAGACCGCGGTGTAGGACCTCTGTTTTTTGCCGCCCTGGGACAGGCATTTTTCAGTCTTAGCATAGGCCTGGGCTCTCTTGAAATTTTTGGCAGTTATATGGACAGAAAGCGGCGCCTTTTAGGCGAGGCCCTTACAGTAGCAGGTCTGGATACCTTTGTGGCAATTACCTCTGGTATTATCATTTTCCCCGCCTGCTTTACCTATGGCGGCGGCATTTCTGAGGACCCGGACAGTATAGGGGCTTCCTTTCTGTTTACTACGCTTTCCCGCCTGTTCAATAATATGTCCTGGGGCAGACTCTGGGGCAGCCTTTTCTTTCTTTTTATGATATTTGCTTCTGTTTCCACTGTTATCGGCGTATTTGAAAACATTGTTGCTTTTTGGACAGACCGATATGCTGTGAGCAGAAAAAAAGTCTGTCTGTTAAACGCACCTCTCCTGTGCCTGCTGTCTCTGCCCTGTGTGCTTTATACTGATTTTTTAGATTTCTGCGATATAACCGTTTCCAATCTGCTAATGCCTCTTGGCAGTATCGTCTTTATACGGTTTTGCACCGCAAAATGCGGCTGGGGCTGGAAAAATTTTATAGCTGAAGCGAATACAGGAAAGGGACTCCTCTTTCCCCCGTCGTCTCGTATATATTTAACCTATATACTACCGCCTCTGATTCTTACTATACTTATCCTGCTGCTGCTTTAAAGCAGCTTCTCTTTACTGCAGGTATCTTTACATTGTTTATCTCTACTTTTTGGGGTATAATAACTCCGTAATGAAGAATATGACCATAGGAGGAAAACAAAATGAAGTACGTATGTGATGTATGCGGTTACGTTTATGACGAAGAAGCCGGAGATCCCGACAGCGGAATTGCACCCGGTACAAAATGGGAAGACCTGCCGGAGGATTTTGTGTGTCCTCTTTGCGGCGTAGGCAAGGATCAATTTTCTGAGGAATAGCTTCCCAGAGGGAGAGCAAAGACGCTGTATAAAGGAGCGTCTTTGTTTTTCTCTTGCTGAAAATTGAGGCAGCGCCGTAAAAAAATCAATAATCTCTTGAAAGGAAAGGATGGATGTTTATGTCAGCCATTGTTTTAACAAAAGAAAATTTTGAAAGGGAGGTCATGGAGTCGTCCAGTCCCGTACTAATTGATTTTTGGGCTCCCTGGTGCGGCCCCTGCCGTATGGTTTCCCTTATAATAGAAGAAATCGCCCAAGAAGCCGCCGACAAAAAAATTTGCAAAGTCAATGTAGACGAACAGCCGGAACTGGCAGAAAAATTTCAAATCATGTCAATTCCCACATTAATGGTAGTAAAAAATGGAAAAATCACAAAGAAATCCACAGGGGCCATTCCCAAACAGGCAGTTTTAGCACTTTTTGACTAATCCCGTCTTACTTTATTCATGAGCGCCGTCGCCGCACAGGAAGCAAACCATGCAGCGGCGACGGATAAAATATCCTTTAATAAATAGGGCACAGAAACCAGCATAGCAGCTCCGCCAAAGCTAAGGCCCTTTCCATTTACCAAAAAGTACTGGGTAATACCCAGAACATGGCAAGCAGCCAGTCCCGTCATACCAAATACCATTGCCAAAACGGTCCGGGGCAGAGATCGCCATGTATTGAAGACCTTCATCCGAATCAGACCGCAAAACAGCGCCATAAAAATAAAGCCCCAAATAAATCCTCCGGTAGGACCCGCAATTTTACCTACGCCTCCCATAAAGCCGGAAAAGACAGGAACTCCCACTGCGCCCAAGGCCACGTATACCGCTACAGAAAGCGGTCCGTACCGATATCCCAGCGTATAGCCGATCAGCGCCATACCAAAGGTCTGTAAAGTCACAGGAACACCCGAAGGCATAGGAATAGAAATCCAGGAAGCAATTGTCCCCACTGCAGCAAACATAGCAACGAACACTGTCATAAAAACTGTTCTGTTTTTTCCCATAGCTTTCTCCACCTTTTTTTTAAGCAAATCGAATACTGACCTCTCCGGTGGAAAGAGCACGTTCAGCGCCGTCCTCATACCGTACCAGCAGGCGGGCGTCCGAATCGATATCCAAAACCGTTGCCTTCTGCCGGGCCCCGCTCTGCAATACATAAACCGGTTTCCCAATTAAAATCGACCGTCTTCTGTACTCCTCCATAAAAGGCCGTTCCGGAAGTCTCTTATAATAGCCGTAAAGATTATTAATAATTTCAGCGCACAGCCGATTCTTTATGTCCCGGTTAGGCGGCAGGGTATCAAAAACCGCTCCGGCAATTCCCCGGAGCTCCTCCGGAAATTCCTCAGGTGGGTTTGCTATATTAACGCCAATTCCTACGACAGCATATTGCAGTCCGCCAGTTTCAAAGTCCATAGAAGCCTCTGTGAGAATGCCGCAGATTTTAAGTCCCTCCAAAAATACATCATTTACCCATTTAATTCCGCACTGCTTTCCGCATATCTTCTCCACCGCGCCGGCCACTGATACTGCGGCCGCAGTGGTTATCATCAGCGCCTCATCCGCGCAAATCGTCGGACGCAGCAGAATACTGACATATAATCCGCTGGCCGGTGAAAAAAAGGAACGTCCCAGCCTCCCCTTCCCCTTTTTCTGCACAACAGAGGCAAGCACTGTGCCCTCTGGCGCTCCCTGTTCCGCAGCGGCCTTCAGCACATCGTTTGTAGACGTTACACAGTCTCGTACCTCTACGGAAAGAGGAGCCGTCAGATAACCGGCGATGCCCTCAGCAGATAAAACCTCTCCGCCTCTCAAGACATATCCTCTATTAGTGACAGCTTCAATACAGTATCCGTCCTCTCTCAGGGAAGAAATCGCTTTCCACACAGCATTCCTGCTGCAAAAAAGCTGTCTCCCCAAATTCTGTCCGGAAACATATTCCCCGTCGGCCTCAATAAGAATCCTTAAAATTTCGGTTTTCACTGACAATACTCTCACCTCCGCAGCTAAAATAGTAACGACTCCCCCTTTATTTGTCAACCCATTTATAAAAAACCGGTGACAATTCTGCGAAAGCCAAAAGCCCCGCTCCAATCATTTCATGATAAAATAGCAGATACTAAGATACGAGGTGATCTCTATGAAAAATTTATTGATTGTTGTAGACTTTCAAAAGGATTTTGTAGACGGTGCTCTTGGATTTCCGGAGGCCTCCTCTCTGGACGGCGGAATTGTAAAACGCATTGCCCAGCACCGGAAGAAAGGCGATCAGGTGGTTTTTACCATGGATACCCATTACAGCAGTAATTATCCTTATACCCAGGAAGGAAAATGGCTCCCTATCCCCCATTGTATAGAAGGTACCCCGGGATGGGAATTATATGGAGAGACAGCACAGGCCAAGCAGCCCGGGGACAAAGTATTTACAAAAAATACCTTCGGCAGCTCACAGCTCTTTCAGTATCTCTATACCATGCCCCCTTACGGCAAAATAGAGCTTGTCGGCCTAGTATCCAGTATCTGCGTCATCTCCAATGCAATTCTGGCCAAATCCGCACAGCCTCAGGCCGAAATTATAGTGGACAGCCGCCTCACTGCCGGCAGCGATCAGGAACTGCACGAGGCCGCTCTTAAGGTTATGAAAGGGCTGCAGATCACTGTACTTTAACTGGACACAGCGCTGCAGATACACCAGAAAGGAGACAGACCGTTTTATGAATCAGCACAACATGGCCATGCTCTGCGACTTTTATGAGCTCACCATGGCAAACGGGTATTATAAAAATGGATTTTACAAAAAGCAAACCTATTTTGATGTGTTTTTCAGAAAAATTCCCGATGGAGGAGGCTTTGCCATTGCCGCCGGTATAGAGCAGCTGATGCAGTATATACGGGAGCTGCATTTCACTCAAAAGGATATTGCCTTCCTTCAGGGAAAAAATTTATTTGATGAGGCATTTCTGAATTATCTGGAAAACTTTCATTTTACCGGAGATATTTATGCAGTACCGGAAGGAACACCCGTATTTCCCGGAGAACCGATTCTGACAGTCCGGGCCCCCGCCATTGAAGCTCAGCTCATTGAGACCTTTACGCTGCTGACGCTGAATCACCAGACCTTGATTGCCACCAAAGCCAATCGCATTGTGCGGGCAGCCCAGGGACGGACGGTGTTAGAGTTTGGCTCCAGAAGAGCCCAGGGCGCTGACGGCGCAGTGGCAGGAGCACGGGCCGCCTTTATCGGAGGCTGTAAAGGGACTGCCTGTGTCCTCACCGATCAAATGTACCAGGTGCCGGCAAGCGGCACCATGGCCCATTCCTGGATCCAGATGTTTGACTCAGAATATGAAGCATTTAAAACCTATTGCCAGCTCTATCCTCATTCTACTGTACTTTTGGTAGACACCTATAACACATTGAAAAGCGGCGTTCCCAACGCCATCCGGGCCTTCCGGGAAGTACTGCTCCCCCAGGGAATTACAGAGTTTGGAATCCGCCTGGATTCCGGAGATATTTCCTATCTGTCTAAAAAAGCCCGGAAAATGCTGGACGAGGCCGGTCTTCCTCAGTGTAAAATTGTGGCTTCGAATTCTCTGGATGAATACTTGATTCGGGATTTAATTATGCAGGGCGCACAAATCGATACCTTTGGCGTGGGAGAAAGACTGATCACTTCCAAAAGTGCTCCGGTATTCGGCGGCATCTATAAACTGGTGGCAGTGGAAGATGAAACCGGTAAAATACTTCCCAAAATAAAAATCAGTGAAAATACCGCTAAAATCACCAACCCTCATTTTAAAAAGGTATTCCGCCTGTATGATAAAGAAAGCGGCAAAGCGCTGGCAGATCAAATCTGTCTTCATGATGAAACCATTGCGCCTGATGAGCCCCTTACCATATTTGATCCGGAGGCAGTCTGGAAAACAAAGACACTGACAAATTTTACAGCCCGGGAGCTTCAGGTCCCCCTATTCAAAAATGGGCGTCAAGTATACGTATCGCCACCCATTGAAAAAATTCAGGCCTATTGCCAGGAACAGGTAGAATCGCTCTGGGACGAAGTCAAACGCTTTGAAAACCCCCACAGCTATTACGTGGATCTGTCCCAAAAACTCTGGGATTTAAAAACACAGATGCTGAAGCGCCACGGAATATAAAGAAAGCCCGTGTATTCCGGTCATAAGAAATACACGGGCTTGTACATAGAAAAACCGCTTACTTTAAAGGCTCAAAATCTTCCGCCCCGTGTTTGCAAAGAGGGCAAACAAAATCCGGCGGCAGCGTCTCTCCTTCATATACATAGCCGCAGATTTTGCAGACATATCCCTTTTTTGCCTGTCCCGCAGGCCGGGGCTTTGGTTTGATATTTTTAAAATAATAGTCATACGTTACAGACGGTTCTCCAGACAGGACCCGCGCCTCTGTTATATCCGCTGTAAAAAGCGTATGAGTGCCGCAGTCCTCCGACTGAATCACCTTGCCGGAAAGGAAGGCATTGGTGTATTCCTGTATATATCGGATCCCGTTTTCACTTCTGACTGTCTTCCCCCCATACTCTGAAAACTTGTCCGTATCCAGGCCGCTCTGAAAGCCAAATTGCTGAAAGATTTTAAAGGGCGTATCTTCTGTCAGTACAGAAATATTAAATTTTCCTGTCCTTAGGATCATATCATGGGTATAATTCCCTTTGTTGACTGCAATGGCAATTCGCTTGGGACTATCTGTTACCTGCATCACGGTATTGATAATACAGCCGTTATCCTTTTCTCCTTCTTTAGCCGAAAGAACAAACAGACCATAAGAAATCTTAAACATGGCTTCCGGCTCGATCTTCCGCTCTTCTCCGGAGCCCGCCCCAATCTTTTCAGGGAACATAGAGGCAAAGATCGCATCCGCCAAAGCGTACAGCTGAGGCAGCTGCTCCTCCTTCAGAGAAGATTTCAGAGAAAGCGTCTCCTCCAGTATTGTAATATTTTTCATGGAAGAAAGAATTTTCCGCATCAATTCCCCTGCCGTGGCAGCCCAGGAGCCATTTTCAATGACCGCTACCGTCCGGTTTTGGAGATTATGCGCCTTCAAATCCAGCAACACCGTCTCCATATTGCAAAAAATACCTGCATTGTAGGTCGTAGACGCAAATATAATATGGCTGCAGCGGAAGGCCTCCGACACAATAACAGAAGGATGTGTTTCGGAAACATCATACATTACCACATTGCGGACGCCTCTCTCCGAAAGTCGAGATGCAATAATTTCCGCAGTATTCTCCGTATTTCCGTATACAGAAGCATATACCACCATAACGGCAGTCTCCTCGGGGGTATAGGTACTCCATTTATTATATTTATCAATAAAATGACTGATATTCTTTCGCCAGACAGGTCCGTGCAGAGGACAAATCTTTTCAATTTCTAAAGCAGAAGCCTTCTTCAAAAGGGCCTGCACCTGAGTCCCGTACTTTCCTACAATATTTGTATAATATCTTCTGGCATCCCCCATCCAGTCTCTGTCAAAATCCACCTGGTCCGCAAACAGATTTCCGTCCAGAGCGCCGAAGCTGCCAAAGGCATCTGCAGAGTAGAGAATTTTCTCTGTTTCGTCATACGTCACCATCGCCTCCGGCCAGTGGACCATCGGCGCCATCACAAAGAGAAACCGATGCCGTCCTGTGGAAAGAGTGTCTCCTTCCTTAACCAAAATCGCTCTCGCATCAATATCAAAGGTAAAAAACTGCTTAATCATCGCCACCGTTTTGGTGTTTCCGATAATTTTAACCTCCGGGTGGCGAAGAACCAGCTCCTGCATGGTGGCACAGTGGTCCGGCTCCATGTGATTGACAATCAAATAGTCCAGCTTCCGTCCCGACAGCAAATATTCCAGGTTTTCAAAGAAAATTCCGCTGACAGACTTATCTACCGTATCTAATAAAACCGTTTTTTCATCTAAAATCAGATAGGAGTTATAGGAAACTCCGCGGGGGATAGGAAAAACATTTTCAAAAAGCGCCAGTCGCCGGTCGTTGCCTCCAATCCAGAAAGTATCCTGATTGATTTCTTTTACACAGTACATAGGCTCCTCCTTAATTTTATTAACTCACAGAATATATTTTACCACAAAAAGACGGCTTTACAACTATTGTCAAAATGCGTATAATAATCAAGTCTACATTAATTTTAGAAACGGAGCGCCCGCTTGTATGATTCAGATAGGTGAAACAAAAAAATATATGATCAATCCTCAAAAGACCATTGAACGGGCTTTTGAAGGATCTTATGTAAGCTCTCTGGAAAAGATGCCCGCTGCACCGCCGGATTATATGGCCTCCATATGGGGCGCTGCCAGCGTATTATTTGTAGCGATTTTATACTATATCACTGCTGTGGAGGCAACGGCAAAAAATGAAAGCGCAGGGCTTTGGTACGCCCTTTCCGCTGTCTGCGTAGCCATTCCTTTGGTTGTAATATTTAAGCTCTACAAATCCCACAAAGCGTTTAAAAGCGCCTCCGGAGGAGAAGACAAAAAGGAAACGGAGCGCAGAAGGTTTTATGATTTACTGAAATATGACTCTCAGCCGGAGAGCATTTCCGCTACAGAGTTTACAAAGGTGATCTCCCCCATGCTGGGCAAACAGAGCAAGGAGCTGTACAATAGCGGAATTCGCCGGATTTCCGAATATCTGGCTACCGTTAACAATCCCGATGACCTGTGCTGCAAGCTGCTGACTCCCTTTGGCAGTGTTTTTAATCAGCCCAAAAAGCGGTTTTATATGTCTGTTACGGAAGGTGCTGTGCATTTTACCGATTTTGACTTTGCAAATCCGAAGGGAGAAATCACCTGTTCTCCTGAGGACGTGGTTTCCTTTGGCCAGTATGCCAAGTATCCGCAAAACATTGCCGCCCCGGGCAGCGGTAAAATACGCTCTGACGCTTTGATTCTGGAAATTCAGGATCAGGAAAGCCATTTATATTTTGAGTTCCTGCCCCAGGATATAGCACGGATCAGAAAGACATTCTCCGGCAAGAAAGAAATCAAATAGGTTTATTTGCCATAGATATGCCGCTTAGGATCATACACCGGAGCGGCTTTATTTTTTTCCCTTCTCCTGCCTCTTTTTGCGCCGCGTATTTTTTGCCCCAGCGAAAGTCCGGCCATGCCGCTGATAGTTCCCAGTAAAGCGCCGCAGAGCAGAAGAGTGATAATGTCTTTATCCATATAGACCCTTCCCTCCAGGCACCAGCGTACCGCTGTAATAACCGCCATATAGAGAAAACCGGCAAGACTGCCGCCAACCCAGCCTAGATTTTCCTCCGGCGCCGTAGTAAGAATACCGGACAATACAATACTGAGAGCCACTGTAATCAACACCGCAGGCGACAGGTATTCCTCTGGAAAATCGGTCAGTGCCATAGCGGCAGAAAGAATCAGCGCAATGGGTACGGTCAAAAGGAAAGAAAACAGAAAGCCCCTTATCAGAGATTTAATTCTCTTCTTTATTATATTATCACTTTTATATGATGTTTTTGAACACTTTTTCATAGAAAATTCACCAAACTTAAATTATTTTCGTTTCAAATGTATGCTATAATCGTTAGTATTATGAAAGAAACTACCATAGCCTTTATGAGCGATAATCATATAAGAGCAGAGGCCCCCGGAGACCTTTCAGAGAAAAACCTCCGGGAAGCGTTGTCCTGGTATAGGAGCCACGGATCCGGACCGGACGCCATTGCTGTCGCAGGCGACCTCTCTAACGACGGCAAACCGGAGCAATACAGCCGTTATATGGAAATCCTGCGAGACTTTGTCTCTCCGGATACCTGCTTCACCGGCTGCATGGGAAATCATGAATGGTACCTGTGGGGATGGGGCTGCAATATTCTTGCCAACCATGCCACCCAGCAACTGCAGGAGCTTTTTACCCAGGGCACCGGTTTGGCTGTGGAATCCGATACAGAGATAAACGGATTTCATATTCTCTGTGCCTCTCCCGACAACGAGCTGGTATGCTACCGAAAAAGGGAGCCCTTTTTGACCCGTCACATTCAGAGGGCTCAGGCAGAGGATCCGCAGAAGCCTATTTTTCTGGTATGTCACATGGGACCCCAAGATACAGTAATTGGCACGATTGACCCGGAAACGGGCTCCTCTGATTTTCTGGCTCCCGACTGGAGTCCAGAGTTCCTGTCTCTTATGGAAAACACGCCCCAGCTTATCTACATAGCCGGCCATACGCACGCCGATATTGCAGATCCGCGTTCTATTTACCAGAAAAACTATACTGTAGTAAACTGCGGCTGCGCCGGAGAAGATGTGAAAACAGGCCTGCTGGCCCGGATCTCCGCAGACAACATTGTCACGATAGAGCGGATACATTTCGCCGATGGAACCTATGCCGGTCCCCCTTGGATCATTGACATTCCGGCGGCAGTAAAGGACAGAAGAAACTTCCGATATATACAAACTAATAGAAATGAAATGTGAACGGAGGAAGAAAAATGTTCAAAAGTAGAAATTGGAAAATCGCTTCAGTCTGCGCCTTTATTTTTATTTTAGGCGGTATTTTGATGCTTGGTCTGTCCGGCTGTCAGGAATCCGGGCCTGTGGCCATTCTTTTTGGAAGCGATGCACATGTGGATGTAACTGACATGGATTCGTCCAGTATGCTGAGAAAAGTGGTGAAGCATGCCTATGAAAAGGAACCGGAGCTGGACGCCATGGTCATGGTAGGGGATCTGGTGAACAATGGAACAGATGAAGAATACTCTACATTTATGTCCATCCTGAAGGACATAAAAAAAGACGATACCAAATTTACAGCCTGTATGGGAAACCACGAATGGTACAAATATGGCTGGGGAGTAAATGTACTGGCAAATGCCGGTATGTCTGAGGAAATGCAGAGCATGTTTGAATCCTATACCAAGTGCGGCATAGAGTCCGATATAAAGGTAAAAGGTATTCATATTATTTCCGTATCCCCTGACAATGAAATGGATGTTTACCATACCAGAGAAGCCTACGCCAGAAAGCAAATTGAAGCGGCGGCCAAAGAAGATCCTGACAAACCTATCTTTTTTGTCGCCCATAAAAACGTAGACCATACAG
>CABQMV010000063.1 GCA_902465325.1 uncultured Oscillospiraceae bacterium
TAGGCTCTATGTGTATGGGAATTGCCGGTTCTATTATGAACCAGGATTTCTTTAAAAATTATCTGGGCCTGAGAAGCGAGTCCGTTGACGAGACGGAGCTGCTCAGGAGAATTGAGAAAGGCATCTATGACAAGGACGAATATAAGAAGGCGCTGGCCTGGGTGAAAAAGCACTGCAAAGAAGGCTTTGACAAAAATCCCAAGGAGGTGGCCTTCAGCAGAAAGCAGAAAGATGAGCAGTGGGAATTTGTTGTAAAATGCGCACTGATTTATAAAGACTTGATGGTAGGCAATCCTAAGCTGGCGGAAATGGGCTTTGTAGAGGAATCCTGCGGCCATAATGCTATTGTAGCTGGCTTCCAGGGACAGCGCCAGTGGACGGATTATATGCCTAACGGAGATTTTCTGGAGGCTATGCTGAACAGCCAGTTTGACTGGAACGGCATTCGGGAGGCCTATGTAGTGGCAACGGAAAATGATACGCTTAACGGGATTACCATGCTGTTTGAGCATCTGCTGTCCGACCGGCCCTCTGGCTTTGCCGATGTCAGGACCTACTGGAGCCCGGAGGCTGTCAAGAGAGTTACCGGCAGAAAGCCGGAGGGACTGGCGGTTCAAGGCTTTATTCATTTGATTAATTCCGGCGCTGTCAGCGTAGATATGTCGGGCTATGCCACAGACGATCAGGGAAATCCTGTTGTCAAAAAGTGGTGGGAGCTGAATGACAAGGACGTGGACGCCCTGTTGGAGGAGACCGTGTGGTGTCCTGCGGATGTCTTCTATTTCAGAGGCGGCGGCTTCTCCAGCCATTTCCAGCACGGAACAAAGGGAGGTATTCCCATGACAATGGCCAGAATCAATTTAGTAGACGGCCTGGGTCCTGTGCTGCAGCTGGCAGAGGGATACAGCTGCGAGCTTCCTCAGGATATGTTTGAGATAATTGACAAGCGAACAGATCCTACCTGGCCCACCACCTTCTTTGTACCGAAGCTCACCGGACAGGGCGCGTTTAAAGATGTATACAGCGTTATGGCCAATTGGGGAGCGAACCATGGGGCCTTCTGCTACGGTCACATTGGGGCGGAGCTCATTACCTTGTGCTCCATGCTGAGAATTCCCGTGTGTATGCACAACGTAGAGGAGGATCGGGTCTTCAGACCGGCGGCCTGGAGTGCTTTTGGAACACAGGACAAAGAGGGTGCCGATTACAGAGCGTGTCAGAATTTCGGACCGCTGTACGGCAGAAAACTCTAATTTGACAGGTGCTGAAAAAACAGGCGGCATCGGTTTTCCGATGCCGCTCTTATCATGAAAGAGACAGATTTGGAGGAAAAAGAGCATGGAAAGCAGTATATTGGAAGCGAAAGAGTGGACCAATTTATGGTGGGATGAGGCGGACAAGGATGAGGGGCTTCCCAGAGTATTTTTGGTAGGGGATTCTCAGACCTATGGCTTTTATCCTAATGTCATCAAGGAATTGGAGCGGGAGGCGAGAATTACGGTAATGTCTACTTCAAAATGTGTAGACAATCCTTATTTTACAAAGGAACTGGATCATGTAATGACACAGTATGGTTTTACCTATTCACTGATCCATTTTAACAACGGGCTGCACGGGGTCCATATGGAAACCGGGGATTTTGCCCGGAGCTATGAGCAGGTAATACAGCATATTCTGAAAAGCTATCCGGATACGAAACTGACGCTTGCCCTGTGTCCGCCCTGCTACCAGGGAGAGAATTTCAGTGAGCCTCACGATCCGTGGTATTATAAGGCAAAAGAGAGAAACGAAGCGGTAACGGAGCTGGCGAGAAAATACGGATTGCCGGTAGATGACCTTTTTACGCCTATGACTGCACATCCGGATATGCACGTTCCCGATGGAATCCACTATGGAGAGGAAGGCAGAGCTCTTTTAGGCAGGATCGTAGCCGATTTTATCAGAGAGAACCTCTGAGCGCTGTTCCCTTTTACATAAGTGGTGCGAAAATCCGCATAACAGAATTTAAAAGCCGTTGGGGCCAGGGCTGCCCGGTTATATCGGAGGCCTGCAGCCGGCGGCACTTTTTTATGGTCTCCTCAAAATCTGTGAGAATGTCCTTCACTGCAGCGGTTTTATACATCCAGGTACCGCATTCAAAGTGCAAATATAGACTTCGGTAGTCCCAGTTTACTGTTCCTACTATGGCGATTTCTCCATCGCAGATTACATTTTTTGCGTGAATAAAGCCCGGGGTAAAGCTGTATATTTCAACGCCGTCCTTCATCAGCTCCAGATAGTATGATTGCGCTGCCGCATCTGCGTACCAGTGATCGGAGATGCCCGGGACAATAATTTTTACACGGACGCCGCACTTGGCGGCGTTGCCCAGCGCTGTTACCAGCTCATTATCCAGACAGAGATAAGGCGTGGTGATGTATAGGCTGTGGCGGGCCTTGGTGATGGTTTCCATATAGATAAATTCCCCGTTGCTTTCAAAATGATCCGGCTCACTGGCATAGGGGAGGACAAAGCCTTCTCCTGAGCGGGGCGGTGTTTCCTCAGGCAGGGCCCGGTAAGAGGCATAGTTATCCTTCTCCAGCCGGGGCACATTCCACAGGTGCAGAAACATCAGTGCAAAGCTATAGGCAGCATCCCCCTTGAGCATAACGGCGGAATCCTTCCAATAGCCAAATTTATGGGTAACGTTGATATATTCGTCTGCCAGGTTTGTACCGCCGTTAAAGGCAGTGTGCCCGTCAATAACACAGATTTTTCTGTGATCTCTATTATTCTGAAGCGCAGACAGGAAAGGGGAGAAGGGACGGAATACGCGGCATTTAATGCCGAATTCCCGCAGCTTTTTGGGATAGCTGCTTTTCAGAGAGGTGAGACAGCCCATCCCGTCATACAGCAGGCGGACATCTACACCCTGGGCGGCTTTGGACTTCAGGATCCCTATAATAGAATTCCACATTTTGCCGGAATCGATAATAAAATACTCCAGAAAAATATATCGCTTAGCCTGTCTCAGCTCTGCCAGCATAGCCTCCCACTGTGCCTCTCCCGAGGGAAAATAGGTCACCTGTGTGTTCTGGTATACAGGACAACCTGTAAGAGCCAGATGAGCGGCCATGTTAGCGCAGTAGGGATTCTGATCGGCCAGTGTCTCCAGCGTCTGTTTTCCCTGCTGCAGAAAGGGGGCTGTTTCTTTTTTCACCTGAGACAGCCTGCGGCGAAACTTTCTCCGCACATTTTGGGTGCCGATAATAAGATAAAAAAGCCCTCCAAACACAGGCACCATTGCGATGGGCAGAGCCCAGACCAGCTTATAGGAGGGATTATCCTTCTTGTTCATGATCCGCACCAATACAACAAGGCTGAGAATCCCCAGCCCTGCGTAAATATAGGCAAAGTAACGGCTCAGCTTCCATATGCCTATCACCAGTACAAGGATTTGAAGCAGCAATAGAAAGCCAATTAAAACCACTTGACTAAAAATCTTTTTGAGAATTTTTTTTATTTTTATCATGCCATCCTATTTTGTGCCGAAAATTCTGTCGCCGGCATCGCCGAGGCCTGGCACAATATATCCATTTTCATTGAGCTTCTGGTCCACACAGCCGCAGTAAAGCTGAATGTCCGGATGGGCGGCGGTGAGCTTTTCAATTCCCTCCGGCGCGGCAATAATCGACATGAATTTAATATTGGTGCAGCCCCTCTGCTTCAAAAAGTTCACGCCGGCAACACCGCTTCCTCCTGTAGCCAGCATAGGATCCAGAATAATAACCAGTCGGTTTCCGATATCGTCAGGCAGTTTGCAGTAGTATTCATGGGGCTCCAATGTTTCATGATCGCGGTACAGCCCAATGTGTCCCACTTTAGCGGAGGGCACCAGAGCCAGGATTCCCTGTACCATCCCCAGCCCGGCCCGCAGGATCGGAACAATGGCCAGCTTCTTTCCGGAGATAACCCTGGTCACGGTTTTGGTAATGGGCGTTTGGATTTCAATCTCTTTTGTAGGCAGATCCCGGAGCGCCTCATAGGC
Organism: uncultured Oscillospiraceae bacterium; assembly: GCA_902465325.1. Lineage (GTDB taxonomy): Bacteria > Bacillota > Clostridia > UBA1212 > SIG427 > CABQMV01. Next base: position 4,028 of record CABQMV010000063.1, read on the forward strand.
CATCAGCATGGCAATTTCCTCAATTAGCTCCCGAAATTGTTTGCTGCCTGTCTGTACATCCCTGAGAAGAGATATTTTGTGTGTAATCAATGGATGATCGAATACGGTTACGTTGCTGTTCATTGCTGTTCACTCTTTTCCTCTAAAAATATGCTTTCGATATTTTCGCGCATGAAAAAAAGAGCGGTGCAGTTTAGCTCTTTCTCTTCCGTAAAAATATCAGGGCCTGTCACCCAAAAGATTTTCTTTTATTATACTAGAAATTCCGGCGTAGTACAAGGCCCCTTCTGTATTCTTCAATAATAAACAGAAAAAAAGGAATTATTTAAGCGCAGCTTCCGGAGGAGCTGCGCTTGTAAATAACTGCGGAAAATGCTAGATAGGGGAAAGTACGCCGTAATCTCCGTCGTTTCTGCGGTATACTACGCAGATTTTTCCCAGCTCCACATTGTCGAACATGTAAAAGCTATGTCCCAGCATATTCATATTCATAATGGCCTCCTGCACATTCATGGGCTTTAGCTCATACTGTTTTGCTTTTACCACAGCATATTCAGAGGGCTCCTCCTGAAAATCAATTTCGGAGGAAATGGGTTCAGGGGTCTGGTGCTTATTGCGGGCGAGCTTCGTCTTACACTTGGTGATCTGTCTCTCCATAATATCCATCCCTTTATCCAGAGCTGCCAGAATTCCGTCCTTGTCGGCTACTTCAGCCCGCAGCTGATAACCGCAGTAGGGCAGTGTCAGTTCAATTTTCTCTTTAAGCTTTTTCTGATCGGTCAGCTTCACATAGAAAGTAGGCTCCTGCTCCTTTCCGCTGAAATATTTGTCCAGCCGGCGATGAATCTTGCTCTCCATACTTTCAAGGGTTTTGTCGGAAATTTTGAAGTCCTTTACGTTAAATTTAACGAACATAAATATGACCTCCCATCGTTATTTGGTACTTTTATTATACACGAAAATTGGAGTTTCAGCAAGGCCTGCGCCCCTCCGGGAGGTATCTGATGGAGACAGGATGCTTTTATACTACAATAGGCAGCCCGGTATCTTTTACAGAAAGGAGAGGGCTTCCGTCACGGCGGCGCTTCGCCCTGCAAAAATTCCCTGTCTGAGGAAAATATGACGGGAGAATTGCACCTCCTCCCTTGTATCCTGGCGGAATATCAAGTATAATAGTAAGAAGAAAACAGCCATAAAATGGGAGGGCATAAAGTTATGAGCAAACCAATATACAACCGTGTGCTGATCAAAATCAGCGGCGAGGCAATGGCAGGCGACGACAGGTTTGGAATCAATGACGATACCGTAAGCAATATATGCGTCAATGTGAAAAAGCTGGTGGATATGGGCGTAGGCGTAGCCATTGTAGTTGGCGGCGGAAATTTCTGGCGAGGGAGGCAGGGTTCTTCAATGGACCGTACCCGGGCCGATCACATGGGAATGCTGGCTACCGTCATCAACGCGTTGGGCCTGGCAGACGCGCTGGAGCAGCAGGGCATTACAGTACGGGTAGAGACGGCTATTGAGATGAAGCAGATTGCGGAGCCGTATATCCGGAACAGAGCCACCCGCCATCTGGAGAAGGGCCGGGTTGTCATTTTTGGCTGCGGCACGGGAAATCCCTTCTTTACTACGGATACGGCGGCGGCCCTGAGAGCTGTGGAAATTGATGCCGACGTGATTCTTCTGGCAAAAAATGTAGACGGCGTATATGACAGCGATCCCCATGAGAATCCACAGGCCCAAAAATTTGATGAGATTACTTATATGGATGTATTGGCTAACAACCTGAAGGTAATGGATTCTACTGCTACATCCCTGTGTATGGACAACAATATGAAAATTCATGTCTTTGGCATAAACGATCCCGAAAATCTTGTCCGGGCTGTTTGCGGAGAGAAAATAGGAACAATTGTATCATAAAAACGACAATAAGGAGGAAACACCATGATCAATAAGAGCGAATACGATGTTTACACAAAAAAGATGGAAGCGTCTTTGTCCTACCTGGAGGAGGAATTCGGCAATATCCGAGCAGGCCGTGCCAATCCGGCAATTCTCAATAAGCTGACGGTAGAGTATTACGGAGTGCCCACGCCTATTACTCAGGTAGGCTCTGTGTCTGTACCGGAGCCCAGAATGCTTATGTTCCAGCCTTATGATATGAGTATATTAAAGGAAGTTGAGAAGGCTATTTTCAAATCGGATATTGGGATCACGCCTAACAATGACGGAAAGGTTATCCGTCTGGTATTTCCGCCCTTGACGGAGGAGCGCAGAATTGAACTGAAGAAACAGGCCAAAAAGATGGGAGAGGATGCCAAGGTGGCAGTGAGAAGTATAAGAAGAGATGCTATTGAAGCCTTTAAGGCAAAGAAGAAAAAATCTGAAATTACAGAGGATGACGTAAAGCAGGCTGAAACGGATATACAGAAGCTCACCGATAAGTATATTGAACGGATCGATAAGACCATTGCCGCCAAGGAAAAGGAGATAATGGAGATCTGATTCATGGGTTTGTTTCACAGCAGAGGAAATCGTATCAATAGGAACGGCGAAAATGGCGCGGCGGGCTCCCAGAGTCTTGCCGTGCCGTGCCATATAGCCATTATACCGGACGGCAACCGCCGCTGGGCGAAGAAACGAATGCTCCCAGTGTCCGCTGGGCACAGGGAGGGAGCGGAGGTCTTTCGGCGCATTGTCCGGCACGCAGAGCATCTGGGCGTAAAATATATTACCTTTTACGCCTTTTCCACTGAGGTGGAGACATTGATGAAGCTGCTGCTGAATTTTCTGCTGAACTCAGAGAAAGAGCTGGGCGCGGATAAGGATAAAATCTGTATTCACGTTATAGGAGACAGGTCCCGCCTCTCCCGCCAGATGCAGGAGGAAATTGCAAGGGTAGAGAAAGAGACGGCCCACAATACCAACATTATTGTTAACATGGCTATCAATTACGGCGGCAGAGATGAAATCAGACAGTGCATACAAAAAATCGCAGACCGGGTGAAGACGGGCCAGCTTTCTCCGGAGGACATTACGGAGCAGGTGATTTCCGACCACCTGTATACCAAGGGGACGCCGGATCCGGATCTGCTTATCCGGACCAGCGGCGAGGAGAGAATCAGCAACTATCTGTTATGGCAGATGGCCTATACGGAGTTTTATTTTACCCATAAACTGTGGCCGGATTTCAACGAAAAGGATTTAGAGGAAGCGGTACACGTATACAGCAGCAGACAGAGAAGATTTGGAGGGAAATAGGGCCATGAGAACGAGAATTATTTCTGCAGTTATTATGATTATAATCGGCGGTGTACTGATTTATTCCGGCGGTGTTTATTTTGGTGCGGCGCTGTTTTTGTGTTCAGTCATTGGATTATTTGAATTTTACAGGGCTTTTCAAAAGAAGGGCGTTAAGCCCATTAAGACTGTGGGGTATTTGTATACCCTGCTGATTCCTGCGGCGGTATTCTTAGCCCCTGAGCATGCGCTGGAGGTTACGGTAAAGGGGACCAATCTGTTTCCGGTATTTCAGCTTTTGGTTATGCTGGTCCTTTTGACGCTTACCGTTGTGGCCCACAGGAGAGTTACGCCTCTAGACTGTGCGGTGACGTTAATGGGGGCTTATTATGTTCCCTTTCTGTTCAGCTTTTTTGTACTGCTTCGAAATATGGGAGACGGCAAAGACGGTCTGGCCCTTTTTATTATAGGGATTCTCGGTTCTGTAGCGGCAGATACCTTTGCGCTTTTCGCCGGGCTCCTGTGGGGAAAGAAAAAACTGATTCCGGAGATCAGCCCCAAGAAAACGGTGGCGGGCAGCATCGGTTCTTTTGCAGGCTCCACTTTGGCAGTCACTGTTTATGGCTTGATTCTGCACTATACAGGGGCCATGAGCCAGCCCATTTCTGTGCTTCATTTTGCAATACTGGGGCTGTTAATGGGAGGAAGCTCTCAGATAGGAGATCTCTCTGCCTCTGCTATTAAGCGGTACTGCGGCATCAAGGATTTTGGCAGATTAATTCCCGGACACGGAGGAATTTTGGACCGGTTTGACAGTATGCTGTTTAACGTACCGATTGTGTACTGTTATGTACAGCTGTTGTATGCACTGGCCTGGTGAGGATAGATTGGTTATGGTAAAATGTATTTCTGTTTTAGGCTCCACCGGCTCTATTGGGACACAGACCCTGGAGGTACTCAGAAGCCTGAAGGAACAGGGGATTGAAATTAAAGTAGCGGCTCTGGCCGCCGGGAGAAATATACAGCTGATAGAGGCCCAGGCCAGAGAATTCCGGCCAGGGCTTATTTCCGTTACAAAGGATACCGATGCTCAGCTGCTGCGTAAGCGGCTGAAGCCGCTGGGGATCGATGTAGCCTACGGCGAGGAGGGACTCCAGACCGTGGCTTCGTCCAGCTGTGATATGCTGGTAACAGCCATTGTCGGCATGAAGGGGCTGCTTCCTACTCTGACGGCCATTCGCAAAGGGACAGATATTGCGCTGGCCAATAAGGAGACCATGGTAGTGGCCGGAGAGCTGGTGACCAGAGAGGCTCAAAAGCGCCGGGTCCGCATTTTACCTGTAGACAGCGAGCATTCCGCGATTTTACAGTGCCTGATGGGGAACGCCGGCAGCCAGGTAGAACAATTGCTTCTTACCGCCTCGGGGGGGCCCTTTCGCACCTGGGAGCCGGAGGCGCTGGAAACGGTGTCTATTGAAGATGTACTGGCCCACCCTACCTGGAAGATGGGCGGGAAAATAACGGTAGACTGTGCAGGTATGATGAATAAGGGATTGGAAATAATAGAGGCCAGATGGCTGTTTGATATGCCCTATGAAAAAATAAAAGTTTTGGTGCATCCCCAAAGCATTGTTCATTCTATGGTACAATATACAGACGGGGCTGTCATGGCACAGCTGGGGGTCCCGGATATGAAGATTCCCATACAGCTGGCTCTGAGCTATCCGGACAGACTGCCTTCTCCATATAAAAGACCGGATTTTACCCGGGTTGCCCTGACCTTTGAGGAGCCGGACACCGAGAAGTTTCCCTGCCTGAGACTGGCCCAGGAGGCCGCTGCTGCAGGCGGGACCATGACGGCGGTTATGAATGGTGCCAACGAGGCGGCAGTAGCAAAATTTCTGCGCGGAGAGATTAACTTCATGCAGATCCCATACATTATAGAGAAGGTGATGGACAGTCATACGGTGCAGGATGCTCCGGATGCGGAAACGGTCATAGAAGCTGACCGATGGGCCAATTATCGGGTAAGCTGTATTATTTGAAAGGTTTGATTGTTTTATGAGTATAGTAGGAAGTATATTAACAATGCTGCTGATGCTCAGTGTATTGGTGGTTATTCACGAGCTGGGACACTATCTGGTGGCCCGGATGTTCAAGGTGAAGGTAAAAGAGTTTTCCATTTTTATGGGGCCCAAGCTCTATTCCAGGGTGGGAAAGAAAAATGGTGTAAAATTTTCCATACGGGCCATCCCTCTGGGCGGCTACTGTGCTATGGAGGATGAGAACGGAGAGGAAGAGGTAAAATCCGAAGGCTCCTTTTTTAATAAATCCAAGCGGGTGAGGGCCGCTGTGTTTTTTGCCGGTCCGCTGATGAACGTACTGCTGGCGCTGGTGCTTGTTATTTTGATTTTTTCCTTCACAGGGTATTCTACCAATACGGTAGGCATGATACAGGAAGGGGGACTTTTTGCGGACTACCGGGATCCGGCGGATCCCAATTTCAGAATAGAGACGGGAGATAAGGTCGTTGCATATGACGGCTATATGATTTTGAATGCTACAGATTACTCCCTGTTTAAGTCCATGGATAAGGATTATATTTCTGTCATAACGGTGGAAAAGGCAGACGGGACTACCAGAGAGTGTACCTTTGACAGAACGCCTCAGGAGGAGGGCGGCGGTATGCAGGTATTGGGGATGAGCTTTGAATATGTGGAGCGCCCCGGGGTATTCGGTGTCATCTGGAATGCTGTCAAGTATTTGCTGACATTGGTCCGCTCAATTCTGTATTCTCTCTATTGGATTATCACTGGTGCGGTAGGACTGAATGCGGTTACCGGTCCTGTAGGGATTACGACCATTGTTGACGATGTGATTACTGCAGAGGCAAATATCTGGGATAAGGTGCTGACGCTGGTCAATATGGCGGCGCTGATCAGTGTAAACCTAGGCGTATTTAATCTGATTCCCTTCCCCGGCCTGGACGGGGGGCAGCTGGCCATGGTGGGAATCGAGGCTGTCCGAGGCGGCAAGAAAATTCCGCCGGAGAAGCAGGGCCTGATATCCTTTATCGGTCTGGCAGTTGTTGTGCTTTTGGGAATTCTGGTTATGGGAAATGACATCTGGCAGATTATATCGGGAGGACGCTGACGGAATATGTTTTTACGAAATAATACAAAAGCCATTAGAATAGGCAGTGTTTTTGTAGGCGGCGGTAGTCCTGTGGCGGTACAGTCCATGACCAATACGGACACCAGAGACGTTCCTGCTACTGTGGCCCAGATCAGAAAGCTGGAGGCGGCGGGCTGCCACATTGTGAGAGTGGCTGTTCCGGACCGAGAGGCGGCGGAGGCCATTGCCGGCATTGTAAAGGAGATCTATATTCCCTTAGTAGCAGATATTCATTTTGATTACCGGCTGGCTTTGCAGGCTATGGAAGCGGGTGCCCAAAAAATACGGATTAATCCCGGCAACATAGGAGAGGCGGCTCGTGTAAAGGCTGTTGTAGCTGCGGCCAAAGAGCGGGGGATCCCCATTCGGATCGGAATTAACGGCGGATCGCTGGAGCAGGCGCTCTTAGAAAAGTACGGCGGCGTTACAGCGGAGGCCATGGTAGAAAGCGCTATGGGCCATATCAAAATACTGGAGGATTTGAATTTTGACGATATTGCTGTATCGCTGAAGGCTTCGTCTGTACAGAAGACGGTTGAAGCCTATCAATTGATGGCGGAAAAAAGGCCGTATCCCCTGCACGTGGGGATTACAGAAGCCGGGACGGTATACAGCGGAACGATAAAGTCTGCTGCGGGAATCGGCGCAGTGCTTTTGTCCGGAATCGGAGATACTATAAGGGTTTCGCTGACTGGCGACCCGGCAGAGGAGGTGCGGGCAGGGCTTACCCTGCTGCAGTCGCTGGGGATGAGCAGCTCTTGTACATACCAGTTTATTTCCTGTCCTACCTGCGGGCGGTGTAAAATCGACCTGGTTTCCATTGCCGCCCAGGTAGAGGAGCAGCTGGAAAAGCTGCGCG
>CABQMV010000064.1 GCA_902465325.1 uncultured Oscillospiraceae bacterium
TTGTGTAATGAAACGGTAGCGGAGCGTTTTTATTGGCTGCATGTGCCTTTTATGTACAGGACTCACAGAGAACCGGACCCGGAGAAAATCCAGGAGCTGGCAGCTGCTGTAAAGCCTATGGGCTTTACTCTAAAAGGGGGAAGTCAGCCTCATCCCAGAGCGATTCAGAGTTTATTGGCGCAGGTGAAGGATACTCCCAGAGAACCGGTGATTTCCACGATGGCGCTGCGTTCTCTGCAGAAGGCGGAGTACAGCTCTTCTAATGACGGCCACTACGCTTTGGCGTTGGAAAATTATTGCCACTTTACCTCTCCCATTCGCAGATATCCCGATTTGCTGATCCATCGGATTATGAAAGAGGTCCTTGACGGAAAAATGCAAAAGGACAGGCAGTCCTTTTTGCAGGCGGCCATGTCTGACTGGGCGGCCCACTGCTCTGATACGGAACGGCGGGCAGACGAGGCGGAATGGGCCTGCGTGGATCTGAAAACGGCAGAATACATGGAGGGCTTTATTGGCGAATGCTTTGAAGGGATGGTATCAGGCGTCACTTCTTTCGGAATTTTTGTAGAATTGGAAAATACTGTAGAGGGACTGGTGAAATACGAATCTTTACCGGAATATTATCAGTTTGACCGGGAGCATATGAAGGCAATTGGCAGGAGATCTGGCCATACCTTTGAAATCGGAGACCGCATTCGGGTTGTGGTTCAACGTGTAGACCGACAGCAGAATAAGGTGGAATTTGCTGTAGACGGCATGAAACGCCGCGGGAGGCCTGCCCCCTCTAGGTCAGCGGTCAAAGAGGTGTCGGCAAAGAGAAAAGGTACGAAAAAGGCAGGAAGCCCGCGCTCCGGGCGGCCTACCAGAAGAAAAAAGAGGTAACCAAATTTTTTTGGGCAATATCCGCCGGGCTTTTTTCCGTTTTGTACGGTTGACTGGGCAGGCTTTCAAAGTGTACAATAAGATGGAAACGGAAAAGAATGGAGTTGATATAAGTGTTTGAATTTGACCAATACAGCCAAGAGCTTACCGGTCTTAAAGAAGATTTATACGATTTGAGGGATTCACTTTGACACGGCTGGGATGAGCAATGTCATTGAGGAATTAGAAAACAAAGCCCAGGAGCTGGATTTTTGGAATGACAGTGAGAATTCCCAGGCAGTACTGAAGCGCCTGAAAATGCTGAAGGATAAGCTGGCGGCTTTTCATTCTCTGGAGGAGCTTTATGAAGAAATCCAGATGATGATTGAAATCGGAAACGAGGAAGAAAACGCCTCTATGGTCAAAGAGGTAGGAGAAGCCCTGGAACGCTATAAAAAAGAGTTTGAGCGGCTGCGGCTGGAAACCCTGCTAAAAGGAGCGTATGACGGAAACAATGCTATTTTGACCATACACGCGGGAGCCGGCGGGACGGAGGCGCAGGACTGGGCCCAGATGCTGCTGCGTATGTATACGCGGTGGGGAGCCGCCCATAATTATGAGGTGAAAGTTGTAGATTTACTGGACGGAGACGATGCAGGAATCAAAAGCGCTGTTATCCAATTTAAAGGCATCAATGCGTACGGTTTTTTGAAAAGTGAGCACGGTGTTCACCGTCTGGTGAGAATCTCTCCCTTTGATGCGGCGGGGAGACGGCATACTTCCTTTGCTTCTATAGAAGTAATGCCTGAAATTGATCAAAATATTGAGATTGATATACGGCCGGAGGATTTGGAGATCGGAACCTACCGTTCCAGCGGCGCCGGAGGGCAGCATATTAATAAGACAGATTCTGCTGTGAGAATTACGCACAAGCCTACAGGAATTACTGTGTCCTGCCAGACAGAGCGGTCTCAGCTTCAGAATAAGGAAACGGCCATGTCCATGCTGCGCTCTAAGCTTTTTGAAGTTAAGCAGCGGGAAAATGTGGAAAAAATTTCTGATTTAAAGGGTGTTCAAATGGAGATTGCCTGGGGCAGTCAAATCCGCTCCTACGTGTTCTGTCCGTATACCTTGGTAAAGGATCACCGGACAAATTACGAAGAGGGAACGGTCGATAAGGTTATGGACGGAGAATTGGACGGCTTTATCAACGCATATCTGGCCGGAGAGTTTAACAAGACCAAAAATTGAAGAGATACAGGCAGAAGGAATCTTTTGCCTGTATTATTTTTAGGACTCCTTTACAAATTTCTCAAAATATGGTTGAATATGTTGGAGATTATCTACAGAGGAGAATTATTTTATGACTATAGAGATTCAGCCTGGCGAAGTTTGGTATGGTCCCTGGGTGCATCTGGGCTTTCAGATGCCCATAGACGGGAAAACAGAGACCTCCGTTCAGTGTATGCCGGTCAATTCCGGCAATCAGGTACAGCCCCTTATGCTGTCTAATCAGGGCCGATATCTGTGGGCCGATGAAGGCTTTAATGTGGAGGCTGCAGAAGGTCAGCTGCACTTTACCAGGGGGACGCCTGTGCTCAGTCAGGGACATAAAACCCTGAAGGGCGCATTCCTGCACGCTGCGCAGCACTATTTTCCTGCTGATGGACAGATGCCGCCGGAGACGTTTTTTTCTGTTCCACAGTATAATACCTGGATTGAGCTTACCTATCATCAGACCCAGGAGGCGATTCTAAAATATGCTTATTCTATTATTGACAACCATATGCCCCCGGGGATTCTGATGATAGACGATAACTGGAGCGAGTATTACGGCGGCTGGCGGTTTAACCGGGCGGCCTTTCCGGATCCTAAAGGGATGATAGAGGAGCTGCACCGCATGGGTTTTCAGGTTATGCTTTGGATCTGTCCTTTTATTACGCCGGATCGGGCCGAGTTCAGGGAGCTTCGGGGCAAGGGGCTTTTGGTGCATGAGAGAAATAAGAGAGGCGTTATAAAGCCCAAGCTGGTGGATTGGTGGAATGGGTTTTCTGCTGTCTTGGATATGAGTAATCCTGAGGCTGCTCAGTGGCTGAAGGGTGAGTTGCAGAAGCTGATGGATGAATACGGCATAGACGGCTTTAAATTGGATGCGGGCGACGCCATGTTCTATGAAGAAGACGACATTACTTTTGCGCCCATTCCCCCCAATGGTCAGTGTGAAGCGTGGGGAATGTTTGGCCTGAACTTTCCATATAATGAGTACCGTGCCTGCTATAAATGTGCCGGGAAGCCGCTGGTACAGAGACTTTGTGACAAGAACCACCGCTGGAAGGGAAACGGACTGGATACCTTAATTCCCAATACGCTGATGCAGGGTCTGCTGGGATATGCCTTTACCTGTCCTGACATGGTGGGCGGCGGAGAAATCAATGACTTATACAATGCGGTGAGCTTTGATCCGGAGCTGTTTGTAAGGAATGTAGGTGCCGCCTGTCTGCTTCCTATGATACAGTTTTCTGCGGCTCCCTGGCGGGTGCTGAGTCCGGAGTATTTTCAGTATTGTATGAATTTGCTGTCTTTGCGGGAAAAGCATATTTGTACTATAATGAAATATACCCGTTTAGCTGCCCGTACCGGAGAACCGGTGGTCCGCTATCTGGAATATGAATTTCCCGGTCAGGGATACGAATCTGTTACGGATCAATTTATGATAGGGGATAAATTGCTGGTTGCGCCTGTACTGGAAAAGGGCGCGGTTTTTAGAACTGTTCTTTTGCCGGCCGGCCGTTGGATAGACCAGCTGACCGGAGAGACGGTAGAGGGAGGCTGTGCCATAACGGCGGAGGCCGGCTTAGATCAGGTGCCTGTTTTTATCCGATGTTAAAGGAAGTGTTAAAGATTGAAGGCTGAAATATTGTCCGTAGGGACAGAGCTGCTCATGGGACAGATTGCCAACACAAATGCTCAGTATCTTTCCAGGCGGCTGCCCGAGGTGGGGATTGGCGTATTTTATCACAGTGTGGTGGGGGATAATCCTGTCAGGCTGGAGGAAAGCCTGCGGCTGGCCCTTTCCAGAGCAGAGATTGTAATTACTACTGGTGGGCTGGGGCCTACACAGGACGACCTGACAAAGGAAACGGTAGCCAAAGCGTTGGGGCTTTCTATGCAGCTTCATCAAAGGAGCTTTGAAAGAATTAAAGAATATTTTCAGGACAATGGAAAGGTCATGGTGGACAGTAATTTCCGGCAGGCTTATTTTCCGGAGGGCGCTGTCATTATGGAAAATGATATGGGTACTGCGCCGGGCTGTATTATTCCCACCGGTGCAGGCCAGTTTGTGGTTATGCTCCCTGGGCCTCCTAAGGAACTGAATCCTATGTTTGAGCAGTGTGTGCTGCCCTTTTTTGCTGCCAGAGCCCAGGTTCCTCTGCTGTCTCGGTTTTTGAGAGTCGTTGGGGTAGGGGAATCCTTAGTGGAGGAGAAAATTATATCCCTGGTGGACGGACAGACAAATCCTACGTTTGCCACCTATGCCAAGGACGGTATTGTTACTATACGGGTGACGGCAGAGGATGACGGAGGACAGGGGAAAGCGCTGCTGGAGGCTGCGGAAGCCCAAATCAGAGAAATTCTGGGGGAGGCCGTGTATACGTCGGAGAATGAGGAGCTTGAGGAAACTGTCATGCGGCTGCTGCGGGAAAGACAGCTTACAATGGCCTGTGCCGAGTCCTGTACAGGCGGATTGCTTGCTCAGGTGATGACTTCCCATCCCGGAGCTTCCGATGTATTTGTGATGGGGGCGGTTACCTATACGGAAGAGGCGAAAATGCGGCTTCTGGGCGTAAAAAAGGAAACCTTGCAGGCCTATTCTGTATACAGCAGTCCAGTGGCTGCTGAAATGGCGCAGGGACTTCAAAAGCTTTCCGGCGCAGATGTCTGTGTGTCTATTACTGGAATTGCCGGGCCGGGAGGCGGTACAGAGGAGCTTCCTGTAGGGACCGTCTTCATTGGAGTAAAATTCCGGGAACATCTGTGGGTCACAAAGCATCGGTTTCCCGGCGGAAATAGGGAAAGGGTCAGAACACTAAGTGTGATTCATGCCTTGAATCAAGTACGAAAGGAACTGATAAATCATGGATGAAGAAAATAATTCGATGCCGGGAGAGGAGGCTTTTCCGGATCTGGAGCATGAGGATGGAAAGCCTCATGCCGGAAAGAGGGCCTCTAAAAAGCCCAAGAAGCAGAAGAGCAAACTGCAGAATGTTATATCCTGGATTCTGACAATCCTTGCTGCTTTTGTGGCAGCTATGCTGATTAATACCTATTTACTGCGGACAAGCATGATATATGGAGAATCTATGGCGCCTACTCTGCACCAGAGCCAGGTGGTAATTTTGTCTAAGCTGCCCTATATTTTTGGAGAACCGGAGTTCGGAGAAGTGGTGGTGTTTGACTCCCACTGCTTTGATGAAGGCTACGAGCCCTCTAATTTTATAGATCACATTAAAGATTCTCTCCGATACAATGTTATTTCTCAGAAACTGCTGGGTATTCATGATACGGAAGAGCGCTACTGGATTAAACGGGTAATTGGTGTGCCGGGGGATGTAATAGAGTTTACAGACCACCAGGTATATCGAAACGGCCAGCTGCTGACAGAGGACTATATCAATCAGGAGGAGTCTCCCCATTACAATGACTACAGAAACCGGTATGCGCAGTCTTCTATAACAGTGCCGGAGGGTTTTCTGTTTGTCATGGGAGACAATCGGAATAACAGCAAGGACAGCCGCATGATGGGACCGGTGGATATGCGGGCGATTGTGGGCAAGGTGCTTACAGGCGTTTAAATTGATATTTGTAAAAGGGAGGAACATCCTATTGTATATTATAGCTGCTACACATAATAAAAATAAGCTGAAGGAATTTGCACAGATATTTGGCTGCTCTGTTTATGCTGCCTCTCAGCTGGGGGCAGTTTCCGATCCGGAGGAAACGGGATCAACTTTTCAGGAAAATGCGGCGATTAAGGCCAGGGCCATTCGGACAGAGCTGATAGAGAGCGGAGTCCCTTTACCGGAGGGTGATTTTTGGGTTGTAGCAGATGATTCCGGCCTTTGTGTAGACGCGCTGAACGGTGCGCCGGGAATTTACTCTGCCCGGTATGCCAGTACGGACGGACACAATGCTACAGACAGGGACAATGTTGAAAAGCTGCTGCAGGAAATGAAGCATATTGATGATGAGAAAAGAAAGGGCGCTTTCGTATGCGCAGTCACTGCCATTAACCGGGAGGGCAGAGAACTGACGGCAACAGGCTGTATGGCAGGGAGAATTGCCAGAGAGCCCAAGGGCGAAAATGGCTTTGGCTATGACCCTGTGCTGTACATAGAAGAGTTGGAAAGGACTGTGGCGGAAATGACGCCGGAGGAGAAAAATTTAAGAAGCCATCGGGGACAGGCTCTCCGGAAGCTTACAGAAATGATGAGATAGAGCGTATGGTATGGATACAGAAATGCACATCCTATGACAGACCGGTTATATTAGAGAAGGTTCGGGAAATTTTTAATAAAAATGGCGGCATTGGCCGCTTCGCTGCGCCGGGAAAGACCATTGTGATTAAGCCGAACCTGGTGGGGAAAAAGAAGCCTGAGGAAGCGGCCACTACTCATCCGTCGCTGGTTTGGGCGGCTGCTGTACTCTGCCGGGAGGCTGGGGCGAAGGTGGTAATTGCGGAGAGCCCCGGGGGATTGTATGAGAAGCGTTTTCTGAAGGGGATATACAGGGTGACTGGAATGGAACAGGCGGCCCTGGACAGCGGTGCGGAATTAAATTATGATCTGGGAGAGGCCAGGGTAGAGAATCCCGGGGCAATGTATTTGAAGAGCCTGGACATTTTGTCTCCGCTGGCCCAGGCGGATACGGTAATTAATATTTCTAAATTAAAAACGCATGGAATGATGGTATATACCGGGGCGGTTAAAAATCTGTTTGGCGCGGTAGCCGGCCTAAAGAAAGCCGAGTACCATATGAAAATGTCGGACTATGATGAATTTGCCAATGCGATTATTGATATTTATCTGTCTGTACCGGTTTCCCTGAATATTATTGACGCGGTAGTCGGAATGGAGCGTGACGGACCTACAGCCGGCGATCCCAGAGAAATGGGGCTGCTGATTTCCGGAAGAGACGGTTTCCTCACAGATCTTACGGCCTTAAAAATTATAGGGGTAGATCCGGTGCGCGTTCCCATATTTCGAAACGCAATTTCCCGGGGCCTGTGTCCTGCAGATACCTCTGGGATTGACTACATGGGGGGACTGAGGCCGGAGCAGGCAATGGTGAAAGGCTTTCGGGTCAACTATAATGAGCAGTTTGCCAATCTTCATTTTTTAAAGGGATTGGGAGGCCGCTGGTTTTCTGCCATGCTGAGGCCAAGACCGGTGTTTCACACAAAGAAGTGCCGAAGCTGCGGGGAGTGCGAACGGTGCTGTCCGGCGAAAGTAATTACTGTAACAAAGGAGCGGGGCGCCAGTGTGAAACTGGAGGGCTGTATCCGGTGCTACTGCTGTCAGGAGCTGTGCCCCTTTCAGGCCGTTACCATTAGGAAACCGCTTTTAAACCGATTGTTGATAAAAGGAGGAAACCGGCAGCAATGAATATTGTTTTAGTGGAGCCCGAAATCCCTCAGAATACGGGAAATATTGTGCGTACCTGTGCGGGCTGCAATGCCCGTCTGCACTTGGTAAAGCCTTTGGGCTTTTCTGTGGAGGACCGGTATTTAAAGCGGGCGGGACTGGATTATTGGCATTTTGTAGACATTTGCTATTACGACAGCTTTGAAGAGGTCATGACAGGGGCGGCCGAAGAAAACGGCGGTTTGATGCCGCCTTTCTATTTTGCCACCACAAAGGGCCGGAAGCGTTACTGCGACGTGGTCTATACCAATCAAGACTATTTGGTGTTTGGGAAGGAGACCAAAGGCCTTCCTGAGGCGCTTTTGGCTAGTCACTATGATCACTGTATCCGGATTCCCATGCGGGAGGGATTCCGTTCCCTGAATTTGGCCAATTCAGTGGCAGTTGTTCTGTTTGAAGCTATGCGTCAGCTGAATTTTCCGGATATGGAAACAGCAGGGGCGCTGAGAGAGTATGATTCTGATTTGCTATAAGGAGGAAGCTATGAAAATACGGTTTGAGGGAGATTATGAAGCGGTTCAGAAGGGGATTGCCATTTTACAGAGACGGCTGGCCTTTACCCCTGTGTACGACGAAGGAGAGGGCTACTCCATCCATGTAGTTTATGGGGGAGAGCATGCTTTGTCCTATTGCTGTGCCGACGGAAAAGGACGGATTTCTTATCAGAAGCCCTGTTACTTTTTCCGGGCACTGACGCTGCTTTTGGCCGCTGTCCAGAGTGGGCAGGATGTGGATCTGTGGGAGGACAGCAATTTTACCATGGACGGTATTATGCTGGATTGCTCCAGAAATGCAGTGCCTACGGTGAAGGGGGCGGAGGAAATGCTGGAGGTCCTGGCGTGTATGGGGCTGGATATGATGATGCTGTATACAGAGGATACTTATGAAATCCCGGGACTGCCTTATTTTGGCTATATGCGGGGCAGACTGTCGCAGCAGGAGCTCAGGGAAATTGACCGGTATGCAATGGATCTGGGAATTGAGCTGATTCCCTGTATTCAGACGGCAGCCCATCTGGGCCATGCCCTGAAATGGCCATGGGCGGAGCCGATAGGGGACTTTATGGATGCTCTGCTGGTAGGCGAAGAGAAGACCTATGAGTTTCTGGAGCGGGCAATTCAGTCCTGTGCTGAAACTTTTACCACAAAGCGGATCCATATAGGCTATGACGAAGCTATCTGGGTGGGCAGAGGAAAATATTTGGAGAGGCATGGCTATGTCCCCAACACGGTACTATTAAAACAGCATTTAGACCGGGTAAAGCAGATTCTTGCCAAGTATGACAGAGTCCCTATGATGTGGGGAGATATGTACTATCATATGTACGAGCGGGAAGGAGTAAAGGAAGAGGATGGAATGGGCATTGTGTTCTGGAACTATTATGAGCATGATAAGGAGATCTATGCCCGTACCATAGAACAGTACAAGAAGTTTTCTGACCATGTGCTGTTTGCCGGCGGCTCCTGGACCTGGGGAATGCCTGTATCTCCGTATTATCAGACCTGGACCTCTACGGTCCCGGCACTAGAGGCCTGTATTGAAAAGGGCATTTCTGAGGTTATTGTTACTATGTGGGGGGATAATGGACAAGAGGCCTCCTGGTTCAACGGTCTGCCGGGAATTCAGCTGTATGCAGAATTCCGCTATTGCGGCAAAGACACCAAGAGGGTGACAGAGGAGCTGCTGGCTAAACGGCTGCGCTGCTGTACCGGCGCGGAGCTGGCGGCCTTCCAGGATATGGCCAGGATTGATATGCTGAAAGAGGAACGTGCCTATCAGTGCAGTCCTGCGGATCCGTCCAAGGCGGTTCTGTATTCCAATCCTATGATGGGGGTGTACGATAAGGATTTAGAAAATATAGGGAATTTATTTGCGCTTTCTGAGCATTATAATACCTATGCGGAGAAATTGTTCCAGTATGCTGATTCGGGAAAGCCCTTTGCCTGGCTTTTTACTTTCCCGGCCCGTCTGGCCAAGCTGTGTGCTGCGAAATGGAATTTGGGGCTCCGACTGAAGGCCGCCTATGAGGAAGGCGACAAAGCAGCCCTAAAGAATATGGCCCAGGAGATGGAAGCCATGAAGGAGCAGGTATCACAGGTGAGGCTGGCACACAGGGATGTATGGATGAAATACTGTAAGCCTTTTGGATGGGATATTCTGGATATCCGATACGGCGGCCTGCTCTGTCAGTTGGATACCGGTGCTATGCGGCTTCGGATGTATGTGGAGGGCAGCCTTTCCTGCCTGGAAGAGCTGGAGGAGACTAGGCTTCCTTTTAACGGACAGACGGATCCAAAGGGAATCCTGGGAGTAGCAGGATATGACCGCATTGCTTCTTGCTGTCAATTCTGACGGTCAGAGAGGAAAGATGTTGAATTTTTACCAAAGATAGGGTATAATGGCCTTTGGTAAAATAAAATTATTTTGGAGGTTAAATATTATGGCAGTAAAAGTAGCTATTAATGGCTTTGGCCGTATTGGCCGTCTGGCGTTCAGACAGATGTTTGGCGCGGCAGGATATGAGGTTGTTGCGATCAACGATCTGACTAGTCCTAAGATGCTGGCGCATCTGTTGAAGTATGATTCCGCTCAGGGAAAGTATGCTTTGGCAGATAAGGTTTCTTACGGAGACGATTCTATCACGGTTGATGGAAAGACCATAAAGATTTACGCTGAGAAGGACGCTAAGGATCTTCCCTGGGGTGCTTTGGACGTAGATGTTGTATTAGAGTGTACCGGTTTCTATACATCGAAGGAAAAGGCTTCTGCTCATATTGCGGCAGGCGCTAAGAAGGTTGTTATTTCTGCTCCTGCAGGAAACGATCTGCCTACCATTGTATTTAATGTAAACCACGATACACTGACACCGGCTGACAATATTATTTCTGCGGCTTCCTGTACCACCAACTGCCTGGCTCCTATGGCAAAGGCTCTGAATGATCTGGCTGGAATCAAGTCCGGTATCATGAGCACGATTCACGCTTATACAGGCGACCAGATGATTCTGGACGGTCCTCAGAGAAAGGGAGACCTGAGAAGATCCCGTGCAGGCGCTGTAAATATTGTGCCTAACAGCACTGGCGCTGCTAAGGCTATCGGCCTGGTTATTCCTGAACTCAACGGAAAGCTGATCGGTTCTGCTCAGCGTGTTCCGACTCCTACCGGTTCTACTACGATTTTGGTAGCTACTGTAGAGAAGAGTGTAACAAAGGAAGAAGTTAATGCTGCTATGAAGGCTGCTGCCAATGAGTCCTACGGCTACAATGAGGATGAGATTGTTTCCAGCGATATCGTGGGGATGACATACGGCTCTCTGTTTGATGCTACTCAGACTATGGTTGGTCAGGACAACCTGGTACAGGTAGTTTCCTGGTATGACAATGAGAATTCTTATGTAAGCCAGATGGTTCGTACCATCAAATACTTTGCTGAGCTGAAGTAATTGAGAGGCTTATAGATTCGATTGAATTTTAAAGAAGCTGTTTCAAAACCGCAGGTTTTGGAACAGCTTCTTTGTCTTTCGACAGGTGGCCAAGGAGTATGCCAAAAGCATATTTTTATATTTAAAAATAGAAAACTATTTTTTACAAGGGCATAATGCCAAGTGAAAAGGTTTTAGATTTTCCAGT
>CABQMV010000065.1 GCA_902465325.1 uncultured Oscillospiraceae bacterium
GGCCTGCAGATTGGAAAGAAGCGGGTCCCTATTGGGGTTATTGGAATCATTTATGAGTCCCGGCCCAATGTGACTGCAGATGCCTTTGCCCTCTGTTTTAAAACGGGCAATGCTGTCATTCTCAGAGGCGGCAGCGATGCCATTCGCTCAAATAAAGCGATT
Organism: uncultured Oscillospiraceae bacterium; assembly: GCA_902465325.1. Classification (GTDB taxonomy): domain Bacteria; phylum Bacillota; class Clostridia; order UBA1212; family SIG427; genus CABQMV01. The sequence goes on from CABQMV010000065.1 coordinate 163, forward strand.
ACAAAAATTATACGGGAGGCCCTGGAGGGAGAAGGTCTTCCTGCAGATGCCATTCTTTTGATTGAGGATACCGGGCGAGAGACTGCCAGGGGGCTTATGAAGCTCAACGGCTATGTGGACGTACTGATTCCCCGAGGCGGCAGCGGGCTGATCAGAACAGTGGTACAAGAGAGTACTGTTCCTGTCATTGAAACAGGAACAGGAAACTGCCATATTTATGTAGACGAATATGCGGACATTCCTATGGCCGCTGAGATCATATTTAATGCCAAGACACAAAGGCTTGGTGTATGTAATGCCTGCGAATCCCTGGTGATCCATTCCTCCGTACTGTCGGAGGCCCTACCGGTAATTGCCCGAAAACTGTGGGAAAAGGATGTTGAAATCAGAGGGGACGAGAGAAGCCGAGCCGTGTGTGAAGGAATATTGCCGGCTTCCCAGGAGGACTGGGGCACAGAGTATCTGGACGCCGTTCTTTCTGTAAAAACAGTAGATTCTATTGAAGAGGCCATTTCTCATATTAATCGGTATAATACAGGACATTCCGAAGCCATTATAACCAGAGACTATCAAAACGCCCAGCGCTTTCTGAACGAGATCGATGCGGCGGCGGTATATGTAAACGCCTCTACCCGTTTTACCGATGGGTTTGAATTTGGGATGGGCGCCGAAATCGGCATAAGCACGCAGAAGCTCCATGCCAGAGGTCCCATGGGACTGGAGGCTCTCACCACCGTAAAATATGTAATATACGGCAACGGACAGATGCGGGAGTAAACGGGGAGCAGTAAAGGGACAGCTGTCTTCTTTCAGGAATAGTTCCTGCCGGGCTCGCATATATACTGATATAACTATTTCAGGGAGGTATATATGGAGTTTGCCAGAAAATTTTACATCATTGCAGCTGTTTTTTTGCTGATGGCCATACTTGCATTTCCTATTGCGGGACATTTTATGCAGGGCGGCGGAGTCAGCCCTGTTTATGTAGAAGAAATAGCGGAAGAAATGGAAGCGGCTTCTTCGGCAAAGATTTGCTGGGGTCTGAAACGGGGAACAGACGGCAGACCGCCGGAGGTAGGCAGTAAGGCAAAGGAACTGCTGAGCCAGCATAACGGTCTCTACCTGGGCGATGCCAGTGAAAAGAAGATCTATCTGACCTTTGATGAAGGATATGAAAACGGTTATACCGCCCAAATACTGGATACGCTGAGAAGTAAAAATGTAAAAGCGATCTTTTTTATTACCGGAGATTTTTTTGAAGCGGAAAGCGATCTTGTGCGCAGGATGGTAGAGGAGGGTCACGAAGTGGGCAACCATACGATGAACCATCCCTCTCTGACGGAGGTGTCCAGGGCAAAGGCTGAGCAGGAGATTCTGGAGCTTTCCCGTCAATTCAAGGACAAATTTGGAAAGGATATGCGTTTTCTCAGGCCTCCTAAGGGCGAATTCAATCAGACGGTGTTAGAGCTTTCTCAGGATTTATCCATGCGGTGCCTCTTTTGGAGCTTTGCCTACCAGGACTGGCTGGTTCATAAACAGCAGGGGCCGCAGCACGCCCTGCAAATGGTGACCGATAATTTACATAACGGCGCAGTCTTGCTGCTTCATGCAGTTTCTTCCGATAATTCACAGGCACTGGGAGACATTATTGATCAGAGCAGAAAGCTGGGCTATGAGTTTGGAACGCCCGACGATTTGTATCAGGTTTCTTCAAGGGGGCAGCCGTGAAACATCCATTAATAGATTCGTCTTTTACAGCTGCTGCCGGAGAGATGCTGGGCAGTATTCCTTCTGTGCGCATCGTCGGCAAGAGTACCACCGAAATTGTAAATCATAAAGGACTGCGCTCTTTTGATGAAAAACAGATACAGGTCATGACGAAGGTCGGCATTTTATGCGTAGAAGGATTTGGCCTAGAAGTTACCGGTATTTCTGATGAGTGCATCCGCATACAGGGGGATATTCGGAGGATATTTTACCAATGAAAGCTGAACTGGCCGCCGCCGGCGCCTTTATTATAAAAAGTATAAACGGTTGGGTTACCCTGGAAATCACAGGCTGCTCCGGTGTAAAATTTCTTAACATCTGTACCCACAGGGGGATCCGGCTCCGCAGGACAAAAAGAATCAGTGCTGACGCCTTCCGCGTAGATATTCCGGCCAGAGATTATAAAAAGCATGGGCGTCAGATTGCCAGAAAGGCAGGCTGCCATGTTCATCTGGTGAAACGCCGGGGCGTGGGACTCTCTCTTCATCGGTACCGGAAACGAGGCGTTCTTTTTTGGGGAGTTCCTCTTTGCCTGGCTATGCTGGTGTATTTCGGCTCAGTGGTCTGGCAGGTTCAGATAACGGGTGCGGAAGCCTCGGATCAGGCTGTGTCCCGAAGCCTCCTGATGGAAATGGGCGTGCATCCCGGCAGCTTTTTTGCCAGCTTTGATACAGAGAAACTAGCGCAGTCGTTATTAAAGGCCCAGGAGGATACTTTGTCCTGGGTGGGAGTAGAACGGATAGGGACAACCCTGAAGATAGAGCTGGCTTCCGGAACCTTCTACCGGGAGGAGGAAGAAATTCCATTGGAAACCCCCTGTCATATTGTGGCGTCAAAGGCAGGTGTAATCAGTAAAATTATTCCCTCTGCGGGCACGGTACAGGTGCAGGCAGGAGATGTTGTAGAAAAGGGTCAGCTGTTGGTTTCTGGTACAGTGAATCTAAATGATGATTTTGTTACTTCGGCGCCGGAGATGAACGTTCACGCTTCTGCCAAAATACAGGCGCTGGTCACCTATACTGTATCTGTTCCTATAGAAAATATCAGAACCCAGGTAACACAGACCGGCAAAGAGGACAGCTCGTATATTTTATATCTTCCCGGCTTTTCGGTAAAATGGCCTTTCTGGGGAAAAGCCGGATTTGAAAACTGTTCTGTTATGTATGTGGATCACTTTAGTAAGGGTCCCCTGGGAATCCGCAAAATATTTTATCAGGAAACCCAATTGCAGCAGATAGAAATGGAATATGAGGAAGCTCTCAAATGGGCGAAGGAGAAGGCTTCTGCACAGCTGAACCAGGAGATACCGGAGGATGCACAGGTACTGGATACGTCTTTGACCGTTGAAGAAGACCGGGTTGTAGCTGATGCCCAGTGCCTGGAGGATATCGGTGTGTTGGCGCCTGTTGAATAAATATAGGGGGACGGTTTAAACCATATAGAAAATCATATCTAAAATTTGAAAAAGTGCAATTTCTCTGGGCAGCAGTCTGAAAGTATGGTAAAATAATAGGGAACACTAAGAATATTCTTAAATCAGACAAGGGAGGAAGCAATTTGCCTCAAAGAATTATTAATCCCAGTAATGTCAGTCAGGCACCGGAGGTGTTTGGAAACGGCGACAGCAATATTTCACTTATTGAAGATGCATTTATGGTGAAAATTATGCTGCGGGACGGAGAGATCGTCATAGGCGGAGACCGGGAGGAAAGCTGTATTCAGGCTGAAAATGTACTGCTGAAGCTTTTCGAAATGGCCGGAGCAGGAGAACTGATTTCCCGGCAGATGGTGGGATATTTTACTGATTTGGCGGCTGAGGGCAGCCTGCAGGTGGTACGGAGCTATTCTGCTGATGTTATTTGTATGACGGCAAAGGGCCGGCAGCTAAAAGCGAAAACAGCAGGACAGAAAAAATATATAGAAGCGATGAAGGAGAATTCCGTGACTTTTGGAATTGGGCCTGCGGGGACGGGAAAGACCTATCTGGCAGTGGCGATGGCGGTTACTGCCTTTAAGAATCACGAGGTATCCAGAATTATTCTGACAAGGCCTGCTGTGGAAGCGGGAGAAAAGCTGGGCTTTCTGCCCGGAGATCTGCAGAATAAGGTAGATCCCTATCTGAGACCTTTGTATGATGCCCTGTACGATATTATGGGAATGGAGAGCTACGCCAGGAATTTTGAGCGGGGAGCTATCGAGATTGCGCCGCTGGCCTATATGCGTGGCCGTACCCTAGACGATGCCTATATTATATTGGATGAAGCGCAAAATACCACTCACGAACAGCTGAAGATGTTCCTTACCCGAATTGGACAGGGATCCAGGGCTGTAGTGACAGGGGATGTGACGCAGATCGATCTGCCGCCGGACAAGCGTTCCGGACTGAAATCCGTTAGGAGTATTTTAAAGGATATCCCCGGCATCGCCTTTATAGAGCTTACGGAAAGAGATGTTGTCCGGCATGAGCTGGTACAGAAGATTATAAAGGCTTATGAAAAATTTGAGTCGCGGAAGGCAGGGAAACATGAAAGCTGAAATAGAAATTACAGAGGGATTTAAGAATCCTCCGTCAAAATTTGATTTTACCGGTGAACGGTGCCGCTTACTAATTCAAAGGGTATTAGAAGCCGGAGCGCGTATTTTGCCGAAGCTGCCCGGAGATCCGCCGCAGGCGGTATTTGTCTGTCTTACCAATGACAGTGAGATTCGGCGGATCAATAAGGAATACCGGGATATAGACCGGCCGACGGACGTGCTTTCCTTTCCTCTGCTGAATCATAAAGAAGGAATAGGTCAGGTAAATCCGCTGGATCTGGATCCGGATTCAGGCTGCCTTTTGCTGGGTGATATTTTCTTGTCTGCAGACCGGGTCGCATCCCAGGCGGAGGAGTATGGCCACAGTACGGAGAGGGAATTAGCGTTTCTCACCTGCCACGGCTATCTTCATTTGAGAGGATTTGACCATATGGAGCAGCAGGAGGAATTGCGTATGATGGAAACTGCTGAAAAAATATTAAAGGAGGTAGATCTGAGCGTATGAGATCGGGTTTTGTAACAGTTGTAGGCCGTCCCAATGCGGGGAAATCCACGCTGATTAATCAGCTGATAGGGGAAAAGGTAGCCATTACGTCTCCCAAGCCCCAGACTACCAGGACCAATTTGAAGGCAATTGTGAACGGGAAGGGGTATCAGATGATTTTTATTGATACGCCGGGGATTCACAGTCCCAGGACAAAGCTGGGCGAGTATATGGTAGATACAGCAGTGAGCGGAATGGAAGCGGTAGATGCCATTATCTATTTGTATGATGCGGCGGACAGTCAGATTTCTCAGGGAGACCGCAGGATCCTGGAGCTTTTGAAAAAGATAGAGAATACACCGGTTTTCTTGGCGATCAATAAGATTGATACCGTTCCAAAGGAGAACCTTCTGGGGATTATTCAGCAGCTGACAGAAGAAATGTCCTTTCAGGATATTGTTCCCATATCTGCTCTGAAAAACGACGGCGTGGAGCTGCTTCTGAAGCAGGTCAGAGATGTAATGCCGGAGGGTCCCCGGTACTATGACGAAGAAATCATAACAGACAGTACTGTAAAAGAGATTTGCACGGAAATTATACGGGAGAAAATTCTGCGCTTTACCAATGAGGAGGTTCCCCATGGGACAGGAATTGAGATCATCCTGTTTAAAGAGCCCTCCAGGCGCAGTCCTACCTGCCATATAGAGGCTAATATATACTGTGAGAAGGCCAGTCACAAGGGTATTCTCATTGGAAAGGAAGGGGCTATGCTGAAGCGGATCGGCAGTGTAGCCCGGCATGATATGGAAAAGCTGATTGGCAGTAAAGTCAATTTAAAATTATGGGTCAAGGTAAAGGAAGACTGGCGAAACAGTGATGGGATGCTCAGGGAGCTGGGATACCGAAAATGAAAGGAATCGTACTGCGGGAAATGCCGTTGGGCGAGGCGGATAAACTGCTGACTGTATTTTCCGGGGAGCAGGGACGGATCAGTGTGGTGGCCAAGGGAGCCAAAAAGCCGGGCAGCCGCTTTCTTGCGGCAGCCTCCGTTTTTGCCTACAGTGATATGGAATTAATCAAGGGACGCTCTCTGTATGTGCTGCGCGGCGCCGAGATTTTATCTTCTTTTTATGGACTCAGAGAAGACCTGGATATCTTGACAGGGGCCTCTGAGATTGCTAGGATTACGCTGAAAGTGATACAGGAGGAGCTGCCGGATCCGGAAACGCTGGATCTTCTTCTAAAGGCACTTTCCTTTTTGGAGCAGAAGAAAAGGAGTCCCCGGCTTGTTGAAGCTGTATTTTTTATCCGGCTGCTCAGCATACAGGGGATGATTACTGATTTACAGGCGATGGATCCTTTCCGTACGCTGAATCTGCAATCCGGGACTAGGGCGGCCTATGACTACATATGCACAGCTCCTCAGAACAAATTATTTGCCTTTCACGTTTCTCCGGAGGTTGAGCAGGAATTATATGAAAGAGGGCGGACATTATGCGAGCGTATCTTATCGTAATCGACAGCTTTGGAGCCGGGGCGGACCCTGTGGCTCACCGTTTCGGCGATGAGGGCGCCAACACCATGCTGCATGCTTCCCAGGCGGTGGCCGGTCCCAAATGGTCTTTTCTGGGGAAAATGGGTTTGGGAAATGCGGCGGCTCTGGCAGGCTTTGAACCGGAAGGGTGTCCCGCAGTACAGTATCCGCTGGCCTCTTATGGTATTTTACAGAAAGAGGGGCCCGGCAAGGACACTCTGACTGGCCATTGGGAGTTGGCAGGGCTTGTGACGGCTATGGAGCTTCGAACTTTTCCGCCGGCTTATCCGTCTTTCCCAGAGGATTTTATGAAGCAGCTGGAGCAGGCGGCCGGACGGCCGGTATTGGGAAACCGGGCAGCCTCCGGAACGCAGATTATTCAAGAGCTGGGCGAAGAGGCCTATGAGCGCAGAGCCATCATTGCGTATACCTCCGCAGATTCTGTGCTTCAGCTGGCGGCACATCAGGAGGCCGTTCCGTTAGAGGAGCTGTATCGGATCTGCCGGGAGGCCAGGATTCTATGTGATGCCTATCAGGTGGGTCGGGTAATTGCCAGACCCTTTGTTGGAGACCCGGTGAGCGGCTATACCCGTACAGCCTTCCGACACGATTACAGTATTGAAAAGCCGGGGCCGTGCTGGATAGAGGGTAAAATGCACACAGAAGGCTGGACCGTAACCGGTGTAGGGAAGATCGGGGATATTTTTAATGGAGAGGGCATCGACAGAAACTATCCGGACAAGGGCAATTCTGCCTGTTTTGCCAGGGTGCTGGAGCTTGCTTCCCAACCGCAGACAGATCCGGCGGCGAAAGAACTGATTTTTATTAATCTTATAGATACAGATATGGAGTATGGGCACAGGCGGGATCCGGCAGGCTACTGCCGGGAAATTCAACGGATTTCTGTTTTTCTGGAGAATCTGTACGGTCTGTGCTGCACAGGCGATAAGCTGGTAGTCACTGCTGACCACGGCTGTGATCCTGCTTTCAGGGGGACAGATCATACCAGAGAATATGTGCCTTTGCTGGCGCTGAAAAAGGACGGAAAAGCTGGCGTTGCTTTGGGAAAAATGAATTCCTTCTGCAGCTGTATTGCTCAGATCTAGCGGATGGCTTTCAGGGTGATTCTCCTACAGGTTCCGTTATAGCCTTCGGACGTTACCAGCTGCGAAATGCCCGGCGCAATTTCTTCTTGGCAGCACAGATGCAGGTGGCCTGCAATTACTGCGGCCATGGGGGAGGACGGATGGAGCACGCTCTTTAAAAAGGCGTCGGTTGCTTCGCAGCGGATCCCGTCGGATCCCAGACACAGATTACGGCCATTCCAGATTTCCCTGGATTTTTGTGCCAGCAGCGGGGAGGAAATGGGTACATGGACAGCCAGAAGAAGGGGCTTTCCCTTTAGAAACAGAGCCTTTGTTCTGGCCAGCTGTTCTTTTGTAAATGTATCGGTGCTGTTGTCCAGACCGGCTAGAATAAAATCATCGAATTCTAAAAAATGAAAGGAGGTGTCCCCTCCGGAAATATCTGAGAATGCGGGCAGGTATCTGCGCTTCGCTTCAGGAGAATGATAGGCGTCCAAAAAACTCCAGTCGTGATTGCCTACTACATAAAAGGTTTTTACAGGAGAGGTTCGGATCATTTTTTTCAGAAAATCTATATTTTTCTGGGACGGCATATCAATAATATCTCCGGTCATCAGAATCAGGTCCGCGCCAATGGCCTCTGCATAAGAGAAGAAAGCGGCAAATCTTTCATGGGCCGGAATACCGTCTTCTGTAAACAGCACGTTTCCTCTGTCTCTGGCAGTGTCCTTTCTCTGGGCGCTCTGGGTTTCCTCAATCAGGGTCATATGGACGTCTGTAATATGGAGAAGGGTGTAATCTCTTTTCAGCCCTTTTATGGGCAGCTCTGAGGAGAGAATCCGGCTTTTAGGCAGATCGGGACAAGTCACTTCTGGTTTGCCTCCCTTGTTGGTGTATTATAATGTATACTCTGGTTTCTTTCTGCTTTTCAAAGTGTATCACATTCCCTTTTAAAAGTAAAACACTTGCTGGGATATGGCGTATGTGCTATACTTTTTACCAACAGAAAATTATGCAGAAAGAGGATGCTTACTGTATGCCGGAGATCAGAGAAAAGAAAATTAAGGATTTCAAGGCCGGAGATACTGTTCAGGGCTTTTTTTATATTAGAGAGTCGGAAATGAAACAGACGACCACCAATAACCGCTATATGAATTTTACCTTTTCCGATAATACGGGGGATATCAATGCGAAGCTGTGGGATTCAGATGAGGATAACCCAAGACGGTTTCCGGCGGGGGTAATTGTGAAGGCCAGAGGTACCGTACTGGACTGGCAGGGGCAGCCTCAGTTTAAGCTGGACCTTATACGCAGAACCAATGAAACGGACGCCTTTGCTGTTGAGGACTACATTCCTTCTGCGCCGGTGCGGGCAGAGGAAATGTACCAGTACATTTTAGATACTTTGGCAGAGATGACAGACAGGGAGATGGCGGATTTTGTCGCCTATATTCTGAATCAGTATAAGGAGCTTCTGCTGCATTTTCCGGCGGCCAAAAAAAACCATCACGCTGTGCGGGACGGCCTACTGTATCATACGGGGACCATGCTGAAGGCGGCAAAGAGGCTGGCACAGGTATATTCTTTTGTAAACAGGGATTTACTGTATGCGGGCGTTATTCTCCACGACATAGGAAAGCTGAAGGAGATGGAAGCCACTTCTCTTGGCCTGGTAAGCGATTACACGGCGGGAGGCAAGCTGCTGGGCCACCTGGTTCAGGGAATTACGATGCTGGATGAGGCGGCAAAGGCGACTGGCTTTAACAGCGAAAAGGCAATGGTTCTGGAGCATATGATTCTCTCCCACCATTATGAGCCTGAATACGGCAGCCCCAAACACCCTATGCTTCCAGAGGGAGAGCTGCTGCACTACCTGGATATTATGGATGCCAGAATGTATGATATGAACAAAGCTTATGAGAGCTGTGAGCCCGGCGGCTTCAGTGAAAGAATCTGGTCTCTGGAGAATCGAAGTCTGTATAAACCGAAATGGAACTGAATCTAATTACCGGAAGAGCTGGCGCGGGAAAGAGTCGGCTATGTATTGAAGAAATTGCAGGGATCTGCAGTGAGAATCCGGGAAATCCGGTTTTTCTCATTGTACCGGAGCAGTTTGCTGTACAGGCTGAGCGAAGACTGCTAGAGGCTATTCCCTCCGGCGGCCTATTGAATAATGAGGTACTTAGCTTTAAGCGGCTTACCCATCGGGTGTTGAATCAGTACGGAGGCGTTCACAAAAAAATATTGAATTTGGCGGGCAGAAGTATGGTGTTGTCTCATGCCTTTCACCTGTGCCGGAAGCAGCTGGAGTATTACAGGGATTTCTCCCGGAATATCTGGGATACAGAGAAAATAATGGGCTTTATAACGGAACTGGTGCGTTACGGTATTGGCCCGGAGCAGCTGACCCGGGCGTGGGAAGCTATGCCGTCCGACGGGCAGAGCGGCGAGCTGACTGTCAAGCTCAGAGAGCTGTCTCTAGTATACAGCTGCTATAAACAGCTGCTGAGCGCAGAATATATGGATGAGCTGGATATGCACAGCCTGCTGATAGAAAAGCTGGAGTCGGAAAGGCCTTTTCAGAATGCTGTCTTTTGGATTGATGAATTTACCGGCTTTACCACGCTGGAGCTGGAGATTATAGATTGTCTGGTGCTCCAGTGTAATGCAGTAAACGTGTGTCTGCCGGCGGATGAGCAGGCAGAGCAAATTTTCAGAGGGGTACATTTTACTGCCAGGCAGCTGTCGGAGATTGGAGACCGGGCAGGCTGCGGCTGCAAGAGAAACTATTTGGCTCCAAAGCCTTTGCCCCGTTTTTTGGACAATTCTGCCCTGGCAGTTCTGGAGAGAGAGTTCAGCCGGTATCCCTGTGTGCCCTGTGAGGAGGTTCCCCGAAATATACAGATTCGAAAATGTACGGACATTCATCAGGAGGTATACAATTCCGCTCTGGAAATACAGCGGCTCTGCTCTGAAGAGGGACTGCGGTTTTGTGATATTTCAGTGACAGTCCGGGATCTGTCGCTCTACAAAAATGTAATCAGTGCCATCTATCCTCTCATGGGAATTTCCTATTTTATGGATGAAAGAATGAGCTTGGACAGACATCCTCTGACTTCCTGTATCCTGGATGCCTTGGATATTATTGCCGGAGGGTGGCGGTACGACAGTGTGTTCAGCTTTTTAAAGTCAGGCTACTATCCGGCAGAAAAGCCTGTGCTGGATCGACTGGAGAACTATGTGCTGGCAGTTGGATTAAAGGGGAAGACCGGATGGGAAAAGCCCGTTCCCGACCCGGAGTGCGAAGCTCTCCGGACAGGCTTTATGAGTAAAATGAATTGTCTATACGAGGAGCTGCGGGGCAGTAAAACGTACAGAGACGCGCTGCTGTCCCTGTGCCGGTTTCTGGATTCTCTCAAAATACAGGAGCGGCTGGAATTGGGGCCGGCTGGCGGAAGGGATATATGGGGCGTTATTACTGAGGTTTTTGGCCAGCTGAGAGATTTTCTGGGGGATCAGCCCTGCGGCGGGATTGCCAGAACGGCAGAGGAGCTGAAGGAACT
>CABQMV010000066.1 GCA_902465325.1 uncultured Oscillospiraceae bacterium
CCCGAAGCATCGCCTCTGCCTATGTTGACAAAAATGCGCCTGAGGATACGGTGATCAATGTCCCCGTTATTGGAAAGGTTGCCGCAGGCTCTCCCATACTGGCCACTGAAAATCAGGAAAGAACATTCCCGATCCCCAGCGATTTTGCCCCCGGCCACGAGGTATTTATGCTGAAGGTACAGGGCGACAGTATGATTGAAATCGGTATTTTAGACGGTGACTATGTACTGGTGCAGCGCCAGTCTGCGGCAAAGGACGGTGAAGTCATTGTCGCTTTGATCGGAGAGGAAGCCACTGTAAAGACGTTTTATAAAGAGCGGGACTGTTTCCGTCTGCAGCCGGAAAACCGCTGTCTGAAAGCAATTTATACCAAAGAATTAATTATTCTCGGAAAGGTAGTCGGCGTTTTCCGAAAGATGTGACAAAATAGCAGAAACCATGTCGGTTTTTTTCTGCTGTTGAATCCATTTTACCCACGGCCATTTACGCAGCCAGGTCATTTGCCTTTTGGCATATTTTCTGGTTGCTTTTTTGATTGCCTCTGCCAGTTCTTCCCGGCCCATTTCACCCCGTAAATAAGCAAGTGTTTCTTTGTAGCCGATTGCCTGTGCGGCTGTCCTAGACAGTGTCTGCCCATGAAGCCTGCACAGCTCCGTCACCTCCCTGACCTCTTCAATCAGGCCATCCTCCATCATTTGATCCACCCGGCGATTGATCCGTTCACACAGTGCTTGCCTTTCTGTTTCAACGGCAAACACCTGCGCCCGCAGAAAAGAACCGGCCTGCTTCGACGCTCTGTTTCTTTCCTGCTGTGTCTGTCCAGTAAGCCGATACAGCTCTACAGCCCGGAGCAGCCGCTTGGTGTTGTTTCTATGAATTTTTTCCGCGGCAAGAGGATCCTTTTCAGCCAGATAGGCATAGAGGGAATCCACCCCCTCCTGCGTGGCCGCTGTACGTCTCAGCTCTTCGGAAAGCGCAGGGTCAGAGGAAGCCGTCTCCTTATAAGAATAGCCCTCTATGAGAGAAGTCACATACAGGCCTGTACCCCCTACAAAAATGGGAAGCTTTCCGGCCGAAGCAACCTGACAAGCAGCTGCCTTGGCTGCCTCACAGTAATCTGCTACACAAAATTCCTCCCAGGGCTCTACGATATCAATTAGATGGTGGGGAACCTGACTTTGCTCCTCCGCAGTAGCTTTAGCCGTTCCAATATCCATATGCCGGTAGACCTGCATAGAATCACAGGATAGAATTTCACCGTTTACTGCCTTTGCAATTTCCAGAGAAACTGCCGTTTTTCCAGAGGCAGTCGGCCCTGTAATCACAAGTGCCCGGATTGGCTCTATAGTTTCACAGTATCCGTTTAAACTTTTTTTCAATGTCATTTTTACTGATCTCCACTACCAGAGGTCTTCCATGGGGACAGGTGCCCGGCTGATCGGTTACCGCCAAATCCTGCAACAGCTGCAGAATCTCCTCTGCAGTAAGAGCATTATTTCCCTTGACAGCCGCCTTACAGGCAACGGTATGGAGCCGTTCCTCATTTAAAAGCTCCTCGGGACCGACATTCTCTCCTCTGTCCAGCAAAGCCTCTACCGCTCCCACAATATCCTGGCCCGCCATTACGGCAGGCACAGCCCGGATAATGATAGAATCCCTTCCAAAAAGCTCTATTTTAAAGCCCAGCCCGCCAATCTTATCCGCCGCAGTTTCATAGGCGCTCAGCTCCCCAGGAGGCAGGCGGACAGTAACGGGGGGCAATAGGATCTGAGAAGGCAGGCGCAGATTTTTCCTGGAGGCCTCCAACAGCCTTTCATACATCAGGCGCTCGTGCGCTGCATGCTGATCCAATAAGTAAACAGACTGTCTGTACTCCAGTACAATATAAGTATTGAGTACCTGTCCCACCACCCGGGCGTCTATATAAAAGGGATTTAAAATCTTACGGGGCTCTGGCTGCACCGGAATACTCGGCCGCTCCTCTTTTACCGCAGAGCAGGACGCTGAGGGGGACAGGTTTGGAGGATCTGCGGGCAGGATCTGCTCTGTCTCAAAAGTCCCTTCCTCCAATCGGGGCTCCTCCAAGATTGGCTTTTCTTTTTCAAATTCCCATGGCTTCTTAACCGAAGACAGCGCAGGCTTTAAAAAAGGCGCTTCCTTCTCAGACACAGGAGACGGGAAAGAAAAAAGGAGCTCAGAAGGGGAAAGCCGGCGTTCTTCAAATATCGCCTGAGGCTCCGCGCCCCCTCCTTCATAGGAATGAGAAATATCTGTATAGGGAATTGCCTTGACCAACGCCCGGAAAATAGCGCCTTCGTCAGAAAAACGCACTTCTGTCTTCGCAGGATGAACATTGACATCCACCATATAGGGGCTCACATTGACGGACAAAACGGCAAAGGCAAAACGGCCTTTCATAACCATTGTTTTGCAGCCTTCGTCCAGTGCCGCCGTCAGCGCCCTGGATTTAATACATCTGCCATTTACAAAAAAAATCTGCCTGGAGCGATTACCGCTGGTAGCATCGCCTACGCCGATATAGCCGGATATCTGAATACCGTTTTGCTGATACTGTACCTCCCGAAGGGCATCCGCAACCTTTCTGCCGTAGATGCTGTAGATCGTACTCTTCAGCTCTCCGTTTCCGGGCGTTCTCAGCAGCTCCGCCCCTCCGCTGATCAGCTGAACCGCTACCTCCGGATGCGCCAATGCCAGCTTCTGTAGTACATCACATACATAGCCGGCCTCTGTACTGTCCTTTTTCAAAAATTTATAACGGGCCGGCGTATTATAGAAAAGCTCTCTCACCACGAAGGTCGTTCCTTCAGCTCCCCCTCTGCTACCTTTTTCCAATACCTTTCCCCCGGCAATGTGTACATAGACCGCCGACTCAGCGCCCCGAGGCCGGGAAATCAGCTCTACATCACTGACTGCAGCAATGCTGGCCAGTGCCTCACCGCGAAACCCCAGCGTGGTCACAGTCTCTAAATCGTCAGCACATCGAATCTTGCTGGTAGCATGTTTATCAAAAGCAAGCACGGCATCGTCTTGGGCAATGCCGCAGCCATTGTCGCTAATACGAATATATTTAATACCGCCCGCTCTGATTTCTACTGAAACAGAAGTAGCGCCTGCATCAATAGAATTCTCTACCATTTCTTTTACCACCGAAGCGGGTCTCTCAATTACCTCTCCCGCCGCAATTTTACAGGTGGTGAGCTCATCTAATAATACAATCTGTCCCATATCGCACCTCTACTTTCTCTGCAGCGCCTTCTGCTTTAAGGAATACAGGACATTCATCGCCTCTATGGGCGTAATGGCCTGGACATCCAAGGTCTTTAATTCTTCCAGAATTTCATCCTGTGAAGCCTGCGTCACCGCGTACTGAAACAGGTCAATCTGGCCCCGTCCATTCCGGGAGGCAGTATTTTTATGTCTAGTATTGTTCCGTTCTTTCCTGCTGATATCCTGTTCCTCCAGGGCGGTCAGAATCTCCTTTGCCCGAATGGTCACCGCTTTAGGAATCCCCGCCAGAGCGGCGACAGATATTCCGTAGCTTCCGTCAGCGCCGCCTCGCTTTACCTTGCGCAGAAATACAATCTCATCTCCGTTTTTATGAATCGATACACAGTAATTTTTAACTCCCGGGATTTTTCCCTCCAGCTCCGTCAGCTCATGGTAGTGCGTCGCAAACATGGTCCGGCTGCCCAGCTGATGAATCACATATTCCAATACCGACCAGGCAATGCTGAGCCCGTCAAAGGTACTGGTGCCCCTTCCGATTTCATCCAGTATCAGCAGGCTGCGGGGGGTAGCATTCAGAAGGATATTGGCCACCTCACTCATTTCTACCATAAAGGTACTCTGTCCAGACGCCAGATCATCCGAGGCGCCGACCCGGGTAAAAAGCTTGTCCACAATACCAATTTTGGCAGAAGCCGCCGGCACAAAGCTGCCGGCCTGAGCCATCAGCACAGCCAGGGCTGTCTGTCTCATATAGGTAGACTTACCGGCCATGTTAGGTCCGGTAATAACTAGCAGGCTATTCTCTCCTGTATCTAAAAATACATCGTTTGCCACATATTCTCCGGCGCCCACCATTTTTTCTACAACAGGATGTCTGCCCTCCCTGATTACAATTTCAGTTCCGTTGTCCATTTCTGGGCAGCAGTAATTTTCTCTGTCTGCTACCTCCGCAAACGATGCCAGAACATCAATAGCAGAAAGCATATGGGCTGTCTGCTTGAGTCGGGAAACCTGAGCCGCCACGGTCTCCCGTACTTTTACAAAGATCTCATATTCCAGCTTAACAAGCCGGTCCTCGGAACCCAGAATAGAATCCTCCATACTTTTGAGCTCCTCTGTAATATACCGCTCGTTATTGGTAAGCGTCTGTTTGCGTATGTATCGTTCGGGGACCTGAGCCAAATTGGATTTTGACACCTCTATGTAATAGCCAAATACTTTGTTGTAGCCAATCTTGAGATTCTTAATGCCTGTAAGCTCCCGTTCCTTCTGCTCCAGCTCTGTCAACCAGTCTTTTCCGTTCTGCGCTACATAGCGGCACTGGTCTACTTCTTCATGGAAGCCCGCCCGAATCAGCCCTCCTCCTGTCAGTAAAAGGGGCGGATCATCGGCAATCGCCTGAGTTATCAGGCTGCAGATATCTGTGAGCTCATCCAAGCCTTCATAGATTTTATCGGAGAGGACGGAAGTACAGTCGGCCAGTACCTTCTTGATATAGGGGATCTGGCTCAGGGATTGACGCAAAGATACCATATCTCTTGCATTCATGGAGCCCAACACTGCTTTGGCAGTCAGCCGCTCTATATCGTATACACCGCTCAAAAGCTCTCTGAGCTGACTTCGGAGCATAAATTTCTCCTTCAGCTCCGCCACACCGCCATGGCGTTCCCCAATGGCCTCCGCATCAATCAAAGGCTGCTCAATCCACTGGCGCAGCAGTCTGCCTCCCATAGAGGTCTCCGTTTTATCCAAAACCCAGAGCAAGGAGCCCTTTCTCGCCTTTTCCCTGAGAGTCTCTGTAATTTCCAGATTGCGGCGGGAAGCCGCGTCAATGGACATAAACTCATCTGCCCGGTAAAAGTCAATTTTCAGTATATGATCCAGAGAAGTCTTCTGCGTCTCAGTCATATAGGCCAGCAAAGCACCGGCCGCGTTCACCGAGATATCATATTCAGACAGCTTCTGTCCCTTTTCCGTATGGGGAAGCACCAACGCCTTTGCCTTTGAATAATCGAACCGTTCCCCCTCCACAAAGCCTACATAGGCCCCTGTAATAGCGGCAAGTCTCTTGGCCAGCTCCTCTTTTTGCTCCGCATCGGAATTCACAATAATTTCAGAGGGGTTAAACTTGGCAGTTTCATCCAGCAGCCGGTTCAGAGTATTTCCTATTGTAAGGGAGGTACAGTGCAGCTCTCCTGTGGAAATATCCGCTGCCGCCACGCCGTAAAGTCCCCGGATACAGTAGACAGACAAAATAAAATTATTGGTGTTCTTGCTGAGCATCTGTTCGTCTGTAACCGTGCCCGGCGTATAAATTTTAATAATATCCCGTTTGACAATGCCCACAGCCGCAGAAGGATCCTCCAGCTGCTCACACACTGCCACTTTATAGCCTCTGGCAATTAAACGGCTGATATAGGAAAGGGCCGCATGATAAGGGACGCCGCACATAGGCGCTCTTTTCTCCAAACCGCAGTCTCTTCCGGTTAGGACCAGTTCCAGCTCTCTGGCTGCAATTTCCGCATCCTCAAAAAACATTTCATAAAAGTCTCCCAGCCGGAAAAACAGAATACAGTCCTTACTCTTTTCTTTAATTTCCAAATACTGCCGCATCATTGGCGTAAGCTCGCCCATTCAAACACACCTCCGAATCTATGCTCCCCTGTTACCGCATCTATGGCAAAGCGCCGCTCTCCCCTGATTTAATTTAATGGCAGCCGCCGCAGGAATGGCAGTCTCCGCCGCACGATCCTCCTAACTGTCCGTCTATATAATACTGTAAAATTTCATTTACCGTTTTCATCATGATTTCAAAGCCCTGACGAGCATCAAAATACTGCTTTGTTATCTCATAAGCATTCAGCTCATTCTGCTTAGAAAGCAAGGTATCTCTTACGTTCTCCAGACCTTCTTTCGTAATATCCTCTCTACCGGACGCCTTCACCATCTCCGTCTGAAGCTCTCTGAACTCCCGGATCAGAGTCTGCGCCTTTTCATCTGCCAGTACGGCGCTCTCACTTTCTCTCCAGTGTAAAAATTCTCCGCTCTCGGCAATCGCCTGACCCAACTGGGTTGCTGCCTCTACATAATCCATTTCCCTATCTCCTTTTATTTCATTTTGCCGCTCAGGGACCATGTGGCCGCCTCGTGGATTTCAACTTCGATTATCTCACCGGCAGCATCTCTGTCCCCGGTAAAATTTACAATCTTATTGCCCGTAGTCCGTCCGGTATACCGGGCCGGATTGGTTCTGCTGCGGCCCTCCGCCAATACCTGAACCGTACGGCCCACAAAGGTCTCATTAATCTCCCGGTCAATACGGTTCTGCAGAGCGAGAAGCCGTTCAAACCGTTCCTTAGCCACTTCCTCCGGAACCTGATTCTCCCACCGGGCCGCCGGGGTCCCCTGCCGCTTTGAATAGAGAAAGGTAAAGGCCATATCATACCTGACCTGCGCCATTAAATCCAGCGTCGCCTGGAAATCCTTCTCCGTCTCACCGGGAAAGCCTACAATCACATCTGTTGAAAGGGCAATATCCGGAATCTTTGCTCTTAACCGCTCTACCAGCTTCAGATACTGCTCCGCTGTATAATGGCGGTTCATTTTCTCTAAAAGCGCAGTACTGCCCGACTGCACCGGAAGATGCAGCTGTCTGCATATCTGAGGCTGATCTGCCATTACCTGTATCAGGTCCTCTGACAAATCCTTAGGATGAGAAGTCATAAAACGAATCCTCGGAATAGAGGTCTCGCGGCAGATTGCCTCCAGCAGCTCTGCAAAGGACAGCGCCCGGGACCTGTCCTGCCCATAGGAGTTCACATTCTGTCCCAGCAGTGTAATTTCTTGAATCCCGTCTGCCTCCAGCGCCCGGACCTCCCGCAAAATATCCCGACTGTCCCGGCTTCTCTCTCTTCCCCGTACATAAGGCACAATACAGTATGAGCAGAAATTATTGCAGCCATACATAACCGTTACCCAGGCCTTGAAGTGATCTGCCCGCCGAATGGGGAGCCCCTCTGCTACCCGGCCTTCCAAATGCTCCGTATTATACACAGCTATACACTTTCTGCGGCACTCCAGCAAAAGCTCCGGAAAAGTGTGCAAATTCTGTGTACCGAATACCAGATCAACATTTTTATACTTTTTCTTAATGGTTTCTACGATATGGGGCTGCTCCGTCATACAGCCGCACACACAGATCAGCAGCTCCGGATTCAGGAGTTTCGCGGCCTTCAAAGCGCCTAAATGTCCAAGCACTTTTTCCTCTGCGTTTTCACGGACACAGCAGGTATTGAACAGCACCAGCTGAAAGGTTTCGGGTGCGTGCGCCTCCCAAGGCGCCAGCTCATATCCCATTTCTTCCAGCATACCGGCTATTTTCTCAGAATCGTGCTCATTCATCTGACAGCCAAAATTCCGTATACAGCCTAAAGGTCTGCTGCCGGTCTCGCAGGTAAAGATCCGGTTCATTTCCCGGATTTCTGTCATATATCTGTATTGTTTTTCTATTTCCTCCCTGGAAACAGGGATCGTACTTTCCTTCAAAAAAATCCTCTTTCCTGCTGCTTAAATTACTGCTTTATTGTACCAAAAAAGGAGATTTGAAGCAACCTTCCCCGCTCTCAGAGGCCGTGCCCATCATAAGAAAGCGTCTCCCGGAGCAGGGGCGCATTCAGACTGTACACAGCAGCACCGCCCTTTTCCCGGGAATGCCGGATGACAATTCCTTCCTTGACCCACCGGTTCAGGATTTTCTGCAGTACATGGCAGCTGATTCCGCTTTCCTCCTCAAACTCCTTGAGAGAAAGTCTGCCCCTTTCCAACAGCAAGCCCACTATTCTGTACTTTGGGTAATCCGATATAAGGGTTACCAGAAACAAAAAAGCTTCTTTCTTCTCATTTTGCATTCCAGTCACCGAATCTTCCTTCTCTGTCCGCTCTGCTGTATATGTCCTTGAGTCTTTTAATGGCTCTGCTTTTCTTAACATACACAGCTTTCTTATCACAGTTCAGTTCCTTCATGATCCGTTCTATGGGAAGCTTATAATAGAAAAACATCATCAAAACATTTGAATATTCCGGAGGCAGTTCGTTCATCGCCCAGGCAATTTTCTGAGAAGCCCAGTTTTCCTCCTCGTCGTCGCCCTCCAATTGGTCCCTGACAATAAAGTTTTTGTTGCCGGAATAAGATCGGATATCCTCATCGCTGAACTCCGAAAGTTCTTCTCGTCTTTCCGCGGCCTTGCTCATCATATTGATGACCGTCTGTTTACACAGAAAAACCATAGTAAAAGCTTCCTTTTCCGTATAGCGGAAGGTCATCAGCCATGCCAGCTGCTCTTCCTTGGCCGCCAGCTTATAAAAGGTCTCCTGAACTGCATCTTCAGCCTTCATATCATCGTGAGTGATGCGCAGCGCCGTATAAAACATCTTTTCATGATACTTCATGTACAGATACTGAAAATATTCAGAAGCTTCTTCATCGTCAATCAGTGACAGAAAAAACGGTAAGTAATACATCATAAATCTCCAGCAGCTACTTTTACTTTCGTAAAACCATACTGCTCCCCCAAATAAATAATATTACAGCGATGCTGGCCGACAAACCGGGAAATATATTTCTTTGGCACATCCAGGACAAGTCGGTCTTCATCAGTCCATATTCTAACACGGTATCCGTCAAAAGACAAACACTTTTCAAGGCAAGAATCCTTCCTCATTTCCTCCAGTGCACTGCAAACCCAGCACAGCGCTATTTGAGAGCGCACCAGTTCACCAAAAGCCGGATGATAAGGCCCCGCCACAATACATCCTGAGGAGCTGATCTGGTCCGTGAACTGAAGGCCTAACCGAATAACGCAAATACCGCTGCGCTCATATTCCTGTACCAGATCTGCACAAAGCGCTACGGCTTCAGAAAGCTCCATGGGCTTATAGTCTCCCGCCTGGTAAGCAGCAGCCAGTGCGGTATCTCTCAAAACAATAGTAGGATAAATCCTGACCAAATCGGGCTTTAAGGCAATCACCTCACGTGCAGTGTGCCGCTCCCTCTCCCGGTCCGACGCCGGCAGACCCAGCATAGTCTGGATCCCCAGTGTAAAGCCCTCCTGTTTAATAAACGCGGCAGCCCTTCTGGTATCCTCCGCCAGATGCCCGCGGCCGCTGCATTTCAGCACCGGGTCACACATGGACTGCGCGCCCAGTTCAACTGTCTTTACTCCGTACTGTTTCAGCAGCTTCAGCCCCGGACCGTCAACCGCATCCGGCCTGGTTGACACCCGGAAGTCATATCCGCACACACTTCTGGCTGCCCGCAGATACCGCTCCTGCTGCCAGACTGGAATGGCAGTAAAGCTTCCTCCGTAAAAGGCCACCTCTACAGAGCCGTAATGAGCTGCAATCTTCTCATACGACTGTACCGTCTCCGCTACCAGCTGTTCTGTAGGCGGAGCCTGCCGGCCGCTTATGGTTCTCTGATTACAGAAGCAGCAGTCGTGCGGGCAGCCCATATGAGGAACAAAAACAGGTATAATCAGCTTCCTGCCTTTCAACCTGTCTTTCTGTGTATATTCTTGATCTTCACGTGCCGGAAAATGCATAGGAAACTCAGTCGCTTACCTTGGCGCCGTAATTTTTAATAATTGCCGCAACAGATTCATTTTCCTGGAACAGAGAATCAATTTTACTGTCCTTCTTTGCTGACAGCTCATAGCCGGATGCAGATTCAGCTTTCTCCCGCATTTCTGCAGTGGCCTTTTCTTCCTCCAGACTGGACTTAATGGTATTTTTTATGCTATCGTTGGCCCCTTCCTTAGAGTCCTCACTGTTATCAAAGTCCTCTATGGCTGTACACTGTATAATATAGTAACCGGTGCTGCCCTCTAAAACCTCAAATGTATTTTTATCGTCAACGGACTCCTTTGCCATTGCCCACTCATCCACCACAGTTTCTCCCGTTTTACTGCTGTTATTGATGGTGGTAATACCGGAATCGCTGGAAGAATTGGTTTCTTCGGAATCGGATTTGATCTTCTCAGTAAAATCGTACTCTCCGGATTGGAATTTTTCTAAATAGTCCTCTATTTTTGCCTTAACCTCTGCCTTCTGGTCTTCTGTCATGGCCACTGACTTTCCCTGATCGTCCTCCGTCTGAGTGGAAAGGAAAAACTTCTGTACCGTCACCTTACGGTAATCGTCTCTGTTTTCATCATATACTTCCCGCATCTCTTCCTCGGAGATATTGTAATTCTCTTTCATCGCATCCTTGTACTTGGCAATGGCGGTATCCAGCTTTGCATACTCCTTATACTGGCTTACGCTCATATTAGCACATACTTGCTGAACCACGTCGTCATAGGTCATAGAGGTAGAGGAATACTGAGAATAGATCTGATAATAGTAGTTGATAATATAGTCCACATTGTCTTCCACACTCTTTTCCTCATCCTTTGTCAGAGCATAGCCTTCCTTTACAGCCAGCTGATAGGAGGTCTTAAACAGTCTAAGCTCCTCCAGAGCCTTCTCTTTACAGCGCTGGAGAGGGTACTGTCCGTTTTCATCCTTCGTAGTAAAATAAGTTTTGTACGCCTCCAGCTTTGCTTCGTCATCGGCATCCTCTGGGACCTCAATTTCATCTGGCAGAGCAGACAGCTGCTGGTTAAGGTAATATGTATATTCATAGTTGTACAGCTTCTGGCTGCCCAGCTTGGCCACATAATTTCCAGAGGTGAACAGTACTGCGCTGAGTACGGAAACCGCTATAACGATTACGCCGAGAACAATGGCCAATACCATGACCAATTTGTTATTGTCATAAGAGCCTCTCTTTTTTCTCTTCTTAACTTCTGTAGACATAAAAACAACCGCCTTCTAATAT
>CABQMV010000067.1 GCA_902465325.1 uncultured Oscillospiraceae bacterium
CCCATAATGCAAAAAGCTACCAGTGATTCCTGATTCTGTTCAAATTCCTGAAGAAACTCTTCTCTTTCCTGTTCCTTCATAGAGCTGTTCTGACAGATACACTTCACCCAGTTTACAGAAAATTCTTCTTCGTAGACTGCATAAACCTCTTCCAACATTTTGTAAGAAGGAAAAAATACCATATAATTTCCCGTAGGCAGTGTAGTCAGCCTTTTTACATATTCTGCCGCCTTTTCATAAAACTGTCCCCTTCTCCTGTATACAGTCGCCACATCATAGGCTGCCAGCGACAGTCTGTTTTCCGCCGGAAACGGTGAAGGCACATCAATTACAGGATCCTCCCTGCCGCCGCCCAACATGTCCACATAATGCCGAATCGGAGCCAGCGTTCCCGAAAAGAATACAGCAGCCTTTCCCAGATCACAGGTTTCACTGATCACGCCGGAGGGGTCCGCACAGAATAAGGTCAGCTTCAGAGATCCGGAGGAATCCAGCTCCTTTAAAAAACAGAATTTTTCGTTGTATTGATCACTGATGGCAAAATAGAACAGACTTTCAAAATATAAGGTCAGAATACGCTCTTTCTGCTCCTCCGACAGCTGGCTTCCCCAGGCCGCCGTATCCATCAGACTTCCCATACAGTCACAGAACCTTTCCAGCGGCGGCAAAATCCCATCCTCCTGCGCAAAACGAAATTCCTCCTGCATCTCCTGCTCTGCCATAGCAGCCGCTTCTTTGTCTAAAAACGCACACACTTCCATAGCCGCTTCATAAAATTCTTTTACATAGGGGCGGACAGCCTCTGCCACGGTATAAAAACTGCTGCGTTCCAAAGAAGCCGTATACATTTCTCTGACCCGGTCAGGCAGATTATGGGCTTCATCAATCAGAAACACATATTTTTTCTCCTGCCCGTTTCCAAAAAACCTGGCTAATCTCACTCTGGGGTCAAAAAGATAGTTATAATCCCCTATAACCACATCAGAAAAAAAGGAACAGTCCAGACCCAATTCAAAGGGACATACCTGATAGAGCTCTGCCGCCTCTAATAGTCCGTCTCTGACAACCGTCCGGTTGCTGCAGATCAGATTCCAGAGGGCCTCATTGACTCTGTCATAGTGTCCCCTTGCCCGTGGACAGTGCCCAGGGTCACACTGCATCTGAAAAGGACAGATCTTCTCCTTGGCAGTAAGACTGATATAGGACAGAGCCGGAGCCTGCTCTCTCAGTAAATTCAGCGCATCTACCGGCGGCAGTGCGCCCGCATTCCGGGCAGTCAGATAAAAGATCTTGCCGCACAAATCCTCTCCCAGGGCCTTCAGCGAGGGAAACAGAACAGAAACCGTTTTGCCAATGCCGGTAGGTGCATTGGCAAAAAGCTTTCCTTCCTCCTTCACCATCCGGTAAACAGCTACAGCCAGTTCCCGCTGCCCCGCTCTGTAAGAAGGATACGGAAAGGAAAGTGCTTTCAACTGCTCTTCCCTTTCTTCCCTGTGCGCCTGCCAGAAAGTCACCCATTTCAGGTAAGCTTCTAAAAGCCCGGAAAAATAGTCCGCTGCCTCTGCCGGCGTCTCCCGGTAGCAATGGACCTTCTGCTCCATGGTCTCTATATTACAGTACAGAACCCTTATTTCAATCATCTCAATATCGGAAAGCTGGCCCGCCAATACCGCGCCATAGCATCTGCCCTGTGCCAGATGTAAAAGCTCCGGCTCCTGAATCGCCTGCACCTCCCGGTCTGTGGTTTTAATTTCATCTACCTGCAAAACCGCATCCCGCACCAGAACGCCATCTGCCCGACCGGATACCGTAAAGGTAATTCCATCTCCGAAATACTCATAGAACACCGCCTGCTCTGTCATATAGGAGGGGTCTTCCTTTTTAAACTGCTTTTGCAGTCTTCGATGGATCTGCGCTCCCAGCTGAGCCCGTTCCAAATTTTCCGCACCCTCCCCCGGTGTAATATCCCCATGGCGGAGAATAAATTCAACAAGCCTTCGCACATTGATGTTATACCGACTCATACAAACTCCTCAAATACTAAATTTCCATAATCCAGTCCTTTTTCACTCAGACAATAGCCCCGGCCCAATCGCTGTATCAGCCCCTGCTCCTCCAGCCGTTTCAGCGGCTCTGTATACACCTGGTCATACCGCTGTCCAAACCGCTGCCAAAAAGCCTGGGGATCAGGCCCTTTGGCAAGTCGGAAGCCCAGCATCATAAACTCATCCATTCTGTCCTTTTTGCTTAAGATTTCTACACTATCCCTGTCTGTCTCTTCCTCCGGAGTCCCCTTTAAATACTGTTCCATATCCTCCGTATTGCGAAATCGGATCCCTTCCAAATAGGAGGCGGCTCCCAGACCAACCCCCAAATACGGCACACCGGTCCAGTACCCCAGATTGTGGATACTGGCAAAGCCGGGCAAAGCAAAATTAGAGACTTCATACCGCTCATAACCGGCAGCCGGCAGCCATTGGCAGGCGGTCCGATACATCTGCCGGTCCTCTTCCTGTCCCGGCTCCTGCATCGCCCCCTGGGCAATACGCCGGGCCAAGGCAGTCCCTTCTTCTACAAGAAGGCTGTAGGCAGAGATATGCTGCGGCCTTAATTGTATCACCTTCGCCAGGGTTTTCTCAAATACGGCAGGCCTCTGTCCCGGAAATCCCAGCATCAGATCTATATTAATATTCTCAAAGCCACTGTCAACTGCGTCGGAATAGGCCCTGACAGCCTTTTCACTGCTGTGTATACGGCCCATTGCCTGCAAGATCTCGTCATCCAGACTTTGAAATCCAAGGCTCAGACGATTGATTCCCGCCTGGTAATAGGCTCTGCACTTTTCATGATCAATCGTACCGGGGTTGGTTTCTATGGTAATTTCTGCCTGGTCTTCTATACTGTACCAGTCAAAAATGCAGCGCATGATGCTGAGAATCTCCTTTGTATCCGCTACACTGGGCGTTCCTCCGCCGATAAAAACACTTCGGATGCTGTAGGGACTCGTCTTTCCGTAAGCTGCAGCTCTCCATTTCAGCTCCCGCTTTAGAGCCCGAAAATATGTCTCACCGTCTCGTCGGTACCGGTCTGCATAGGAATTGAAGTCGCAGTAAACACATTTGCGGATACAGTATGGGATATGTATGTATAATTCAATAGACAGAGACATTTTCACTCGCCTTTTCTGTTAAAAATTGCTTTGGTATATATTGAAAGTTCAACATATTCATTTTATTATACCACAATGTTAAACTTTTCTTAACAGGATTCCTGTATGATACTTATTATAAAGATAGGGAAAGGAATCGCTTATGAAAAAATTTTTATCCATATTTATTTGCCTGCTTCTGACAATTTCCACTGTCATTTCCGTTTTACCGGCCTTCGCAGAAAGCAAGGCACAGCCCGATACTTGGGCTATGGTAGACGGCTTAGGCCGCACTGCTGGAGATTACAGTCAGGTGGGCGGTATAAAAAACGACAAAACGGTAGGGATGTTTTATTGGCCCTGGCACTACGACTATGCCTCAAGATATCCTGCCTATAACCTGACCGCAATTTTAAACAGATATCCGGAAGCCATCAATAACTTTGACCATACAGCCTGGGGAGGCACCTCGGAGGGAACCGTTTATTTCTGGGATCAGCCCCTCTACGGCTATTACAGCACCTATGACAGATATGTTATCCGGGAACAGGCGGAGCTTCTGGCAGATGCCGGAGTGGACGTAATCATTATGGACCTTTCAAATGGCACTTTTACCTGGAAGGAAGGATATACCGCCGTATTTCAGGTATTCCAGCAGGCCTATAACGAAGGGGTCCAGGTTCCGAAAATCTCCTTTCTCTTAAACTTTGCCGGAGCAGAGGATACTCGTACAGAGCTGATTGAGCTCTATAACGATATTTTTAAAGAAGGAAAATACAAAGATCTGTGGTTTTATTGGGATAACAAGCCCTTTGTAATGGCAGATTTTGCCTGCCTTAACACCAGCAATGCCCTGGACCGGGAAATTAACAGTTTCTTTTCCTACAGAATTCCCTGGCCCACCTATGACCGGCCTGATACCTCCGCCTCCTCT
The DNA here is from genome assembly GCA_902465325.1 of uncultured Oscillospiraceae bacterium. Classification (GTDB taxonomy): domain Bacteria; phylum Bacillota; class Clostridia; order UBA1212; family SIG427; genus CABQMV01. The sequence goes on from CABQMV010000067.1 coordinate 4,083, forward strand.
AAGATCTGGGGCTGGCTCAGTGTATATCCTCAGACCAAATACTGTGTAGATGCCAGCGGCAACGTGGAGCAGATGGCAGTAGGCGTTGCTCAGAATTACAGCCATAACGGGCTGACTGCCATGAACGATCCCCGTGGCGGCGTGTTTGGCAGAAGTTATGCCTCCGGAAACTATTCCTACTCCTATCAAATTGACGGCAAAACCATTACAGCCAGTTCCTCTATGGAGGATTCCATGCTCTACGGAATCAATTTCCAGCAGCAATGGGATTATGCCATAGAACAAGACCCTGACTTTGTTTTTGTAACAGGCTGGAACGAATGGACAGCCGGGCGCTGGAGACACTGGGAAGGAACCAACAATGCCTTTCCCGATCAGTTCAGCCCCGAATACAGCAGGGATATTGAACCCAGCGCCGGAGTGCTGAAGGACTACTATTACTGCCAGCTGGTGGAAAATATACGCCGTTATAAAGGCGTTTCCCAGCAGCCGGAGACAGATGCGGATGCCATTATTGATATTTACGCCGACTACGACCAGTGGGCCGACATTTTACCGGAATATGCTCATTATGAAAATAACACCTGGGAAAGAAATTACGCCGGCTACCAAGGACTGCTGTATAAATCCGATACACTCCGCAACGATATTACGTCTGCAAAAGTTGCTTTTGACAATAATTATGTGTATTTTATGGTAAAAACGAGACAGGATCTTACAAGCTATACAGATAAAAACTGGATGCGTCTGTTTATAGACACCGATCCCTCCTCTACAACAGAGAGCTGGGAAGGGTACGAATACGTGATCAACCGAAACACGCCGTCTTCTACCCATGCCCTTCTGGAAAAATCCAAGGGCGGCTGGAATTTTGAAACGGTAGGATCTGTAGAATACTATGCAAACAAAAATGTTTTACAGATCAAAGTTCCCCGGACTATGCTGGGCTTTGGCACTGAAGGAAACATTCCTTCCTTCCAGTTTAAATGGGCTGACAACAACTGCACAAACGGTAATATTCTGGATTTATACAGAAGCGGAGACTGCGCTCCAGGCAGCCGTTTCAGTTTTGTATTCAATACAGACGGAGTTTCCTATAATCCTCAGGAAATTACTCCGGCATACAGACTGGCGCTCCAGAGCCATATAACAAAGCCTGTAATCAGCAGCGGATTCTTATTGAAGATGGCGGAAAAGGTTTCACCGGATACATTATTAGCCATGTTCCAGAACAGTCAGCAGGTCTCCACTGACGGGAGCGGCAAATATGTCGCCACAGGAGACAGAATTACGCTGTCTGTAGATGGTGAAGAAAAGGATTCCGTTATTGTAATTGTGGCCGGAGACCTGTCCGGAGATGGAATCATATCCTCAATTGACTATCTGCGCATTAAAAAATCCCTCAGCGGATCTGTCCATCTGTCCCTTTACGAATTTAAGGCAGCGGACATTGATGGAAACGGCAGTATAAAATCCTCCGATTATATTAAGGTGAAAAAGTATTTGAATAATACATCCAGTTTAATTTAATTTCTGCGGATTGTAAAAGAACCGTATTAGGCATTCAGAATAATGCCAGTACGGTTCTTTTTTTACTGCATGGCAGTCACTTTTCTGTTTCGGTGTACTTTCTTTGTTTTTCTCTTTGAAAGGTGCATACGTAGCCAGAAGTGGCTTAAATGCCGCGGGAGGTGAGAGTCAGTGTTATTTGTGGGTTATTATTCAGGGCTTTTGATAAATCAATGTTAGCACTTAACCCATCCGGAATCACTCTGCACAGATTTCCTTCTATGTCACCACCTGTGATATGTGCCATTTCATGTATAACATCTCTGCCAACTGTTGCTGCGTCATACCTAGAGTTTCGCGTTTTTCCATTATAAAATCACTAACCTTAATACTGTTATAAACATCTGAAATACCTCCAATAATAGCTTGCCACGCAGAGCCAGCAGACAATAACCGTGAAAGGAAGTTTCGCAGTCTATTTTAACCAGTGGTTGAAAAGGCACTTTTACCTTTTCTCTTTTCTTAATGCTACATCTCCACAACAGCATCAAACGCTAACTTCATAGCATATGAAAAATGTTCATTTCCCCAATTCCGTTCTGCATGTTCTTCGACATTCACCAACGAATCTGCCGTAAACAATAATTGACCAAATACAACACCTCGCATCTTAGCACACGCTGCCATCGATGCACACTCCATCTCTACTACGGAATATCCTTCTTCTTTTCGATATGAAACCATTTCTTTTGTCTCTCTATAAAAACCATCTGTAGTCCAAGTCTTACATTTTTGGTACGGTTTATTATCCTTCATCAAAGCCTTCTCTATCGCCCTAACTGCTCTTTCATCTATCTCCACTTCCCTTGATGGTGGCATGTAATGATATGAAGTCCCTTCTTGTCTAAGTACTTTTACCGGCACAAAAAAATCACCTTCCACATCCTCTACTAAGGCTCCGCAACAACCTGTTGCTATTATTTCATTAACTCCCCCAGCAATTAACTGTTCCATAATCTGCACAGCACCTACTCCACCTAATGGTGCCTGACAAAATGTAATTTCAACGTCATCATGTACGGTCTTATACACAAAAAATGTTTTTGTCACGCTTTCAAATTTCCCTACTATCTCACACTTATTATTCAAAACATATTCTTCAATCTCAGGTTCCATAAAAAGCATTACTGCCTTCCTCGTAAATTTGTAATTCCGTCCATGTCCCGGCATCAATACTGCGTGAGTTTCTGAATCCTACGTGTCAACCGCACACCGCTTTTCTGCTGAAAATGCCAGTCTTTTCGGGATATTTCGGCGGTTCGGGAACTCGTCAAAAATGGTGTAAAAACCTGAATCAAATTCTAATATTGGTATTTCATTTTTTATCAGTGCCATAGAATCTCCTATCTGTTTTCTACAATCATTTTACTTTTTTACACTTGCCCAGTCAAGCGGACAAGTCAAGTATCTTTTATTCCGCTGTATGCTTAGCATACTATAGCTATAGTTCAAGAGATTATTTCAGAACAAAAATACTTACCCCCTTAATAGATGCAAAGATCGTTGATTTGACGATTCCAGATAAACCCCAAAGTTCGAAGCTATAGCTATAAAAGTCTTGCAACTCCTTTCTCGTTTTCGTCTGTTCTAAGTATTCCATAAGTTTTGTATACTTTGATTTCAATTCCTGCTTGGTATCCATGCAAGAACCTTTTTAATCCTTCCGTATTCTGAAGCAATCCTTCTTTCAACTCCATATGTTCTTCTGCATTATCTGTCTGCACATATTTGATACAGATAAAACGACTTCGTAATCGTTCCAAAAATGATGCCAAATTTTTTAATTTTTCCTTTATCTCTTTGATAACCTCCAGTACAGCGTAACTGGCTTAAAGCCAACAAAATAGAAAAGAGCCTGCTGTGCCGAAATGGACAAAGCAGGCTCTGAAACACAATATTTTTGGGGTAACGATTACTTAGTCGCCAATACTTTCCTAAGTTTAGCAAATCTGGGCAGCCCATCTTCCATAGGAGGACGGGAATCCCCCTGAATCAGAGGAAGAACATAGCGAACCAAATCCTCTGTGACAAAATTGCCTTCTTCGTTGATCCACTCTCTGGGAACCTTTCTCTCCGTATTGGCTACATCATCCAGCTTAATCAGCTTCGTCAGACACTTGTATTCCGAGCCCGGCGCCCGCTCAAAACCGATACAGTAATCAGTAAGCCCCTCTACCGCCTTCAAAACCGCTGTTTCTCCAGCCATATAGGACTCATTTACATCATTTGCACTGCCGCAGTGAGCCGCACATCTCTGAAGCAGACTCAGCTCAATACCACGCACCTTACAGCCAATCTCTTCCTTGGCAATATTGGCCAGCGTTGTCGCAACGCCGCCCAGCTGTGCATGGCCAAAGCTGTCTCTTACACCGGAATCTGCCACATAGGTTCCGTCCGCATACTTGGCACCTTCGGAAACCGCCACAATAACCTTGCCGGTTTTCTCATACACACGCTTTACATCCGCAATAAACTGTTCCTTACTGAAGGTCAGCTCCGGCAGATAAATAAGATCCGGACCCTGTCCCTTCGCTGCCGCTAGAGCAGAGGAAGCCGTCAGCCATCCGGCATTTCGTCCCATGATCTCCACAACGGCTACCATTCCCGTATCATAGACTCTGGCATCGTGGTAAACTTCCATAATAGAAGTGGCAATATACTTTGCAGCGCTTCCAAATCCTGGGCAGTGGTCTGTGCCGTACAGGTCGTTGTCTATGGTCTTGGGCACACCCATAACCCGGCATTCATAGCCTACCTTCTGCATATATTTACTGATTTTATTACAGGTATCCATAGAATCATTTCCTCCGTTGTAGAAGAAATAGCGGATATCGTACTTCTTGAATACCTCCAGTAACCTCTTATAATCAGTATCGTCCTCTTCTGCGTTGGCAAGCTTGTATCTGACAGAACCCAAAGCAGAAGAAGGCGTTGTCTTCAGAAGCTCCAGCTCATAGGGATCTTCCTTTGACATATCATAAAACACTTCGTCCAGAATTCCTTTTATACCGTGAGCAGCTCCGTATACTTTTGTTATGCAGGGCTGTTTCAGCGCTGTGAGAAATACACCTGCCGCACTGCTGTTGATAACCGATGTAGGACCACCGGACTGGCCAAAAATAGCCGCACCTTTTAATTCACTCATGTTATTGGTACTCCTTTAAAACTATGATTTACAAACCAAAGGTTGACCCTGCAACAGGGGTCAACCTCGATAAAACAAAATATTTATTATGCCTTTCCGTTACAGCCCAAAACGTCTACCAGCTTGTGGCGAACCAGTTCTTTAATATTCGCTCTGGCAGGCTTCAAATACTCTCTGGGATCAAACTTGTCCGGATGCTCGTCAAAGAATTTACGAATGGTACCGGTCATAGCAAGACGCAGGTCAGAATCAATGTTAATCTTACAAACCGCGCTGCGGGCAGCCTCCCGAAGCTGATCCTCCGGTACGCCGATTGCGCCCGGCATATTGCCGCCATGGTCGTTGATCATTTTTACATAGTCCTGAGGTACGGAAGAAGAACCGTGAAGAACAATGGGGAATCCGGGAAGGTTTTTTTCTACTGCCTTCAGTACGTCAAAACGAAGCTGAGGCTTAGTACCCGGCTTAAACTTATAAGCTCCGTGGCTTGTCCCAATGGCAATGGCAAGAGAATCACAGCCAGTTTTCGACACAAACTCTTCAACCTCTTCGGGACGGGTATAGGAAGAATCCTCAGCAGAAACCTGAACGTCGTCCTCAATACCTGCCAAGGTGCCCAGCTCTGCTTCAACTACAACTCCATGGGCATGGGCATACTCAACAACCTTCTTTGTCACGGCAATATTTTCTTCAAAAGGAAGAGAAGATCCGTCAATCATAACAGAAGTAAAACCGCCGTCAATACAGGACTTACAGGTCTCAAAGTCGGGACCGTGATCCAAATGCAGGGCAATCGGCAGATCCGGATTGCAGAGAATGGCAGCCTCTACCAGTTTAACCAGATAATTGTGATTGGCATAGGCTCTGGCTCCCTTGGAAACCTGAAGAATAACCGGGGCCTTCTCTTCTGCACAGGCTTCCGTGATTCCCTGAACGATTTCCATGTTGTTTACATTGAACGCACCTATGGCATATCCGCCTTTATATGCTTTTTCAAACATTTCTTTTGTCGTAACTAATGGCATAACATACATCTCCTTTATTATAATAACAATACGTATCTCATTTTATCACATTTTGTGGTAAAATCAACCTCTTTTTCGCTCTAGCCCCGCCGGCAGTCAGGAAAAAGGCAGAATTCGAGCAGCTCTGCTTGCCAGCGCCCCGCTCACCGCGGAAAAGTTCCGCCCCGCTCCAGCGCCGTCACGCCGGTACGGCACATCTCCAGAATCGTATACTGCTTCAGTACCTCCAGAAAGCCGTCAATTTTCTCCGGAGCACCTGTGAGCTCCAATACCATACTGTCAGAAGAAAGGTCAATAATTTTCGCTTTATAGATCTCTGCAATTTCCCGTATCGCCGCCCGGTTTCTTTCATCCGCAGCCAGCTTAATCAGCAGCAGTTCTCTCAGTAAACTATGAGACTGATTCAGGGCAAATACCTGACGGGTCTCTGTCAGCTTTTCTGTCTGGAGAATAATCTGTTCAATAATATGGGAATCTCCCTCCACGACAATAGTAATCCTGGAAATCTCCGGATCATCAGTGGCAGACACCGTTAAGCTGTCTATATTATATCCCCTTTGACTGAACAGAGACGTCACCCGGGCCAATACACCGGAGTGATTCTCTACTAGTGCACTTAAAACTTCCTTTGCCATCTTTCCTCTCCTCCTTCGTACAGTCTCAGCTCTATCCATACAGGGCCGCAGCAGGTCACAGCTTCTTTCAAAGCGTACTCAAATTCCTCTGCCGTCCCGCAGCTGTATCCACGGACGCCAAAGCCCTCCGCCAGCTTTACATAGTCTGTATACCGGCCTGTCTCTGTGGCATAGGCTCTGCCGCTTCGCTCTAGCTGCTGATATTTTACCATTCCCAGGGCTCTGTCATTCAGCAAAACAGTAACCACAGGAACCTGATAGGAAACGGCAGTAACGGCCTCTATTAAATTCATATGAAAGGAGCCGTCGCCTGTAATATGAAACACTCTGCAGCCAAGGCCCATGGCAGCACCGATCGCAGCGCCGTAACCAAAGCCCATGGTTCCCAGCCCGCCGCTGGTAATAAAATGTCCCGGATTTCTATGCCGGATATATTTGGCTGCCCGCATCTGATGCAGCCCCACATCCGTAGTATACACTGCATTGGGTGCAATTTCCTCAATGGCTTCAAAAATAGCATCTTTTTCTCTGGAAACAGTGGGAAGTTCTCTGTCCCTACACAGGATCTTTGGTTCCAAGCCAATCAAAATTTCCCGGACATCCCCCACCAGACTCCTGTAAGCTTTAATATTTTTACCAATTTCACTT
>CABQMV010000068.1 GCA_902465325.1 uncultured Oscillospiraceae bacterium
AGAAAGCTCCAGCGCAGTGTATACACCGGCAATGCCGCTTCCAATTATTAAAACATCGTAAAATTCTTTCTGCAATCGGTCCGTGTCAAAATCAATCAAATATCGGTAAGATTCCATATTACCCCTTCTTTCTCGTTAAACATGATAATTGTAAACTTTTGTATAATAAATGTCAATTTATAATTTGTTAGTAAAATACTACTAATAAAAACATATCTTCCCTCTATAATGCTGGATGCTATGAAAAAACTATTTTGTCTTTTAATTCTTATATTGGCTATCACCGCCCTCAACGGGCAAGTACTCCAAGCCCGCGCCATAGGCCAGCCGGCTGTAAAAGAGCAGGGGGCTTTACAAAACTTTCTGGACTGTCGGAACCGCTCTCTCAATAACACCGATGATCTGACCGCATTGGCTCAGGAGGCGCAGGCGTCAGGGATCCGGGTGCTTCTGCTGGGACGTTCCAACGCCTCCCGCAGGAATGTCAGCTTTTTGCAGGAAAGATTTTTTCAGGTCTGGGTGGAGGAGGAGGGGCCAGAAAGTCCGCTGGAGCCCTACTATTCGATTTTTAGCGGGGCGGACGGTATTCTTACAGATCGTCCTCAGACGGTTCAGAATACGATAGGGGAAATAACCAACTGGAGCAAGGACAGCACCCTGCTCTTTCGAAGCCCCTCCGTTATCGGCTATGGAGGACTTCCCTCCGTCGCACCGGAAAACAGCCTGGAAGGCCTTAATATGGCAATAGAGCAGGGCGTCCACATGGTAGAGGCAGGCGTGTTCCTTACGAAGGACAAGGTCCCCATGGTGTCCCATCAGGAAAATCTCTTTGCCTTGACAGGAAAAAATGAAAATATATCCGATTTGACAGAGACCCAGGTCACGGGCCTGCGTATTATTGCCGGAAACGTATTGCAAAAACCCCGATGTTTTGTAACCCGATTCAAGGATTTTCTCAGCGCCATTCGCGGAACCGATGCGGTTCTCTACGCTGCCCTGAGCTCCTGCGATCAGGAGCTGGTATCTCAATGCCGCCAGCTGGTCAGCGATCTGGAGCTGACCTCTCAGGTGATTTTTATTTATCCTTCCGAAAGCCAGAAAGAAATATCCCTGCCCAAAAGCTATGCCGGCATCGAAGAAACCGCTTCCGCAATCCTGGCCGGGGAAAAATTAATTTTCACAGAAAATGCTATTGATTATGCAAATATGGTGTATGAGATCGTTCCCAAGTCCTACAGCCTTCAGATTAATACCGAGGCAGTGCTCTCTACACAGGCGGAAGCCGCACTGAGGACAGCCGCCGGAACTGCGGTCACCGATAAAGTATCCATAAGACTTCTCAGCAACGAGGAAATTCTTAAACTCTCCCCGGACCGGACGGAGCTTTCCGGGGTAAAATACGGCACAGCAGTAGCGGTGTACGAATATACAGGGACACCTCCCGGCTCAGAACAAACGTATACGCTGTACTCTCAGCCATTTACAGTAAGTATAAATTCAAATATACAGGAGCGTATTATTTTTTGGGGGGCCATCGCCTTGGGAATCATTCTTTTCGTTATTGTTATTATATTAATAGTAAAGCATCCCAGAGGCCCAAAATTCAAACCGATCCCAATGAGTAAGGAATAATTGTTATAGACGGTATTTGCCTCTTGACAATAAAACAATGTTTTGTTACACTTTTCACCGTAACAAAACATTGTTTTACAAGGAGACGGTGCCATGGACTTAATTTCTAAAAAAGACCTGCTGGATGTGACAGGCATTTCATACGGCCAGCTTTATCGCTGGAAGCGAGAAAATCTTATACCAGAGGCCTGGTTTATAAAAAAAGCCTCGTATACAGGACAGGAAACCTTTTTTCCAAAAGATCAGATTCTGGACAGAGTGAAAACAATTTTGGAATTAAAGGATACCTACACCTTAGAGGAGCTGTCAAAAATGCTTTCTCCTGAAAACGGTGGACATTTTACCGCCCAAGAGGTCAGCAGTATTGAGGAAATCGACCCAGCTGTAGCTCAGCAAATTGTGGAAATTTGGGGGACGGATACGCCGTCCTTTAATCAGATTGCGTTTACCGCCGCAATCTGTCAGTTGACCCAATCCACAGAAATAGACTCCGCAGCCAAGGCAAAACTGATAAAAAGCGGCGCCGACTTTGTGCGTGAACCAAAAAAGTCCGCTATCTTCTGTACGATTTTTCAGATAGACGGGAAATACCAGCTGGTTTTTTCTAATAATCCAAATCCTCTGCATTTTGGCAAAGGAGCTGTACACAGAGGAATGATTTCCGTTACAGAAACCGGGAATCATTTAAAAGCAAAATATATCACCTTATTTAAGAATAAAAAGGAGGACTAACAAAATGAATGATATTACGTTAGACGGCGTTGCCAGTTTAAACGGCGGGGAATATAAAAAAGTAAAAGTAAACGGGGTCGGTACCTGCCAGGGAAAGTTGAAGGCCCAGATCGTGGATGTAGACGGGGTTTTTACCTGTCACGGCTCGTTGGATACGGGAATGCTGGACTGCGACGGAGTCGCAACCTTTCATGCACCGGTTAAGGCCGGTAAAATTGATGTGTCCGGAACGCTGACGGTAAAGGGCTCTAAAATTGAAGCATCGGAAATATATTGCGACGGTCTGATCAAGGTGGCCGGCGAACTGTCCGCTGATATCATTGAGGCAGACGGCTGTATTCACGCCAAAGAAGTAGTAGGCGACAACATCCGGATTCGTTCCCGCATCAGCAGAATCGTAAACTTTTTCTCGGGACATTCCAACATAGATTTAATTGAGGCAACTGATATCAATCTCAGAGGCGTATACGCCACCTCTGTAAACGGCAAGAACATTCGGATCGGGCCCAAATGTAAAATCGACACAGTAGACTGCAGCGGACATCTTTCCATACACCCTAACGCCTCTGTAGGCACGATAACCGGAAATTACACAAAAGACCAGTAAATACCGCAGCAGCCGCAGCTTGTCAGGCTGCGGCTGCTGCAATCTATTCTCTCTATTATTTGGAAAATACAATCCTCTCACTGTTAAACATTCTTGTAAGCCCATACACGCCAATCCCTACCACAGCCAAATTCACCAGCACCGTTATTGCAATCTGGGAAGTCGCCACTTTAAAGGAAAAAATTCCTACCATACACTGCACGCTGTTATACACCGGAATCAGATAATAGAAAAACTCTTCTTGGGCTCCGCTCCCAAACATGGCGGTTATGCCAACCAGCATAATAACAATCATCAAAGGCAGCACATACGTCTGAGCCTCCTTTGTGGTCTTGGCAAAGGCGGAAATAAGCGAAATGGCTGTTACCAGAACCAGTACTGTAGACAAAATCACAACGCCCAGCAATGCATAGTCACTTACTGTATAATAGTTGCCGCTAATGGTACCGGCGGCCTCCCCCATCAGCTTCGGCAGAGACAAAATAGTACCGGCCGCGCTGGAAATACCGCTGAGCAGCGCAATAATCGAAAGGGCCAAAATTTTGCCCAAAGCAATATCGCGCCGTTTAACAGGGGTGATCAGCAAGGTAGCAATGGTCCCACGCTCTTTCTCCCCGGCAATAGACTCCGGCGCCACTGCCATACATCCGCTGTACAGGAAAATCAAAAGCAGCATGGGCAGCATGGATGAAAAGATAGAGCCTGCCATATCCTGTTCGCTGGCCAAATCATATAATTGATTTCCTCTGTTGATATCAAATTTATTGATCATAGAGGCCTCATAGGCGTCCAAAATACCGGCCAGTGTCTGGTAGGCCGTTTGCGATTCCGTAGAAGCGGAATTATAATAGATTTCCACGTTGGGGGCTTCTCCGCCCTTTGTGCTGTCATAGGCGGCAACCTGCGCATCAAACTCTTCTGGGAAAATAACATACAGATCCAGGGTTTGGTTCTCTACCTGCTGCAGAAACGAAGCCCGTTCACTCTCCTCTGTTTGCGTAAAACGAATTCCACTATCCTCTTCTGTGTCATGAAGCCACTGAGGTTCATTCTCCACCCGGGCAGAAGCAATATATTTTTCATCTACGCTGTACTGTGAACGAATGGCACTCCCCATAAAATTGTACATGACAAAAATCATCAGGCCGGGAAGCAAAATGGTGGTCACCGCCATACGCCTATCCCCAAAAAAACGGGTCAGTTCTTTTTTCATCATTGTTAAAATAGAATTTCTTCTCATGGCTAAGCTCCTTTAACGTTCGCCTGCTACAGCAGAATAAATATCAAAAAAACGATCCTCCAGAGACTTCCCGTTCTTCACTGACTCCAGCGTATCACAGGTAATCATTTTTCCGTCAATAATGACACCTACCCGGTCGCATACCTTCTCAATCAAGCTGAAAATATGAGTGGATACCAAAATCGTCCTACCCTTTTCCCGAAGACGCTGCAGAAAATCAGTAACGACTTTTGCTGTCAAGACATCCAGGCCGTTAGTAGGCTCGTCGATAAAATTTAGCCTGCCCCCGCAATTCCTCGTAAACACTGGGCTTATACACACTTTTTTCTTTCTGCTGTGTTTACTGTACCTATTTGTCCTCCTTCCTCCACACTATACACCGGCATACACAGTCTGAGAGGGGCTACATTCTACGTCAAAAATAATAATAGAGGGATCATGTACCAATGAGATGGCCAGAGAAGCCTTCTGCTTCATTCCGGTAGACAAATTGGCAACCTTGACCTCGGCAAAAGCCCCGATGCCGAAAATATCAAAAAGTTCCTTTTTTCGGGCATCTCTGATATCCGCAGGAACCTGATGAAGTTCCGAAAAAAAATCAAACAAATAATTGGGTGTGAAAAACTCCTCCAATTTTAATTCGCTGGTGAGAAACCCAATTTTACTGCGCACACCTGCCGGATCCTTCACAACGCTGGTCCCATCAACTAGAGCATCTCCGCTGTCTGGGCGAATCAGGGTAGCCAGCATACGAAGTGTCGTGGTTTTTCCCGCTCCATTGGGCCCTAGAAGGCCAAAAATCTCTCCTTCGTAGGCCTGAAAGGAAAGGTGATCCACCGCCCGCTTGGTTTTTTCATGGTTTTTTTCAATTTTCTGCTGCTTTGCCGACAGCCGAAAAGTTTTACTGAGCTCGTGAACCGACAAAATTTCTTTCATAGGTAAATGCCGCCTTTCAATATTTTTTAAAAAGGAAAGATCCCTTCCGACCTTTCCCGTAATAAAAGGTTATTACTTTTTCAATTCCTCCTGTATGTAGGAGAGAGAAAGCAGTTTCTCCTTTACCTGGTCTATATCCAGAAGCACTGTGTTATTGGAGTTAAATTCCGTCAGGGGATTTCGCTGCTGATCTCCGTTTTTAAAGTATTTATCATAATTCAGATCCCTTTTATCTGCCGGAACCCGGTAGAAGTCACCCATATCAATGGCATGTGTGCACTCCTCATTCGTCAGCAGTGTCTCGTACAGCTTTTCTCCATGGCGTATACCAATGGTCCGTATCCCTGCTGTCCCACCGAAAAGCTCATTGACCGCCTGTGCTAAAACTTCAATGGTACAGGCCGGCGCTTTTTGAACCATAATATCTCCGCTTTCTGCATTTTTGAAAGCAAAAATAACCAATTCCACAGCCTCCTCCAAACTCATAATAAAGCGGGTCATAGCCGGGTCCGTGACCGTCAGAGGCTTCCCCTCTCTAATCTGTTCAATAAAAAGCGGAATGACCGAACCCCTAGAGCACATAACATTTCCGTACCGTGTACAGCAGATGGAGGTCTTGTCCGGGGCTACCGTCCTGGATTTGGCTACAATGACCTTTTCCATCATGGCCTTGGAGGTCCCCATTGCATTTACAGGATAGGCCGCTTTATCAGTAGAAAGGCAAATAACCTTGCGTACGCCAGCTCCAATAGCAGCCGTTAGCACATGATCCGTCCCAAACACATTCGTCTTGACTGCCTCCAGCGGAAAAAACTCACAGGAGGGAACCTGCTTCAACGCTGCGGCATGAAAAATATAGTCCACTCCGTGCATAGCGTTTTTTACACTCTGTAAATCCCTTACATCCCCTATGTAGTACTTGATTTTATCATTGTTATACAGGTGACGCATATCGTCCTGCTTCTTCTCATCCCGGGAAAATATACGAATTTCTTTTATATCAGTATCCAGAAAACGATTCAGCACCGCATTGCCAAAGGAACCGGTCCCTCCAGTAATCAGTAAAGTTCTGTCTTTAAACATTTTTACACTCCCATCTTTCCGTACTTTTTATTTGTACAGCAACGGCATCATTATAAAACAACTCCAACAAAAATACAACTGACAGTGCTTAGGTTATGCCGCAGGCAGACAGCAGCACCGGCCCTGCCAATACTTGCCCGGAGCTTTGTTTTAAACTATAATAGATTTTGCTGTGGACTGCATGGGTTCAACAAATTTCACTCTAAGGAGGTGTATTTTTTTGGCAATGACTTTTAAGCGAGGTCTCAGAGACGGAATCCCCATCTGCCTGGGATATTTATCTGTATCCTTTACCTTTGGAATGATGGCCGCCAACGGCGGACTGCCGGTTTGGATTCCCGTTCTGATTTCTATGACCAATCTTACCTCTGCAGGTCAATTTGCCGGTACTGCCATTATTTTGGCTGCAGGCAGTCTGGCGGAACTGGCAGTGACCACCTTTATTATTAATCTCCGCTATATGCTTATGTCTTTTTCCCTTTCGCAGAAAGTGGATCCTAAAATGTCTCTCCCTACCCGCTGTGCTATAGCATTCGGTATTACGGACGAAATTTTTGCCGTGTCTGTACAGCAAAAAGAAGCTGTAAATGCAAAATACTTTGCAGGATTGATGCTCACCCCCTATTGGGGATGGGCACTGGGTACTTTTTTAGGTGCCGGCGCCGCCGGCCTGCTTCCCTTGGCAGTCCGGGGAGCCTTGGGAATTGCCATCTACGGGATGTTTTTGGCTATTATTATTCCACCGGCCAGACAGTCAAAGGCCGTGCTCTTTACCATCTCTGTAGCCGCTGCGCTAAGCTGCCTTTTTCGCTATGTTCCCTATATAAACCGGCTTTCTTCTGGCTGGGCCATTATCCTCTGTACGCTAATTGCCGCCGGGCTAAGCGCCCGACTCTTTCCTACAGAAGAGAAGGAGGTGCAGCAGTGACCCCCTCTTATCTAACAGCGGCAATTCTGATTATGGCCGCTGTCACGTATTTAGTCAGAATGCTTCCTCTGGTAATTTTTCGGAAAGAAATCAAAAGCCCTTTTATCAAGGCCTTTCTCTATTATGTCCCCTATGCAGTTCTGGCGGCTATGACAATCCCGGAAATTCTATATTCCACCCGCAATATTGGGTCGGCAGTGGGAGGACTACTCTGTGCACTGCTTTTATCCTATTGCAAAAGAGGCCTGCTTACAGTGGCACTGGGATCCGTCGCTGCGGTATTTCTGCTGGAACTGCTGCTCTGCTGAGAAAGGATTACTCCTGTTTCCGAGGGCCGTCTTCATAATACTTAATATACGTAAGCTCTTCCTTTGTTTGCCTCCACACATGAAAACCGCACTTTTCATACAGAGCCCTGGCCCGTCCGTTGTCACTTCGAACAGACAAAGTACAGCTCGTAATGTGTCCATCTTTCTGTTCTGCCATAAGTTTTTCAAATTCAGTGATCAGTCCGACCGCAACGCCGCTTTGTCCTCTGTATTCCGGCATCACGCAAATAGAAAGCAAGTCTGCGTCAGCATGTGATTGGGATACAGAACCCCGGTTTTTGTGAAAAAGAGCTTTTACTCTGCTAATGCATCTTGTAATCGCAGGCCCATTCAGCCGAATACATAGCCCCAAAAGCCGCCGGACCAGCTGCGTCCTATACTTGCTCTCAAAAACTGACCTGGCCTGTGAACCTTTATAGTAGCCCATGCAAAATCCAATAATTTTATTCTCTGCGGTCCTGTCAGAATCGCACGCAATAATAAACAGTTGACTTTCATTGTAAAATTCTAAATAGTATTTTTCCAGCAGCCCAGGTCCCAGAGAAGTCAGAAAATATGAAGGAAAGCAGGCCATATGGACTTCCGGAATCCCTTTTAGCTCCTGCGGTTCTGCCTTTTTATAAATAATGTTCAATGACAGCTCTCTCCTTTACTTGATGTGGAAAACCTTAATAAAACACCAGACTGCTATATGAAATGCCGACCGAAAAACATTTAGATGTTCAATTTCCCGATAAAGCTTCCAATGATACCGAATGAGCGTAAACTTATTGCTGGACACAGAGTCTGAACGTACTCTGTATTTGGTCAAAACTTCATCCAGGCCTAAAATATACCTCTCTTTTTTCAGCATTTTCAGCCACAGTGCGTCGTCATTCCGTTTTCTGATATCGGGCACAGTAAACTTACCCAGTTTTTCTACATGATACATGACGGTAGAATTTCCCACCGGGCAATCTAAAAGCATCCGATTGTAATCCACCCGGGCAGGTACATGAAAAATTCTGCTTTTTTGCGTTCCGCTTTCATCAATCAGACAATAGGAGGTCGCACTAAAGGAACAGGCCTGCTCTTTCATAAAACGCAGCTGCTGCTCCAGCTTCTGGGGCTCCCACAAATCGTCACTATCCAAAAAAGCCATATACTCGCCCTCTGCATATGTCATAGCCTTTGTCCTTGCCGCCGCAGTACCTGAGTTTTTCTCTAAAGCAAAATAACGGATCCTAGGATCCATATCAGAATAACGCCGCACAAGCTCTTCCGTATTATCAACAGAGCCGTCATCTACAATAATCATTTCCCAGTCCGTGTAGGTCTGCCTTTGTACCGATTCTATAGTAGCCCCTATGAAAGCCCCGCAATTATATGTCGGCGTAATAACAGAAACCAATCCCTGTATCATACAATCGCTTCTCTTCTGGAGTTTTCAAAGTCATCCTCCTGCTCTAATACATCCTGCACTTTATAATTTGTATAGAAAACGGCCCAAATTGTCTGGAACATGGTTTTTAATTCAAACCGGAGGGTAAAATGGGCAACAGAATAAAGATTGTACTTCATTTTACAGGGCAAGATCTGATGAGCATAATCCAGGTCTGCATTTTTTGTATCCTTCATCAGCTTTTCCTCGTCCCGAAACATAATACTTGTCAGACTAGTTATCCCCGCCGGCAAAAGCAGAGTCGCCATCATTTCATCTGTATACTGACTGACATAAAGGGAAACCTCCGGACGTGTCCCCACGAAAGTCATCGTACCCCTTAATACATCCAAAAGCTGAATGGTCTCATCCAAATGAAAACGGCGCATAAAACGGCCAACCCGTGTAATCCGCCGGTCATCATCCAGCGTAATCTGTGTCCCCAGCTCTTCCGCGTGGTTTACCATTGTCCTGAATTTAAAAATTCTAAACCGCTTCCCATAACGGGTCACCCTTTCCTGACGAAACAACACAGGACCCGGAGAATCCAGCTTAATAGCCAGCGAAAGAATCAAAAACACCGGAAGTAAAACAATTAACAAAAAAAAAGATAAAACAATATCAAAAAAACGTTTTACAAAAAGACTCCATTTACGCTTTTGCAAAATGTCGTAATATCTTTTCACGCTATCATTTTTCATTTCAGGAGGCAATTGCTCCCACTTCCTGAGTATCATATGTTTATGCGCTTCTTTCAAGTTTAAAAGATAACAATTACTTTAGTTATTCTAACACAAATAAGGGGGATTAGCAAGGTAAAACCTGACAAAAACCGCGTTTTTCCTATCAAAAGAGGAGCTCAGCTGAGCTCCTCTTCGTTTTTATTTTTATAAATTTTCAGCACATCTTATCTTGCTGCATAGAGAGCCGCTACCTGATCTGCTGTTGCCGCAGCTCCGTATACCTTTACAAAGGAATACTGTCCCAGTGCGGCAAAGTTTCCGTCTCCTGCATATGCTCCGATATGGAAGCCCGCTGTAGTGTCATGCTGTGTCGTGGTAACAGTCTGTGTCCCGGCCAGCACGCCGTTTACATAATAGGATCCTGTATCTCCGTCATGTACATATACCAGGTGATTCCACTGACCTTTCTGTCCGCCTTCAAGGTACTTATCCGGAGAAGCCATCTCTCCAACGCTGATCTCTGTACCTTTTCCAAAAAGCATTCCGCCGTTGGCTATGCTTCTTACCCAGAAGGTTACTCCATTTGGCGCCAGCCAGCCGGTATCACCTGCAATGAATCCAAGATTAGCATTATTTCCATCTGTAATATTTACATAGATCTCCATTGTGTAGGAATCCTGCATTGCTGTATATACTTCCGTAGGAATCTCATAGCTGAGATGCGTCGGAGAAGACAGGTCCGCAACCTTTCCGCCATTGGCGTCAACATAACCCAGAAAAGTTGTTCCATTTAAGGAAGGAGTAATGTTTCTAACCTGCTCTACATAGGTCTCATCTCTGAAATCTACATTGAAAATAATTTGATCAGAAAATTCTGCCTCTGCCACTCTTACAGAGAAGCTGGTGGTCTGCGCAAACTCTCCGTATGCTACAGTCAGTCTCTGTACGCCTGCCGCTGTTGCGTCATATCCTGTTACCGTCAGATCCGCTGCCTCTATGATCGCAGTGCTTCCGTCTGTGTATTTCGCTTTCACAGTCAAGCCGCTTACATCCAGCGCTTCTCCGTTGGCATAGTACAGCTTCGCCGGCTTGCTGGCCAGTACGATCTGACGTACCTCAGGCGCTGCCTTTACTCTTACACTGAAGCTGGTGGTCTGCTCAAACTCTCCGTACGCTACAGTCAGTCTCTGTACGCCGGCTGTTGTTGCCTCGTATCCTGTTACCGTCAAGCCTTCGCTGATCAGAGCGGTGCTCCCGTCACTGTACTTGGCTGTGATAGCCAGGCCTGTAGTATCTAAGGCTTCCCCTGCCTCATAAATCAACTTACTCGGCTTAGCTGCCAGTACAATGCTGGAAAGGCTTACCGGTGCTGTGATTTTTACTGTAAACTTATTGGTATAAATCGTATCCTCGGTCTCATAGGAAACCGTTAC
>CABQMV010000069.1 GCA_902465325.1 uncultured Oscillospiraceae bacterium
GTCCCCGCCTACACTGATATAGAAATCCGCCTTGCGCTTTGTTTCATTCAGCATAAAAAAATCCGCGCCGCCTGCGGACAAAGCAGCTTGTAGCTTGTCTACATAGTAACCGGCCTCTTCTTTTTTCTGATTCTGCAGAATACCAATTGTCATATCCCAGTCTCCTTATACCTAATAATTATACATTTTGATGTATAAAAATGCAAGCTGGGCCTAGCCAATTTTTGTAAGAAGCATGAGAAACTCTGTATTGCCGTCCCCGCCTTTGATGGGAGATTCCTGTATTCCCTCCACTGCAAAGCCGCATTCCTCTGCGAAGGCCCTTACCCGGGCCACCGCCTTGGGCAGCAGGCGCGGCTCCTTTACAATGCCCTTTTTATTCAAGGCGGCAGAGCCCAGCTCAAACTGCGGCTTAACCAACGCCACACAGGCAGCAGCAGGCTTCATATAGCAAAACACGGCAGGCAACACACACCTTAAGGAAATAAAAGATACATCAATGCTGACAAGATCAAACTGATTTTTATACTGGCACAGCGGCAGGCATCTGATATCCATCCCCTCCAGACTGGTTACCCTGGGATCCTCTCGTAAAACCAGATTCAATTGGTCATGACCCACATCTACAGCGGTAACCGCTGCCGCCCCGCTGTCTAGCAGTACCTGAGTAAAACCCCCGGTAGAAGCGCCTACGTCCAGGCACTTTTTTCCTTCTACCTCTAAATGATAAAAAGCCAAGGCTCCCTGCAGCTTAAGGGCACCCCGGGATACAAAGGGAACCGGATCCGGCGCACTTTCCACAAAAGCCCCCGGCGCCACCTCATAAGAGGCCTTTTTTATAACAATACCGTTTACTGAAACCAGACCCTCCCGGATAGCTCGCTGTGCCCGTGCCCTGCTGGCATAGCGTTTTTCATTTGTCAGAAAGATATCCAATCGACTCATTGCCGTCCCTGTTTTCTCTCAATCAGTTTTCTGGCATCCCGGCATACGGAATCCACATTCATTCCGTACAGCCCGTGAATTTCTTCAATACTGCCATGGGGAATGGTTTCATCAGGAAGCCCTTCTATAACCAGAGGCAAATACATTTCATGGGCCAACAGCAGGTCCGCTACACAGGAGCCTAAGCCGCCGCATTTAACGCCATCTTCAATAGTAAGCACGCAGCCGCCCAGACGGCAGGCCTCTAAAATACCTTCCTCATCCATGGGCGCCAAAAATCTTGCATTGAACACCAGCGCCCGTAGCCCTTCCTTTTTCAGTTCAGAAGCTGCCCGCATAGCAGTATCCACCATTTTTCCCAGTGCAAGAATGGTAATATCATAGGTTACAAAGGGCACAAAGTTCATCATCAGCCCTTTTCCGTATACCACAGGATTTTTTTCAATAAATTCACGGCTGAAGGAATACTTGTCCTTTGCCGGATACCGTACAGCAAAAGGCCCCTTCAGCATAGCATGGTCTTTCTCAAAAATATGCACCGCCATCGCCAGCATCATCCGCTGTTCTTCAATACAGCAGGGAGCGGCAACTGTTACATTGGGCAGATGATTTAGAAACGTCATATCATATATGCCCTGATGCGTTTCTCCATCGGGACCGCATACGCCAGCCCTGTCCACGGCAAGTACAATCGGGACATTCTGTATGGCACAGTCGTGCAGCAGCTGATCATAGCTTCTCTGCAAAAAAGTAGAATAAATAGCAATAACCGGTTTCAGCCCTCCTCTGGACATGCCCGCTCCCATGGTAACTGCATGCTGCTCTGCAATTCCCACATCGAAAAAGCGGTCCGGAAATTGCTTTTCAAAGGGCAAAAGTCCTGTTCCGCTGGGCATAGCCGCAGTGACCGCTACAATTTCTGCATCTTTCTCTGCCATTTTGCAAAGCTGAGAACCAAAGTTCTCAGAAAAAGACAGGCAGCCGTCTTTCTGACGTTCTCCGCTTTCAGGGTCAAAAGGGGTTGTACCGTGAAAACTCTGAGGATTGGCCTCCGCCGGGTCATAGCCGTGCCCCTTTTGCGTTACCACATGGACAAGCACTGGCTCCGGCGTATTCAGCGCTCTTGCAAAAAGTGTTTTCATAGCCTCCACATTGTGGCCGTCTACCGGGCCAAAGTATTGAAAACCCAGATCTTCAAACATTTCGCCTTCTACAAAAAGTGCCTTTATAGACGCCTTTACCTTGTGTACAAGCCGCTCTAGTGTTTTTCCGATCCCCGGTATTCGGACCAGGAATCGTTTAACATCTTTTTTGGCTTTCAAATATGATTTCCTGCTGCGGATTCTGCCCAGATACCGGGAAAGACCGCCTACATTTTTTGAAATAGACATCCCATTGTCGTTTAAAATTACCGTAAGGTTTGTAGCAGACCGACCCGCATCGTTTAAAGCCTCTAAGGCCATGCCTCCTGTGAGAGCACCGTCACCAATCACAGCCACAACCTGATAATTCTCTCCCCTTAAATCCCTGGCACGGCACATCCCCAGGGCCGCCGAAATAGAGGTAGAGCTGTGTCCGGTATTAAAACAGTCTGCCAGGCTTTCTGAAGCCTTGGGAAATCCGCTAAGCCCATTGAAAGAGCGGATGGTCTCCAGCCGGTCATTTCTGCCTGTCAGTATTTTGTGCACATAAGTCTGATGCCCTACGTCCCATACAATCCGATCCCGATAGGGGTCTGTCACACTGTAGAGCGCCATTGTCAGCTCTACTACGCCCAGATTGGAAGCCAGATGCCCGCCTGTCTTCGCCACAACCTGCACAAGGCGCTCTCTCAGCTCCTGGGCCAGCAGCTTATAGTCATCAGAATTCATATATTTCAAATCCCCCGGAAAATCCCGGGTAGAAAGGTAATCACTCATCTATTATCCCTAGTTGTCCCTATTTCTTAAATATTCTGCCATTTCCTTTAGAAAGATACCTTTTTCACCAAAATACGCCGCATCGGAAACTGCCTGAGCAGTCAGCTCCTCTAAAAGCGTTTTACAGTAGGGAACGCCCTTAACAGCAGCCAGCGAACTCTTTTCCTCTTTTTCATCCCGCCCGGTAGCCTTCCCCAGAACAGAAGAATCCCCCTCAATATCCAAAATGTCATCTCGAATCTGAAATGCAAGGCCTATGGCCTTGGTATAGCTGAGCAGTCGGTCAGCCACCTGGCTCTCCGCAGCACCGGCAGCACTGATCGCCACCAGCGCCGGCGCAGTAAGCAGAGCGCCGGTCTTACACCGGTATGTATACCGCACGGTGGTCTCATCAACCGCTCTGCCCTCGGACTGTAAATCAACCACCTGTCCGCCAATCATCCCCTCTGTACCGGCGCTCTGTGCCACATGAAGCATCATTTTGATTCCCTTGGCTTTTTCCTCCTGAGGGAGGGCATCGCAGGCCTCAGACATAACCTCAAAGGCTCTGTTTAGCAGGGCATCGCCTGCCAGAATGGCAAGGGCTTCATTAAACTGCTTATGGCAGGTAGGACGACCCCGCCTCATATCGTCATTATCCATGGCAGGCAGGTCATCATGGATCAGAGAATAAGTATGAATCATTTCCAGTGCGCAGGCAAAAGGCATTACCATTTTCCCCGGAACATTCAATATTTCTGCATAGGCCAGCGTTAGCACAGGGCGGATCCGCTTTCCTCCTGCCAAAAGACTGTACCGCATGGCCTCATAAATATTCCGCTGCAAATTTTCTTTCACAGGAACCAGCTGCTCCAGCTCCTTGTTCACCAGACTTGCCATCTGGCTTAGCACATCTTGAAAACTCATGTTACACGCCTCCTTGCACTATAGGGGATTTTCTACAATTTCACCGTCAGGTCCTGCAGTTACAGTAGTGATTAATTTTTCATACTTGTCCAGCAAATTCTCGCAGTATTTAATAAGCTCTGTCCCCTTCTTAAAATAGTCTATGGACTCATCCAAGGGCATACTGCCGGACTCCATTTTTCCTATAATCTCTTCCAGCGCAGCCAACGCCTCTTCATATGTCACACAAAACACCGTCCTTTATATAATGCACTTTATTTAAAGCTTTCGTCCTTCATAATCTTTACCGGTACAGATCACCTGAAAAGTCTCTCCTTCTTTCAGCATACTGCCGTCTGTAACCACTTTGCCCTCTTTGTTTTTTACCAGACTGTACCCCCTCTCCAGCACCCTTAAAGGGTCCAGTGCAGCTAAGCGCGCTGTATCTACTGTGATCCGGTGCTGCGCGCTCTTTATTTTCTCCTCTATGGCATATCCAAGTCTCTCTGCTTCTGTATCACACAGCTGGCGCTTTTCGGCAATCAATTGGGCGGGACGCCTAAAAAATGGGTTTTCCTTTACAATTCTCAATTCTCTGCGCTTTAACTCCAGACTGCGGCCGGGCATAATCGCCAGCCTTTTCTTAAGAGCTGCCAGGCCGTATCTCAAATCCTCTGAAACCGGTACCGCCAATTCCGCTGCAGCAGAAGGCGTAGGCGCCCGAAGATCCGCTACAAAGTCAGCAATGGTGTAATCCGTTTCATGTCCCACGGCAGAAATCACCGGTATATGAGAGGCAAAAATTGCTCTGGCTACAGGTTCTTCATTAAAAGCCCACAGATCTTCTATACTGCCGCCTCCCCGGGCCAGTATAATAACATCACAGAGACCATACCGATTAATGAATTCCATTGCCTGTACAATAGAAGGAACCGCCTCTTCCCCCTGTACTGCTGTGGGAAACAGCCTGAGCCTCATACCGGGAAAACGGCGGTAAAGTACGTTTTTTATATCAGAAAAAACCGCTCCCGTAGGAGAAGTCACCACACCTACAATCCCCGGCAGCATGGGAAGCCTCTTTTTATGCTCATGCCGAAAAAGGCCTTCCTCTTCCAGCCGTCTCTTCATCTTTTCAAATACTTCATACAGGTTTCCGGCACCGCTCTGCTTCAGGCTCTCAACATAGAGCTGGTATACCCCATCCCTTTCATATACAGAAATGCTGCCTCTTGCTTCTGCCTTCACGCCATTTTCCGGCATGAAAGTCAGGCGCTGAGCATGAGTCCGAAACATTACACATTTCAGCACTCCCCCGCTGTCCTTTAAGGTAAAATAACAATGGCCGGAGGAGTGAAGTTTAAAATTTGAAATTTCTCCTTCTACAGAGATATCCGTCAGATTTCTGTCCGATATGAGAAGCGCTTTGATGTAACTGTTTACGGCAGATACAGAGATGGTCTTCATTGTCTTTCCCTGTATATACTGCCCAGTATTCCGTTAATAAAAGTGCCCGCATCCTCATGGCTGTATGTCTTAGCCAGCTCAATGGCCTCATTAATGGTCACATTAGTCGGGATATCCTCCCGATAGAGGAGCTCATAGATCGCTACCCGTAAAATAGCAATATCCAGCTTTGCCATGCGTTCCGGCGTCCAGTTGGCAGCATGTTTTTTTATCAGAGCATCAATCTCTGCTGTGTGCTCAGCAGCGCCCTCCGCAATTTCTTTTATATAAGTCCGGTCCAGCTTTTCCTGAGGACACCCGTCGTAGGTGCTCAAAAAAAGCGATAGCCTGTCCTCCATATTATGGGTCCCGTCCTGATTAAAATTGTCGGAATATAAAAATTTGATTGTTGCGTCTCTGGTTTCTCGTCTTCCCATTGAATCAGAAGACCTCCTTCTCCTATTTATTCGTGCCCGGCAGATCAGCGGTAAGATCCGGGAGGCAAAATTTTATCCAATAAATTGCGCAGAAAATTTTTATCCTTTTGGAGCTTCCGCCCTACAAAATAGCCGGCTAATACGCAAATCGCTATGATTACCGTCTTAAGCAGACCTAAAAAAACCAGTGCCAACCCCAATAAAAGTCCGATGACGGCACCGTTAATCCCCCAATAGTTATTTCTGTAGAACCGATAGAGTTTTCTAAGCATAGTCTGTCACTCCTGTGCTGCCGCGGACACACTGTCCACATTTACGCTGATGTCGCTTACCATCAATTCCATAGTAGCCTCTACAGATTCTTTCACTCTAATCTGTATACTTTTGCACAAATCCGGCACATGAACGTCAGGCAGGACGGTAAGGCGAATTACAATACTGACCTTGTCCCCCCGAAATTTCACCTTTGCCTTGGCATCCTTCACGCCGTTAAACCGTTTTGAAATCCCCAGCGCAATGTTCTCCACAGAATAAGAAGAAATTCGAATCAAACCGGATTCCGTCTCTGTACAGATATATCTGGCGCTGCGTCTGCCCTTCACGCCGGATACCAGTACTGCTATATTCAGGGCAAAGAACAGCAATCCTACAATGAAGAGAAACACATCGTATTTGTTGGACTGATAAAAGGTCGTACTGACAAAGTCCAGTCCCATGGAAATGATCACCTTATCGCCAAACGGAGATATCATAACAAGTCCAAATACCACCGCCAGCAAGAAAGAATAGATCGCTACCAATATTCTGAATAGATAATTCATGCTTCTCCTCCTCTGTCATCACTGAAATCAATTCCCTGGACATGTATGTTTACCGTATGCACGGATATTCCGGTTAAAGACTCAACAGCACTTTTCACCTTTTCCTGAATATTCCACGCTACATCAGGTATTCTGAAACCGTATTTGAGAATAACATACAGATCAACCTCCGTATGTCCGTTTTCTGTCTGAACTTTCACACCCTTAGCCAGATTTACCCTGCCGAAGGCTTCAACAATGCCTCCGGTCAATCCGGTGCTCATACCGGCTACCCCTTCCACTTCAGTAGCCGCCACCCCAGCAGTAATCGCCACTACCTCATCGGAAATCAGCATATCGTCCTGACGGTTTATTTCCTGACTCAAAACTTACCTCCCAATTTGATTCTTATGAATTATAGCATAATATAACACAAAAGAAAAGAAATATCCCGGATGAGGCTCTGTCTGAGGATTTCTGAAAAAATATTAAGATTTCACACTCAAAAATATCAAAGCACAAATTATAGGTGTAAATTTCACACTCATAATTTGTCAAAAAATAAAATTGAGTGTAAAAAAATCGATTTTTTCTCAGTTATCGCCCATTTTTATACTTATTATCTAAAAAATCCACAAAAAATATTAAATTTTTACACTCAAAACATTCCGACGAGAAAAAACAGGTGTAACGTTCAAATTCCTATAAAAATACTTCGCACTCTTTAAAAGACTCTGTCATGTGAACCGAAACCTGAAACGCTCCCAATGCCCCGTACCGGACTGTCACAACAGAGGACCCTGGTCCTTTAGGCCGGATGTAGCCATACGCATCAACGGTACACACCGTCTCATCTGCAGAGGAAAACTGCAGCTCTCCTGTCTCTGAAAAGCTGCCGTCCGTATAATAGAGCAGTCCCCGTATCTGTTTCAGCGAGGGGGCAGAAAGGGAAACGGTATATTCAGTAAGGACAGAGGGGTCATCAGGCAGGCCTTTGAATCCTGTCCGTAATAATCCTCTTTCCGGTCAAGTACGTAGACCGCCATGGTATAGCAGAAGCCTTCATAGGTCACCGTAATATGCGTCCTGCCTGTTTTGCGGGCCGTCACAGATAAAGTGTCAGGATCTACTGTAGCAATAGACGGATCCCACACTTTCGCACTCACTTTTTTCCTTTGCTCTTTTGTCAGTCCTGCAGTCTGATGGTAACGATCCACTGTCAGCAAATTAATCACGGAAGGGTCTCCGTCCAGCAGGAGGCGTACATCCTCTCCGTAGAAACCCATTGTATACGGTTCAGGATCCGGGTGATAGAGTCCCTCATCCTGAAACGTCTGTCCTCCTTCTGAAACAGCATACCCAATAGAATCCGACAATGTAAAAACAGCTCTTTGTATTCGGGTCGCCCAACTGCCCCAGCTAGCCTGGCCACTTCCATAGGCATATCCTATATATACCCCGTCTGACAGTCGAATATGACCGTTGGGTCTCCCCGAAAAGCCGCTGTTATGAGCGCCGGCGGCGGTTCCCTCCGAAAGCTCTGAGCAGAGGACAAAGCGCAGACCGTCATCCGACTGATAAAATGTCAGTTTAGAATCCTCCGACATTCTGTCGGAAACACAAACGCCAACAAATTTTCCGTAGTCTTCTATATATTTAACATCCAGAGAATCTCCCGGGCGTCCGGAAATGGCCTCCCCCCTGTAAACCATTGTAGAAGGCCAATTTTCAGAAGCTGCGTCGGCCGTGTACACCCTAGTAGACTGGCCGCTGTCGGAAATCCAATTTACATAAATATACAGGATGCCGTCCTTTTCCACAAAAGACAGCTCTCCTGCTCCAAAAAACTCCGGATTTTCATCATAGTATACAATCGGAGCCGGTTCTCCCTGCCAGCTCTCCCCGTCCCACTTGGAATAAGGGCCCTCCGGCTGCCGGCTCCTGGCTACAAACACACAATTGCCTGTTTGATTATAGACAGTAGATGTATATCCCAGATAATAATATTTTCCGATTTTGATAACGCCCGGGTCACATACAGACTGCCCGTCTCTGGAACCAGGCGTCCCCATGAGCACCACTTTCTCCCGGCCCCAGGTCTTCCCGCCGTCAGCAGAACGGCGGTAGTAAATCCAATCCCATTGCCCATTGTATCCGGGACCGGCAAACCAGGCATCCAAAGAGCCGTCTGCATTGGTTATCATAGAGGGACCGTAGCGGTACCCAGACTCCTGATTCTGGTCAAATATACACAAGCCCTGATTTTCAACAGTAATATTTACATATTTAGAAGGATCCGGACTCACAGAAATCGGATGTCCTCAAAGATAGTTATATCTTTTTCCCCGCATCCCCACAAGCATAGAAAAACGAAAAGCACAGCCGCAAACAGTACCGCATTTTTGACAATTCTCAAAAAAATCTCTCCTATTGGTTATGATTCACCATTAAAGCATTTCAAACACAAATTGTCAATGGATACTCCCGCTGATTCCTGGGCCAGCTGGACAATGGCGGCCACTTCCGCTTCATCTATTTCAGCTTTGGACACGGTGATTTCCATTTCTCCGCTGTCAGAAAGCATAACCAGCACATTTTCATACCCTCTGCCGGCAATAACAGATTCTAAAGCTTCCTCTGTCTCTGTCATAGCGGCAAGGGATTGAGACAGCTCGTTTGCCTCTGTAATCTCTGCCTCTGTGGATTCAGAGTCCGCCAAGACAGCAGCACATTCCGCCTCTGCAGCTGCTCTTTCACTCTCCCTTTCCAATCTGGCCTGGGCAAAAAATTCCTCAGAAAGATTCTGCTCTTCCATAGGCTCTGCATTGGCTACCGCAGTAGGCTTTACCTCCCCGGCTTCCTGACGGCCTGATCTTATATTCTGAAAGATCGCCACAGCCAGCAGAACAGCGCACACGCTCAAAGCAATAATTCGTTTTACTTTTATGGACATTGTTTTCTCCTCCTTATTTCTGTTTTGTAAAATATATATTCCGTTGGGGCCTTGTCTATTCTTCCATAGGTAAGATTTCTATTCGGTCTACACTAATCTGGCAAAACGCTTTTATAGCCTTGATAATTCTTTCCTGCACAACATAGGAATCTGCCCCCCGCACACATACAATTACTCCTTTTACAGTAGGTGTTTTGGATTTAGTAATAACAACAGACTCAGACCCGTCGCCGTTCTGAATAATGGAAGCGCCCGTCTCTCCCTTCTGAGACCGGTTTTCCCGGAGACCTCCTGCAGAATCACTTTCTTTGCTGTCATCTGTAGAAGAGCTTCCCTCTGTAAAAGGATAAATTTCTCCTTCATCCTCCAGAGAAACCGCAACCTTCACCTTTCCAACTCCTGCAGTATCTGCCAATACATCCTCCAGCTTGGATTCCATCTCCTCCGCATAATCTCTGCGGCTGCCGGATGCCGCAGCCGTAGCCTTAGCCGCCGTCTCCAATGGATAAGAGCCATTCCCCTGGTTGCTGCCGCGACCAAACAGGAATAGGACCGCAAACAGAATCAGTCCCGCCCCTAACATAAGAAAGGGCATTTTATTTTCCTTGATCTTATTGAAAAGCCACATAAATAATTTCCTCCTCTACCCCCAACAGCTGTGACAGTGTTGTCTTTATATATTCCTCAGCTTCCCGCTCCCTGCTCTGATCCGTCTCTTTTTCCCCTATATGAATGCCGTCTAAGTCAATTACAATTTTGTCCACTGGACCTTCTGTATGTCCTTTCTGAGCCTCCAAACCCGAAAGTATGCATTTTACCGTGATAATCTGCCCAAAATTTCCCTGATCTGCATTCTCAACCACAGAGGGCTCCACAGAAACCGCATAGTCCTCCAGCCCTGTCAGTGCCTCCTGACACTGCTGTGTCAGCTTTTGCTTATAATTCTCTACCACATTGGCAATATAAGAGTCTGTCCCCTTATTTTCCGCCTGACTGATGCTCTCTGACAACACTGCGTCATACGAAAAGCCATTATTGATAGCCCCAATAACCGGAGAAGCCAGAATCAGCATAAAAACAAAACCCAGAGCCGTAAGGGCAGATCGCTTTACACCGCCCTCCGGCAGCAGAGAAGCCGCCAGCGACAGCAGAACAGACCCTGTTACAATTTCTATAAGCCATGCTTTCACAGCCCACTTACCCCCGCGCCTACCATAACGGCCACACTAATAAAAGAGAATACACACATCAGAGCGACAGCACCCATAATCATAGATACCGCCTCACCCACCATATCTACCACACAGCAGAGCCGGCCGTCCAGAACCGGACGGATCAGTATAGCGGTCAGCTTAAAAAGCAGCATCATAGCAAACATTTTCAAAAAGGGAAGCAGACACACCCCTACCAGCGCAACACAGCAGCCTACTCCTGCCGCGCTCTTTATCAGTGCCGCCCCGGAGGCCACCAGCTCCGCCGATTCCGACAGATATCTTCCTACTACAGGAATGGCAGACCCCGCCGTGTACTTAACCGTTTTTACTGCCAGAGAAGCAGAGGTCCCCGATACAAGTCCTGCGCCGGCTGTCACAGCGGAAAAAATCAGCATAACAATGCCCAAC
>CABQMV010000070.1 GCA_902465325.1 uncultured Oscillospiraceae bacterium
GAAGGCCAGTCCCAGTGCAATAACAAAAACAATGGCGGGCAGGAAAATCTGCAGACCCGCCGCACTCTGGGAAACGATGCCCGCAACAAACCGGTCCGCCCCCAGAAGCTCTTTTGTCATGCCGCTCAGAGTCCAGGCAAATACCAAAATCATAATGGCCGGCACCATAGAGCGAAAACCGTCTACAAAAGAAGATGCAAATTCTTTAAAGGTAAGCACTCTGCGGGGAACATAAATAAAAAAGGTAAGCAGCAGCGCAGCTACAGAGCCGTACACCAGCCCGCGGGAGGCATCGCAGTTGGCAAACGCACTGACAAAGCTTTCCCCGCTAAAAAATCCTCCTGTATAAATCATGCCAATGACACAGGATATAATCAGAATAACGACCGGCAGAACCAGATCAATCACCTTTCCTCTGGAGGAAACTTTGATTTCCTGCTGTCCCTCGTAGGGCCTGTCCGCCGTAGTATACAAATCGCCCTTTTCTGCATTTTCCTCATGGAGCCTCATGGGCCCGTAGTCAAAATTCATGGCGGTGATTACAATAATCATGATCAGAGTGAGCAGCGCATAAAAGTTATACGGAATGGAACGGATAAAAAGATCCAGACCGCTGGCATCTTCCTCTACTACACCTGCCACAGCAGCCGCCCAGGACGAAATGGGCGCAATAATACATACCGGCGCCGCAGTGGCATCGATGATATAGGCCAGCTTTGCTCTGGAAACACCGTATTTGTCTGTCACCGGACGCATTACACTGCCTACTGTCAGACAGTTAAAATAGTCGTCCACAAAAATAAGGGCGCCCAACCCCAGTGTGGCAAACTGCGCTCCCTTTTTGGATTTGATTTTGCCAGCCGCCCACTGTCCGTAAGCAGCAGAACCGCCGGCTTGATTCATAAGTACAACTAAAATGCCCAGCACAACTAAAAAAATCAGGATGCCCACATTTCCTCCTGATATCTTTGGTATCATCGCCTCATTAAAAATCGCAGTAAAGGCCCGTCCCGGGTTGCCGTTGGCGTACAGCAGCGCACCGGTCACAATGCCGAGGAACAGAGAAACATAAACCTCTTTTGTAATCAGCGCCAGCACAATTGCCACCACAGGCGGAAGCAGAGCCCAGACAGTTGAATATGCGGAAATTTCATACGCCCGCTTAACGGCCAAGGCCTCTTCGTACGCCTCGGTATCATTGGTAAAGGAATCGTAGGCCGCTATAATCTCCAGGGCCTCCTGGTACTCCGCCTCTGTCTGTCCGGCAGGTTCAGAGACAGACGCCATTGCCATAAAGCTCCCTGTTGACAGAAATAAAAAAACAGTCAACAGAATCAGAAGAACCCTTCTGCTTCTAAAAATTTTCATACATTTCCTCCCTTATATTTCAATGCTGTAAGATATCTCTATTATATATAAAGTCCGACATAATGCAACATATTTTTAAATTTCTTTACAATATAATGGAGGTTTTGCCTGCCTCAGCAAAAAATAAACCGGCAGAACAGGCGAAAAATATCGTCCCTTCTGCCGGTGTGGCCGTTGGCCAAAATTGATTACTTCAGAGAAGAGGTATCCAACTCTGAAAACTGCTTCAAAAAGGGCTTCAGGCGCTCCAGAATTTCAGCTGCACCGCCTGCTGTATTGGATTCAATATTTAAAGGCATCAGCGGATCATGCAGGGACATGCGCAGCAAAAACCAACCGTCGCCGCTTGCTCTGTCACAGCGAATGCGGATTCCCTCATAGTTCTCCGGCTCCGGCTGCCAGCCCGGTACCGTATCAGAATAGGCCTTCAGCCGTTGGATAACGTCCAGCCCATAATCTTTAAAATCATCACACAGTAAATTAAATCGGTATTCTTTGGATTCCGCGGGCTCCTCCAACTCCGAAATCAGCTGGTCAATGTGCTTCCCCTCTTTACGAAGCGCCGCCATTTTAATAAGAATTTTCGCAATGAGATAGGCTCCGTCATCCAGAAAATAATTTTCCTTTAAGGCTCCGTGTCCGGAGGTCTCGATCGCCACTGGGGTATAGGTCCCCTGTTCGTTAAGCCGGATCGCTTCGTTAATCACGTTCTTGTATCCCCGTTTAAATCTGTGATGTACGCCGCCCAGCTTCTGTTCTATAAAGGTTTTCAGTCCGCTGGAGGTAATAGAGTCTGTAACGATTGTAGCGCCAGGATGTTCCTCTATGGCAATGGCGGCAATCAAGGCAATGATCCGGTTCCGGTTGATTTCTCTGCCATTCCGGTCTACTGCGCCTGCCCGATCCACATCCGTGTCAAACACAATGCCAAAATCCGCACCGTTGTCCAGCACAGCTTTCTGAGTCGCTTCCATTGCGCTCTTATCCTCAGGATTCGGAATATGATTGGGAAAATGTCCGTCAGGATTTAAAAACTGGCTGCCGTTGGTAACTGCCCCTAAAGGCTTCAGAACCTGCTCCGCATAAAAGCCTCCCGCTCCGTTCCCTGCATCGACTACAATTTTCATACCGTTAAGGGGCCTTTCCTCTCCTGTAGCTTTTCTTATTTTGCTGACCAGATCGGCAGCGTAAATCCGGATAAAATTCAGTTCCCTTACCCTTCCTGTCTCAGACGACACAGGAAGGTCTTCCGCCTCCGCCTTCTCCAGCAGTGCAGTAATATCGCCTTTCTCCAGGCCGCCCTCTTGTGTAAAAAATTTCAAGCCGTTTCGGTTAAAGGGCAAATGACTGGCAGTAAGCATAATAGAACCGTCGCATTCACAGCCAGAAAGAACGGTAGTCATAAACATAGCCGGCGTAGAAGCCATTCCACAGTCCACAGCCTGTACTCCAGCCTCTGTTAACCCCTGTAATACAGCGCGCTTCAGCGCAGGGCCTGTCAACCTGGAATCCATGCCAACAGCAACCGTAAGCTCCTCCGTTTTCTTATGTAATTTTTCGGACAGCCACATGACAAAAGCTTTTGCAATCACTTCCACCTTGTCCTCTGTCAGGTTGACAGGCTGCCCCTCTATGCCTTCCATGGCAACTCCTCTGATATCGCTTCCATTCTGCAGCTTTTTCCAAGCCTCTA
This sequence comes from uncultured Oscillospiraceae bacterium, assembly GCA_902465325.1. Taxonomy (GTDB): domain Bacteria; phylum Bacillota; class Clostridia; order UBA1212; family SIG427; genus CABQMV01. Next base: position 3,062 of record CABQMV010000070.1, read on the forward strand.
ACATAAACTCAACTCCTCTTATAATGAATTCATTTTTTCAATAAAAAATGGGACAAAGCCGGGAGGCGGCTCATACTCCTGCCGCGGGGCATCAAAGAAAGGGAAATCCCCTTCTGCTACCTTTTCCAGAATTCTCTGGGTCATACCTTCCGCGTACAAAGCTTCTGTTTCACTGATCAGCCCCTGCTCCAAAGCCTGACTCAGCTCCTCTCTGTCTAAAATCTCAATTTCAAAAGCCGCATCTACTACCACATCCACCAGCAGATCCCGCACCACCAGTTTCTGCTTTTCCCGGCAAAAAACCGTATCAATAATATCCCAATACCAGTATTTGAAATCTCCTGCTCTGTCAAAAAAGGCGCTTACCTTATAGCCCTCTGTCAGGGAGGTGTGAGAAAGTCCCCATCCCACATCCATCCTGGGTCTTATCGGCACCCATCTGGTAACCAGCGCTTCTCCGTCAAAGAAAAGCTGCTCGTCGCCGGAAATATCTACTTCCTCATAAGGAATCAGCCTCTTGCGTATGACAGTCAGTTTCTCCATACCCTACAATCCATATTCCTCCTTCAGATAATAGATTCGGCTCAGAACAGCCTGAGCCTCAGGCAAAGCCTCGTCTGCCTCTGCCAGCTTAACGGTGCCGTCTTTACAGATACCGATAAAGGTCACCGGATAATAGACCTTCTCCGCCTCAGAAATATCAAGCAGAGACTCTTCCGGAACGGAAGCAAACAGTGCCTTCAGATAAGTAAACTCCTGATAGAAGATATAGGAGGCCGCCGCCTCTGATATCCCGCGTCCCACTCTGGGATTAAAACAGTCGGATGAGCTTAAGCAGCATTTTTTGAATACCGCATGTTCATTGGAGGAGGCGCTGTACACAGAAAGGAATGTCAGCGGAGTATCCTCATCGTAATATTCTACGGCAAAGATTGTTCCTGTCTTTAATTCCGACAGTCTGAGCAATCCGCTTACCAGTCCTTTGTCGGACTCTGCAACTTCAGGATATGTCCCATGCTCCGGACTGGCCTCCGGTGGGGAGCCATTGCCCTGGGTCTGCTTGAGATTCTCCGGGAGCGCTGTGACAGAGGCAGACGGAGTATTCCCGCCCCCTTCCTTACAGGCTCCGCAGAGCAGCAGTAAGACTGCCAGACTAATGAGAGCTATGTATTTTAAACCGCTGATAGATCTCATGCTTCCAAAACTCCTATGTCTTTTATGACCTCTCCCGCCAGAATCAGCCCCATCACAGAGGGGACAAACGCCACACTGCCGGGAATGGGCTTCCCAGAAGGAGAAAAAACACCGCTGTCTCTAGCTGATTCCGTTGAGTATACCACTTTTAAATGATCAACGCCGCGTTTTCGTAGCTCCCGCCGCATTACCCTGGCCAACGGACACATAGAGGTCTTGGTAATATCCGCCACACGAAAAGCAGTAGGATCCAGCTTGTTTCCCGCCCCCATAGCAGAAATAAGGGGAACGCCTGCCTGCCCTGCCCGCACAGCCAGCTCCAGCTTGGCAGCCACTGTATCCACCGCATCTATAATATAAGAATATTGAGAAAGATCATATTCGTCTGCATTGTCCGGCATATAAAAACGCTGATAGCAGGTTACCAGGCAGTGAGGATTAATACGGTGCAGTCGTTCCCTCCAGACCTGTGTCTTGGGCCTGCCAACAGTATCTATTTCAGCAATCAGCTGCCGGTTAATATTGGTAATATCCACTTGATCTCCGTCAAAAAGATCAAGGGCGCCCACCCCGCTCCGGGCCAAAGCCTCTACTGCGTATCCGCCTACTCCGCCCAGACCAAAAACAGCAATACGGGCCGCTGCCAGCTTCTGCATGGCCGGGCCGCCCAGCAGATATTCGGTTCTGGTAAAAGCCTCACTCTTTTCCATGAAAATCTCCTCTTTTATAAAATTATAACATGTGAAAACAGTGAAAGTAAAGACTTACAAGGAAATATAGACCGGCCTGCCCGCCAAAAACCGTATTGCCGTCAGAGGGAGGCTGGGGCCTTTACCAAATCAGATGATACAGAAATTTCTACAATGTATCATACTATTATCATCCATTCATTATCACTCCGATTCAATATATTTTATAAAAAGGTCTGTAGAACGATGTGTTACGCATATTACATGGATTTGCTTGCCTTTCAGTTTACCTGAAAGGCGCTTAATATCTCCTTTAATGAGATTATGATCTGGTTGTGACCAAATTCCTGAAAGAAAGACTGTTCCACAAGGCATAGTATTAAACTCTTCAATTGAACGGAATTTACCATTCGTGAAATCGTCTGCAAGTTCTTTTATGTTTTTACGAATATTGGCGGCAGTGCCTACGTCGTATTGATTGGCATGAGAATAGGCTTCCTGCCATGGGTTGTTTGGTAGTTCTTTTTTTCCGCTCTTGTCTCTACCTGACACCTTCGCCGAAAGGTCATTCATGGCCAGATTAACTTTTCCTGCATGAGATATGTCTTTTGAATCTATGGATCCTGCCTTGCTCTCCATTAACCATTCCAGACCCTCTTTAGAATAATATCCATCGAAGCCCTTCTTAATTGAATTCTCCTCAAGGTTTAAAAATAAGCATTCTTGCTTAAATCCAGCGAGCCTAATATATAGATGAACAAAAAACTCGGCCGTTGCACCCATAATCCATTCTGGATTCTTGGAAGAGAACAGATTCCTTACACGCATTTTTACCGTAGAGAGACTTGACCCTGAATTGCCCTCACATATCAACACGAAATTCGCATCAAGAGCAGCTTTTGTCGCCTCATCTATATTTTCAATATCAATAATTGTAAGGACTGCGTTGTCGGAAATAACATATTTTTCAAAAACAAATGGAGCCATATAATTATAACCTCTCACAAAACAAGAAATAGCATCAAACAGATCACGCTTCCGTCCCAAAGGATGCATGCTGCATCCCAAATCTGTTTTTCAAAACCTATATTGGCATTATTTTTATCAGCCATGAACGATTCCTCCAGCTGTATCTTTTAAGAATATCATAATTTAACTGTTAGAATCATCACATCTATTCATCCATAAATTCCATAATGTCATCCATAGTAACACCGAGCGCTTTGCAGATTCGCCCAAGAACATCCGTGGTCACATTGTCTCCATGCGTAAGTTTGTTCATCGTATAGTGACTCACATTTGCCATTTGTTCGAGATCCTTCTTTTTTAAGTCTCGATCAATAAGAAGTTTCCAGAGCTTTTTATAGCTTACATTCATCGTCCTGACCTCGCTTACATTTTATCAGTAAGTTGCTACAGTTTATTATATTACATCGAGTCCGAAAATTCAAATAAATGTTAGCGTTAAAAAACAAATATGCAGTATGAAAGCCAGAGCTTATAAGTGCTCCGGCTTTCATTGTGCTGTGTTCACGCGAGTAAAATACTGCCGAATTTAATTCGACAGTCTAAAAATTATCCTGCATTTATTCCATTCACGAAAGCTAGATAGCAGGCGAAGTCTCCGATGGCTTTGCGGTTATACGAATCATCTTCTTCATAGCCGAGTTCGTCGCGCCATGCGGCGGTTCTGCCTTGTTGTTTTAAATATCGCGCCAGCATATTAAAATGTATTATTACGGAGTTGTGGCAAGAAGTCCTGCCGGAGTCTTGCTCGTTTTTCTCCTCGCGGCTAAGCAGTAGCCAATTTGCCCGGATTGTAGCATAGCGAGTCGCAATCTTTATTAACTCGTCATATAGCTCCAGCGCATCCACATCTGTGCCAATCTCGGCAATCATTTCCGTATGGATAGTTTGCATTTTTGCAAACGTAATAGCTTTTGGCCGCTTCAAATATTCCTCATAAGTACAAGCCATAATAAACCCCACCTTTCCTTTTTAGAAGTATAGCTTACGGCATATATTGCAGGAAGTCCAGCGGATTCTTAATTAATATTTCGGCAAAATCAGCCGCTTTTCTACCACCTCGGCCACTAGCTGTAAAGTATTCTGGTAGCCCGTTTTCTGCAAAATATTCTTGATGTGGTACTTGACGGTATTAGGTGTAATGCCAAGATCCGCCGCAATCTCCTCGTATTTTCTGCCTTGTGCAAGCTCCCGAATAATATCAAATTCCCGACTGGTAAACTCGGCGCTGTTGCTGTACCCAATACGAATCACCGGCGCGTCCTCGGGATAAACAAATTCACCATTCATCACCCGGTCGCAGACCTCCATTAAGGCAGTACTACCATATTCCTTATACCAAAAGCCGTTACAACCACACGCTTTCGCTTTCTGAATAAAGGAATGCTCCGGCATGGAAGTCATAATGACAATCTTGATTTTAGGATTGTACTGTTTGATCTTTGCCGCAGCTTTCAGGCCGGATTCTTCGTCAGCCGTACATACATCCATCAAGATTAAATCGACGCTTCCACGCAGACAGGCAATTTCTGCATTGGCTGCATTTTCTATGGAGGCGTACAGGACATATCTTTCTGATTTGGCAATCTGACTTTCAATGGCGTCCCGGGTAATCCTGGAATCTTCTACTACTAAAACCTGTATCATTTTCGTCCTCCTTTCTGAGCTTCGTCAAAATCAAAGGGAATATCCACAAGCAGGGAAACACTGTTGTCGCAGAGTACCTTCAGGGTAGCTCCTTCCTGCTCCAGCCGCTGACGCAATGCGCTGAGGCCATTACCCTCGGTAATACTTGAAACAGATACGCCGCCGTTGTCGGATATCTCTATATGATACCTTTGCTTGTCTTGTTTTATCTTTACCGTCAGTTCCGTAGCATCCGCATGGCGTACCGCATTGGTGAGTGCCTCTCGAACGGCGGCATATAGTAATTGCAATGCCTTGCGGCTTTTGGGCTGTTCTCCAAGGAAGGTAACCTTACAGCCAATCAGCTCCGCAACCTGCATCAGTTCAGACTGCAGAGAGGAATCGGGAACCGTCCACACGGTAGAAATATTGGAAAAATCCTGAATGGTACTGTTCCAGCTTTTCCGCAGTGTGTCGGCATTCTCAGCCAGACGGTCTTCCGTAATCGCCTTAGTGGTGGCCAGCAAACAATGCCCCAGCTCATCATGGATATGCATTTTCGCGGCAAGAATCTCTTTATTCAAATTGACTTCAACGATACTGTCCAGCAAGGCTTTCTGACGCTTTTGCATATCCTGCAGCCGAATGGTGTTCTCGTACAGTTCTTCGCTGAGTCGGTAGAGTTCTGTAATTTCCGCCGCCTCGATCTGAACGGTATTGGAATCAAGAAATCTCAGTTCAAAACGCCAGACCGAGCTGTCGGAGAAGCGGAAGAACAACTGTTGGTGGGTGCTTCCATTTTCATTGTCCGGATCTTTCGGTAACCAGGACTGATTCAGTTTTTCCGCCTTGCCGTTATTGGCAAAGTTTGCGAGTTCCTCCCATGCCACCTTTGCATTCAAAATCGTGTGTCCGGTCAGTTCAAGCATCAGCTGATTCATTTTCTCATTAACAAGAATGACCCGCCCGTCCAGCGCAGAGAAACAGATGCCGCCGGGATAAGAGTCAATTGCCTTTTTGATCATTTTGGCTGATGTTTTCTTTTTCATGACTGCACCACCTCTCCTTCCTGTGAGAGTAAAAAACGATAACCTGACGGAATCTTTTCTGTCTGGAACCGATATCCGTATTCTAAAGAACGAGGAGCAAGTTCATGGTCTGTGCCGGTAATCTCAAAGCAAGCCGTGTCGCTGATTCGGATGGCCACAGAAGTCAAACAAAAATCTGCCTCCTCTAAAATTTCTTCCAAAGTTTTCATAATGAGAAGAATCAGCACTGGTTCTAAATTCGATGTGGGGCAAAAATCCAAGCTAGTCCTGATTCCAAGATTCTTCATACATTTTGCCATGTCCTGCAAGCTGATGGCTAAATCACCTATCGGGATCGTCTGCTGTTCCTGGTAAGTGAGCTGTAAGTTGCAGAACCGCTTGATGTAGGTGCCGATGAGGCAAATGCAGTTCCAGTCATCCGTCGAATGGGATTCATTTGATAAAAGCGCTGTTAACAGAACAAGCTGCCCGGCCACCTCCGAGGATAAGCTGTCGTAAATATCATTGCGTGCCTGAATACTTGTCTCATCCGATTGAATTCGAATTTCCTGTGCCAGCAGATCTTGTTCTTCTTCCAATTCCGCATTCAGTCTCTGAAGCTCTCGTAAAGCCTGATTGATCTGCGAGAGATCGGTTTGCCAGACCATATACCCGCCCGGGATTTGGTGCAGGTTCATGGTAATATCTTCTGTAGCAGAGAATCGCTGCTCCCGCTTTAGGGCTTCCAGCATAGCAGGTGTGATTTCCGCCGCATTTTCCGATGCTGCAATCGTCTCCCCACTTGGGGAAAGAATCTGCATTGCCACCGTAGACCGCCGGAACACTTCCTCGTACTGCGCGTTCACAGGAATCAGTCCGACCAGGATATAAATCTGCCAGCAAAGCACAAGAATAAAAATCAGTCCCGCTGAATATTCCACAAGCTCAAATCGAACAACGTATGCCGTTGCCGCATAGGGGATGCTGAACAGGAGCAGTAAAATCGGCTCATAGAAGGGAATCAGCTTCCGGTAAAGCGAATCAGACTTCGTCGTGCCATTGCGCCGGTAGATCACATATACCTGATAACTGATGATACTAAGTCCCCAAATATAGACGATATATGTTCCGATGTAGGGGTGGAAATACAAATTTGGCTGGGATTCCTCCGGCATAATGTAATAGAAAAAATGATGCAGATCATTCGTCAGCGCCAGTACGCTTAAAAGGCACGCCGGAATCAGAAGCAGATACCACTTTTTGCTGCTCCGATAATCGTCTGCCTTGCCAAGATAGAATGAGCCGTAAAGACCGAACAGTGGGATGAAAATAGCCGCGATATTGATGAAGTATCCGGTAAAGCGCATCCATGGAATATTAACATAGAGGAAAGCATCCTGGATGAAGCGAACGGTTAAATACAGAATACTCACGATATTCTGCGCAGTTAAATGGCAATGCATAGCTTTCTGCGTAATTTTCGTCGTGATGGTATACTGCCAGCGAAGAAGCAGGAGCATATAAACAGCCCAGACAAGATATGGCCGCAGAAAATCCTCTGGCCAATACCGTATACTAAGCTGCCGGTATCCGGAGACTGCAAACAATAGCCCCGCTGCCACAAAAAGCCAGATAATGGATTTTTTACGTTCGCTCATTTTATCCCCCCTTACAAAAGATAGTTCCAGCCGATGGATACAGTTAGAACAGGATAAGGATATTATAGCATGAATGACCAAATTTGCCCCACACAAAAGGGTAGGAATTTAGGATTTTTGCGTATCAGTGTCTCCTCGAAAATATGGGTCTAATTGAAAAATCATCCGTTACGGCCTATCTGGAAGAATATTACGAAAAGCATCCGCTAGACAATTCTTACGAGGGCGTCCTAGCTCGTCGCTCCGGTTTATCCGCAAAATTAATGCTGATCTTTCCCACGTGGCGTTTGGATAGGTGCCACAGACGAAGGTCTGCGGTCAGAAGGTACAGAGCTGCCATCATTGCGTAGTCCTTCTTGTCCTTTTTTCTGATGGCATCCTCAAATTCGCTTTGGTGCTTTTCGTTCTTGTATCGCATAGGGTTCATCTCGCTTTCTT
>CABQMV010000071.1 GCA_902465325.1 uncultured Oscillospiraceae bacterium
GGTAAAATTCTCCAGCGGGCCGGATATAACCTTTACGGTATCTCCCACCGTATAATCTACCACTGTATCTACCAGCTCAACGCCCAAAGCTCTTATTTCCTGCTCTGTCAGCGGACTGGGCTTGGAGCCGGGGCCTACAAAGCCCGTAACGCCTCTAATATTTCTCACAACGTACCAGGTGTCATCAGTAAGAATCATTTTCACGAGAACATATCCGGGAAAAACCTTCTTTAAAGTGGATTTCTCTCTGCCTTCTTTAATCTCTACTTCCTCCATCATCGGAATAATAATCTCCTGAAAGTATTCCTGCATGCCTCGGTTTTCAATAACACGCTCAAGGTTGGCCTTCACTTTATTCTCATAACCTGAATAAGTATGGACAACGTACCACTTGGCGTCATCAGATACATCTTCTATATACACTCTGCCAACCCTCCTTACCGTTAAGTAAACAGCAATCCGATAACAAACTTAAAGAAGAAATCCGAAATCCAGATAACTGCGCCTACAATCAAACAGAACACCAAAACTGACGCAGTACTGTTGACAACCTGCTTTCCGTTAGGCCATGACACCTTCTTAAGCTCTGAGAAGATTCCCTTAAAAAAGCCGCCTATTCTGGAGCCGACTCTCGCAAACCAGTTCTTCTTTTTTTCTTTCGCCACTTCTGCCATTATAAAACCCCTTACTTTGTTTCCTTATGCGCGGTGTGCTTTTTGCAGAACTTACAATATTTGCTTATTTCAATTCTGTCAGGATCGTTTTTCTTATTCTTTTTACTGGTATAATTTCTTTGCTTACACTCCGTGCAAGCCAGAGTTACTGTTACTCTCATGTATATAACACCTCCATCTTTATAAAAGCGCAATTAGTAGTCTATCATGCTTACTTTGGGTTGTCAACTGTTTTTTTAGAGCTTCGAGAGTAAAATAATAAAAATATTAGTATCATAGAAGTATTTTGCAAACAAAGAACGGCTGATATCCTCCACAATCCAGTTAAATGCTGCGGAAGCAGAAAAAAGCTGTATCACCATCCCAATCACAGAGATCCAGAAGAAGGCCAGAACCAGTCCAATCGCAAAACCTCCCGCCATATTAATCTGCCGAATAACCGGTATCCTGGAAAAAACAGACAGCAGGTTGCGAAGCAAAAACATTACAACCATAATAATCAGTATCAATATTATAATAGAAAGAATATTCACCAGCAGAGACGATATAGCCTGGCTGATCTCCCGTTCCACCGTTTCAAATGCGGTCTGCGCACTCCAGCTGTCCGTCTTCTCCGCTAAAAAGTCCTGTAGAAAGCCGGGCAGCCCCAGCGCCTCGGACAGCTGGCTTCCGGTACCCTGGGAGGCCTCGGCAAAATGTGCCGCTCTGGCTGCATCCAACTGCCTGTATATCCCTTCCGTAAAATAGTTGTCGGCACCCGCCGCTGTCAGGCCGGCAGCCACAAGAGGCCGAAGCAAAAAAGCGCCGATCACAGCAATCACTGCAGAGAAAGTAGAATATAAGGTCATTGCCAGTCCCCGGGCCGTACAAACCACCACAGTTATCACAAATATAAGAAGCACTGCAATATCAGATACTGTCATCCGTTAAAATCCGCCTTTGCCATTTTTGATGCCCCGCATACAGCAAATACCCTTTCCGAAATAAACTCTACATCAGTAATCTGTGATACGGAATCGAACTTTCCAATCAGCTGTCCGGAAATATTATATACATAAAGCTCGTTTTTAGTATAAAGCGCAATTGTTTTGCCTCTGAATCTCACGCCCTCTATTCCGCCGGCTACAGAAAAAGCTTTATATTTCTGTCCGTCGCTTTCATACAGCACCAGCTGACAGGACGCCTCCATATCCTCCTCTGCGCCAGCAGAAGTGGAAACCGTAATAAAATATTTCCCCGGTACTGCACAGGAGGCCACCAATTCCTCCGCACCGCCTTCCCGATCCCAAACCATATCACAGATGTCCTCTGACGAGGCAGAAGCCGCTTTCTTTACCAGTCTTCTCAGCGAATCTCCGCCTGCAGCAAACAAAGCATTCCCTTTTACATAGGAAACAACAGGGAGAAATGCTCCAGACACTGTTTCTGTACTGAAAACCTCATATCCTTCTGTTTTCATAAAAGTCAGCACAGTAGAAATTTCTCCCGCTTCCGGCGCAATGCCGGCAATAACAAGCTGATCGCCAGCTTCCGAAAAGGAGCTGGACACCGCATAGCACTCTCCAAACTTTCTGGAAGCCAGGGCCTGTCCCCCGGAAGAAACATCCAGCAGAGTAGCCGCAGACAGATAGCCGGCAGATCGGTGAAGCACAACAAAGCGATTGCCAACGCAATTATCAGACAGGCCCATGATAGTATCCTCTGCTATATAAGTCCAGAGAAATCCGTTTTTATCAAAGCAGTGGACACCCGTCCCTCCAATGTCAGCCGCTAAAACCCGGTCTCCGGCAGGAACAAACACCGGCGAAGCCAGAGACAGCTCCTTGCTCCAAAGCCAGTCCCCCTCCTTGCTGAAACAGGAAACGCCGCTTTCATCGCCAATCAGCACACGGTCTTCTATCACAATCATATCCGCAGTACCCTTGGGTATATATTCAAAAAAAGTACCCTGGGGAGACACCTCCTGCTCCTGCAGAATCCCCAGTTTTATAATAATGGCCTCATAGACGCCGGTAAAATACAAAACCACAGCCAGAACAACCACGGCCAATATAATACCGGCCGCTATCAGACTGCGCTTTTTATTCTTGAAATTCCACTGTGCCATGTCCGCTCCTCATTTTGTTCTTCCGGTAAAGTATAATCTTTTTAAAATACCCCGTCAAGTAAATCAGAAGCATAATTCCTCCGGCCGCTCCGAAAGCAGGATACACATAATCCATCAGGTTTCCAAAGCCCAAAAAAGCCAGAGGCGTGCCTGCCGCCGTCATAAAAATCCCTATTTTTCGTTCTCCGTTTCCCGGTGCCGCCATTCGGGCAAACCCCACTGCCGAGCCGCATACGGACAGCAGCAGCGTAAGAGTCAGAAGAGAAAGAGAAATCCCGCTTGCCTTTTTTGAACCCAAAGTAAAAATAAGCTGTATAAGAGGCATATCCGCTGTTTCCGCAATACTATAGCACTCAAGGAAAGCGTTATGAATCAGAAAAATACACAGAAAAACGCCGGCAATTCCTAACCCACAGCCCAAAACCTTCTGTTTTTTTGTGTATTCTCTTCCAATTTCCGGCAATACAATCATAGCAGATAAAAAGTTGTAGCCGGAATACAGCAGCAGTGCCCAGGACAGAAGGCCTCCCCCAGGCTGTGGGGTCCTCTGCAAAAGCAGGTTGCTGGACGGCAGAGGACATTTTACCAGAAAAAGCAGAATACCGGTCAGGCCCAGGGCAACAATTGGACTCAGAATTCCGCTGATGCCTGTAAAACGTCCAAATCCTGCCAATACCCCCAGAAGTGAAATTCCCGCCCCCAAAAGGATTCCCAGCCACCCAGGCAAAAAGGTATTTTGATCTACTAAATCCCCTAATGCTGCCAGCATAAGAACATAAGTAAAAAACACATAGGCCATCAGCGGCACCCGAAAATACCGTTTGCGGCTATCCAGCAGACGCAGACTGCCTAAAAACAGCAACACGGCGCCTGCGGCCATCAAAAGATAGCCGTAAACACCGTATTGGGTAAAATAAGTTTTGATTTCACGTCCGGTAGCAAAGCCCGCTCCAATAATAACAGAGGCAGTAATACCGGCCAATTTCCATACCTTGCGCATCACAAGGCATATTATTCAGGTTAAAAAGAATTTATGCCTTTTCAATCAACGCTTCATATGCCTTGATTGTACCCCAAAGGCCCTGGTGATCAGTCTCACTGAAAATCCGCCAGCTATCGCAGTAGCCTCCCATATAATTTCCGTCCACATAGAGGTATACAGTGGCTTCATCCCGTTCATAAGCCTCTACTACACAGCTGGTACCGTCCTGACGATGGTATGTGATTCGGCAGGCAAGAGCCCCTTTGGGCAATGACATTTCTGCGTCAATTCCGTCTATCTGAAGCGCATAGCAATACGTGGTGATTCCTTTAATCTCATAGAGATAATCGTATATAGTATTGCCGCTGCCATCCGTTTTTACTGCCGGCACACCGTCCAGACTCAACAGCTCTGCATTATCTTCCCCAAACTGGAATGTCAGCGTCCGGCTTTCTCCAACCGTCCCATACAGCTCAATATCGATGCTGCTCAGGGTTTTATATTCCTCAAAGAATGCATAGGGATATGCATAGGACAAGATAGTATTATCTGTAAAATTAATATTATCCGCATCCAAACGGAATACATCTTTTCCTCCGTTCAGGGTACAGTAATAAAATTCCCCGTCAGCCGTCTTATTTCCCAGTTCGCAGGACGCCGTTCCTTTATTATCAGTGAAAATATACTGATATGCCGGAACTGCAAGCCCGTATTGTGCCAAGTCCTGACAGTCAGCTTCCAATAAATCAAATACAGTCAGCTCCATCAGCGTATCCGCCAGCGTCTCAATAGAGGAGGAATTGCCAGACATACGGATTGGATACGTAACATTCCACTCTTTGTCTGCATCGCCGCTGACAGAAAAATCCGCTTCAAAAATACAATAGCGTTCTCCCTTTTGTTTGATTTCAATGGTCTTCAGCTTATCCTTGTCAGAAAGTTCAATCAAATTTCCGCTAATCAAAAGATTCTGTGTCAGCTTCAGCCGTTTACCAAACAGAGTGCTTACAGTAAAGATTTGATCCGACCCCTCCAGCATAACATAGTACAGCGTCCCCGCAGGGTTTAGTCCGCCGGTCTTGACTGTGAGAGAACTGCCATCCTCCATATAAAGCGTAAAGGTAGCGGGCGCATCCAGTCCATACTCTGAAAGCTGCCCCGTAAATTCTCCATCCGCAAACAGCAGGGTTCCCTTCATGTCATTGATCGTCGTCAACAGCTCTGTTACAGAGGAAGACTGAATTTTCAGGTTTTTCGGACTTTCACAAATCCAGTTTCCCTCCTGATTTTTAGATAAAATAAAGTTTTCTGCATCTTTGCTTTCAATCCGGACTACCTGGTCCTCGTCAAAGGAAAGCACCGTTACCCCGGAACTGTCGCCGCCGGAGGGATCCTCCGTCCGGGCCTTCTTGTCAAGTATCCCTTTCGCCACAAAGTAGCCCGTAATCGCCAGCGCCAACACAACAATAGCAATAATAGCGGTTTTATAGGACCTCATAAATGTCTCCTCCTGAACCAGATCACGATGCCTACCGCCAAAATAAGGAGCGGGTATACAATAATGCCGATAACCCCTAATACATTGGCCTGATTCTGCGTTACACTGATGACATCTGTGTTATATTCCTTTGCAGGAATCAAATCACCCTCGTTGCTGTTGCTGTACATCCAATTCAGGCTTCTGACTAAAATTCCGCCGGCAGTGGCACTTCCCGTGCTCTGAATATAAGAATCCTGCAGATTCAGACTGGAGCCGGTCAAAAGAAGTTTGGAAACTTCCGTTCCCCCCTGGTATCTGCCAGAAGCCATCAGAACCTTTTCTCCGGTGGATTCCTCTCCTGTTACAATAGAAGTGGCAGTCGCACCCTGAGACGTCTTCACCAAAGCGGCGCTGTCGCTGTACTCGCTGGTTTTACTCAGCAGATCAATGGATCTGGAATCAAAGAAATAACCTGCATTCTGGCTGATTCCCTCCAGAGGACTGTCCGAAGGACTGAGTGTAACCGCAGTAAACCACTGAGGCTTTCCTGTCATACAGTAATCAGAGGTTTCCTTTACCACATCATTGTTGAGCTTCAGGTTAAACAGTTCAAATAACGCGTTAAAATTAGGAAGCTCTATTCCGCTCTGCAAATAATCCATCAGACAGATTACATTTCCATTGGTCGTATTGAACCATGTTTTCAGACGGTTCAGCGCAACAGTAGATAAATCAGAAGCAGGACTTACAAACATAATCACAGCGCAGTCTTTAGGAATGTCATTTTGATTTAAATCCAATTCCCGAATATCAAAATTATTATTCTGAATATTCAGCCGTACCTTGCTATAAGCATCCAGCGTGGCCTCTCCGTTACCCGTAGACATATAGACGACGGGAATCTCCTGAGAGGTTACATAGACAATGGCGCCGGACAGGCAGGACTCCGCACTGATCCCAGTAGTAGTACTCTCGTACTGGAAAGTGGAGGAATTGAAAGAGGTCTCCGTCTCATACATATTGGAAGCAGGAATATGCTTAATATGGCTGCCGCATTTTACCATATAATCTCCGGAGGAATAATCTGAAGCAGCATCCTCTCCGGCAGTTTCCCGTACAAAGCTGGGGTTTTTATCCATATCAATATATTCCACAGAAACATGGTCATAGCTGTCGTAAATATCCAAATACTTCATAACTGTAGAGGTACCTGTTTTTGCTTCTCCCTTTGCTCTGTCATAGAGCGCATAAATTTCCACATCCTTGTCCAGACTATTGAGAATTTCCTTGGTCTTATCCGTAATTGAATACAGAGATTCGGAGGTAATGTCCACAGACATAGGAAGCTGTTCTAGCAGAACATTTACAAGTACCGCTATCACAACAACGGCCACCATCAAAATGACGCTGTTGGTACCGTATCTGAAACGTCTTTTTGCTTTTTCCGATAATTTAAACTTTGCCATTTGTATTTCCTCCTCTCTAGTTCCAGCGCTTTCTTTCCAGATTCATGACTGTAACCAGGAGCATGACGCCGGTAAAGCTCAGGTAGAAAATGACAGATGAGAAATTGACAATCCCCGCAGCAAACTCATTAAATTTCGACAGAGGAGAAATCCACATCAGGGCAGTACCCAGCCAGCCTCCTACAGTAGCACCGATAGAAGACACAAAGTACATAATCAGCAAAATTACAATGCCTGACACAGCAGCTACTACCTGATTTTCCGTGAGAGAAGAGGTAAACAGCCCAATGGCTACAAACACGGCTCCTACTAAAAGGAAACCGATGTAAGAGCCTACGGTAACCGCAATAGGAAGCGGTGAGAACAGTGACATAATGATAGGATACAAAATGGTCAGACCTACCATAATGGCAAAGACACAGTATCCCGCCATATATTTCCCCAATACAATCCCCCACATGGAGACCGGTGAGGTCCGTAGCAGAACCTCTGTACCGTTGCGCCTTTCCTCTGCCAGCAGACGCATTGTAATAATAGGGGCAAAGAAAATCAAAAACATAGAAATAGCATTTAATGTCGTGCCGAAATAGACACTGCCCGATAAAATATTATAAATCCAAAAAAACAGGCCTGTAATTACCATAAACATTCCCATTACAGTATAGGCCACAGGAGAACGGAAAAAGGCCGCAAACTCTCTCTTAAAAATTGTCTTCATTTTACATCCTCCTCCTTTACCGGCACGTCCTTATTTACAATTTCAATAAACATTTCCTCCAGCGTTTTTCCAATAGGACGCAGCTCCATGATGGGAAGACCCGAGGCCGCCAGGCTGGCAAAGAGATTTTTTCTGGCATCGCAGTGGTCCTTAGATTCGATTCGGTACACAGAATTCTCTCCGTCAATCCGAATAAATTCTGCTCTGGTAATCTCGGGAACCTTATCAATCGCTTCCCGGCACGCCCCCTTTTCACCGGCCAGCGTAATCATAAACTTACTGACACCGCCGCTGGAGGCCGAAAATTGGGATACGGGGCCGGAAGCCGCTATTTTACCGTTATTAATAATAACCACAGAGCTGCAGACTGCATTGACCTCTGATAAAATGTGGGTGCTGAGAATAATGGTGTGCTCTCTTCCCAAAGCACTGATCAGTCTGCGGATATCTAAAATCTGCTTAGGGTCCAGACCGACCGTAGGCTCGTCCAATATGAGAACCTGGGGATCTCCCACCAACGCCTGCGCCAGTCCTACCCGCTGCCGGTATCCTTTAGAAAGATTTTTCACCAGACGTCCCCGCTTGTCCCCTATTTTTACCAGATACATAATATCGTCCAGCTTGCTCTTTCTGCCTCTGGCGGGAACATTTTTTAAATCACATATAAATTTCAGATATTCAGAAACCGTCATATCGCCATAGAGAGGCGGCAACTCAGGTAAGTAGCCGATTCTTCTCTTGACCTCCTTAGGCTGTTCCATAATATCGTAGCCGTCCACTTTCACCGTACCGGAGGTAGAGGGTATGTACCCTGTTAAAATATTCATGGTCGTAGACTTTCCTGCGCCGTTGGGTCCTAAAAAGCCCAGAACCTCTCCCTTTTTCACTTCAAAGCTTATGTCGTTCAAAGCGTATAGGCTGCCATATTTTTTCGTGAGATTTTGGATCTCTATCATATAAGAATCCTCCTGTAAAAATGATTAAAAGAGGGACAACAGCATATTATCCCTCTATAGAAACACAATTCACCGGTTATTTGTATATTTTGTAATAGCATACGCCGTCACCTAGGGGATCAATTTCATCTCCTTCAATCAGTACGGTCTCCACCTTATATTTTCCATTGGCATAATCCATGCCAATCCCCGCATAGCCGCTGAAATCATTTAAATCAAAGCTGTGGTACATGGCATTCTGCAGGCTCTCCATAATTTCCTTCACTCTCAGAATATTGTCAACCGTTACCACCTGCTTGGCCATTTCTGTAAGCATAGTCAGCTGGTGATTCTTTCTGTAGGGATCTCCTGCGCTGCCTATATCCTGCCCGTTGGCATTGTACCGGTGTCTCGCCCGCGCATAGAACAGAGTCATCTCGCCGTTTAACCGATGCAGCCCTTTGGAAAGCACCAGGTTTCCGCGAGAGTCATACATGTCTTCTTCTATAGTAATTTCTACTCCGCCAAAGGCATCCACAACCTCCGAAAAGCCGTCGAAATCCACCTCTGCATACTCGTCAATACGGTAGCCCAGCAGATTTTTAATAATAGAACACAGGAAATTGATCCCCTTATCCTTAAAATTACCGCCGGTATAATTGACAATATTCCTTCCTATATAGGGAGAGGCATTGATCTTAAACATACCTGCACTGTGATAGACGCCCGCATCCTTCAACGCCTGGCAGACAGTGGAATTGTAGGGCACATAGGCATCTCTGGGAATGGATATAACCTGAATGGTTTTCGCCTCCTGATTCACACTGAGCACACAGATCGTATCCGTAAGGCTGGCAGAGTCATCGGTTCCCAACAGTAAAATGTTAATATTGCTTCCAGGCAGCTGAGGAGCATACTCGGAGTTCATATTCGAGATTTCCCCGGGGGTTGCATTGGGATCGGCAGATCTGTCCAAAAAATCGCCGGGGCCAATGTCAACACCGGAATTATCAGATTCCCGCTCTCCGTCCATAAATTTCAGAATCGGCAGACCGTAATTGTAATAGACGATGCCAACAAGTACCACGATGGCAGAAATAACCGCCAGCACTACTGCTGATGTTTTTACTTTCATACTCCTCACATCCAACTAATGATTTCAAAATAAAAGCAAAGGTATCTTACCACGGAATCACTATATTGTCAAAATGCCGTTCTCGCTTTCCAGCACAATCATAACCTCTTTTTCCTTACCGGTACCGACATCTACATATACCAGCACCTTTCTGCCGTTGTAAAGACACTGGAATTCGTATACATGCTCCTCCCCGCCGAAGTCATTGGGAATAACAGCCTCCTGTCTGTTCTCAACTGTAATTTTATTGCTGAGAACCTTCTCCGCCTCCTCCAGAGACAGTTTTTTCTCAGACAGCTGTCTTTCCTTATGGTTTAATAAATAGGACATGCCTTCAAAGCCGGTAATTTCCCCGTTGTCCATGGCAATTTTTACCTTTACCATATCCGGATAATAGAGGATTCCATTGTTATAATAGGAATAGTTTGCCGTTACATACCCGCCTTGAACAGAATAGTAGGTAGCCTTCATATCCGTATAGCCCAGCGCATTCAAGTAGCTTTCTCCCGCCTGAACGGCCTGCTCCGCACTGAGAGTCTGCTCCCCCAGATCCCGGTACATAATCATGGAACACAGCTTTCCGCCCTGCACCGCTACGTCAACATACGCATGGTGTACATGGCTTTCACCAAAAGTCACATTAAAATTGTATACCTTTACAGAGTGATTGGTCCCCTCTCCCGCCAGCGTGACCTCCGGCGTATAGTATTCAAACAAATCCTTTACATACGCAGCAGCTTCCTCCTGGCTGACGGATTCGCCTTCCGGACCCGGATTTTCCTGCGTTTTCATATGTTCTGAAAAGGGCCCGTCATATATGAGCTCCGGGTAATCCTCAAAGGGATCTCCCAGGGAAGCCAGAGAGGCATACTTCTCCATAAGTCCCTGATCATTTACCATATTGCTGATCTCATTCCAGTCATAGGAACCGGTATTCATGTCCGCCCATACCGCCTGGAAGGCCCCGTTTAAATCCTGTGCATAGCCATACAGTTCTTCTAAGGTCTTGTACTGCTCCTCGTCTAGTCTTCCGCCGTCTACCAGTACAGTGTCCCAGGCATGGGAAATATCCTTTAACTGCACCAGAAAATTTGACACCTTTGACATCATATTCTGGTCAATTGGCAGAAGAGAGAGACAGC
>CABQMV010000072.1 GCA_902465325.1 uncultured Oscillospiraceae bacterium
ACGGTCTTTCGTGTCTCCTATCTTTATACCATTTCACTTATAGGAGGCGGCTTTTTCTGCAAAATATAGGCACTCTTTCGTAATCATACAATTGACGCCGGTGTACGGCAGCCTTCTTACCCTTTTATAATCAGAGCCATAAACTGCAGCGGCTCATTGCCGGGGTTTCTCATGCTGTGTCCGCAGCCGTCCCTGCACACAAACGCATCTCCGGGCCTTGCAGGTACCTCTGTGCCATTATCATTATAGAAGCCTTGGCCGGAAAGAATATAGTAGGTTTCAGATTCTCCGTGATGCTCATGATAGCCCAGTACACTGCCGGGCTCCATGGTCATATGGCCGTACAGCCGACACTTGCCGTTTAGATCCTCTTCGTCCAGTATAAAATCCTGATAAATTTTCCCAATACCGCCCATGGCGTTTTCTACGATGCGGCGCTTTCTCTCCATAAGGAGCTTTCGCTCCTCATAGTCCGGTATCGCCCCTTTCTGAGAAGCTACGAAGTCTCCCAGAATGTTGCCTGTACGGCCGGCTGTCGGGATGCTGCCGCCTTTCAGATAGGATACAATAAAACCGCTGCTGAAGGCATCTCCTGAGCCCACCGTATCGACTGCTTTGGATACGCAGTAATTCATATAGTAGGAATCTTCTCGAGTATATACCCGGGCGCCGTCAGGGCCTTTGGTAATCAAAATGGTATGTAGCTTGGAGAAGGTGTCGTACAGATTTTTGACTACAGAGGTCTCGTTTTCTGTAGCGAAAAACATTTTGCCTACCAGAGCCAGCTCGTCGTCGTTTATTTTTAAAATGTTGGCATAGCCAAGGGACTTTTTGATAATTTCTTCATTGTAGAAGGGCTTTCTCAGGTTAATATCAAAGAATACGTCCTTGAATTGACAGTTATCCAGGATTCTATAGAGGGAGCCTCTGCTGACCTCCCCCTTCTGGGCGACTGTTCCAAAATAAAACAAGTCAAACTTCTTCTGGTTAATGGCAGAAATGTTTTCCTCTGTGGCTTCGATAAAGTCATATGCGGTATCCGGTGTGATGGTAAAGGTGGGGATTGCCCGTTCATCCAGCGTTACCATGGCTGTCCCGGTAGGGTGTTCCCTGTCGATCTGTACAAATTCAGTGCAGACGCCATGTCCCTTTACCTTATTTACTGCGTTGCTTCCCAGTCTGTCATCTCCCAATCTGGAATAAATGTAGGATTCCGCTCCCAGCTTATGGATGTGAGCGGCTACGTTATAAGATGCACCGCCTATATATTCTTGATCTGGGAAGACATCCCAAAGTATTTCTCCAAAACATAAAACTGCCATGAAAGCACCTCCAAAAATATTTTACTGTATTTTATCACAGATTGCTTGGTCTAGCCAGTGCCTGAGCGCCTGAAAGCGTTTTGTTGTAAAATTCTTTTCTAACAGAACCGCGATATCCTGGGAATTCAGCATATTATTATATTCCCGGATTATGAGGAGCTGATTTCCTTCTGTAATTCCTGCCAGGGCGTATGCAGTTAACTTCTTTTGCAGTCTGTCTAAATATTCGGTGCTGTCCAGACCGCAGTACTCTATATATGCAGTTTTACCGGAGAGAGGATTTATTATAGTAAAATCAGGATAGTATTTTGCATTTTTTATAGTTAATGTTTTTTCATAAAAATAAGGGATTTTATAGGCTGCCAGTGTATTGGCCAATATGACTTCTGCTCGGGAACGCATACGTTCTCCTTTTGAGGATATATGAACCCGCATTTCCCTGTAGTAATCATTTTCACTTTGCTGTGAGGGAAATGTTTTATTAGTCCAGAAATTGGAATTTATCTGTTGTTATTATACACCATTTCTACAATTATTTCAATGCTATATCGCTTGCGCGATATGATATACTTGCTTCGCAAGCATGATATAATATCCGTTCCTTCATATGCCGAAAGCATATATCACCCATCGCAGGTAGATATCATATCGAAGATATATCACCCGTTCCGGCAGGAACGAATATCATTGAAAAAACACACTTTTGTCCGGTAGACAAAAGTGTGTTTTTTCATGGTGACCCCTACGGGAGTCGAACCCGTGTCGCCGCCGTGAAAGGGCGATGTCTTGACCACTTGACCAAGGGGCCGTATGGTAGCGGAGAGGGGATTTGAACCCTTGACCTACCGGGTATGAACCGGGTGCTCTGGCCAGCTGAGCTACTCCGCCATACAGAAAATTCTACTTGCAAAATGCACACCCCGTTTAGGAGCGCTTTGCTATTATACCAATAAGGAACAAGCCTGTCAAGCAGTATTTTCACCTTTATTCCGGACATCTTATTAAGAAAAGATATCCGGATATTTCATTTTATCCAAAATACAGTTCATCACCCGGGAACTCCGGCTCACAGGTTAGATTAATTCCCAGATTCCGTACAAACTGTTCCTCAGCAGAGGTCAGCATACTGCTGGAATGAGCCTCACAGCCCTTCAGAGCATCCAGATAGGACAACGCCTTCTGGGCAAAGGGCGAGGTAGCCGCGCAGACGCTCAGCGCAATCAAAATTTCCTCCAGACTCAAAATAGGATTCTGAGAATGCGTTAAACTTCTCTTCAAAGAAATAATAGGCTCAATGACCACAGGGGACAGCAGCAGCAAGTCATCGGAAAATTCTGCCAGATGCTTTAAAGAATTGATCACCAGGCTAGAGGCCGCTGTCATCAGCATGGAGGTCTTTCCCGTCACCACAAAGCCGTCCGGCAATTCCATGGCAATACTGGAGAAGCCTGTATCCTCCGCCTTTTTTAGTGCAGCAGCAATGACCGGTCTGTCCTCCGCCTTCAAATCCAGCTGATTCATGATCAGCTCCGTGCGCTCAGCCGTCTCCTGGTCTCCCAGGCCCAACTTCCAATCGCAGCAGCACTTATAATAGCGCCGGATAATCTCCTGATTGGCGGCACTGCGCACCACCGCATCGTTCTCAATGGCATAGCCGGCCATATTGACTCCCATATCTGTGGGAGATTTGTATATATCCTTGCCATCCATAATTTTGTTCAGGATGGTCCGTACCACAGGAAATGCCTCTATATCCCGGTTGTAGTTAACCGTTGTAACTCCATAGGCCTCCAAATGATAGGGATCTATCATATTGATATCCTTCAGGTCCGCCGTAGCCGCTTCATAAGCCAAATTGACTGGATGCTTCAGCGGAATATTCCAGATCGGAAATGTTTCAAACTTTGCATAGCCTGCATTCACCCCGCGCTTGTATTCATGGTAGAGCTGAGACAGACAGGTAGCCAATTTTCCGCTGCAGGGACCGGGGGCCGTTATTACAACCAAAGGCCGCTCTGTCACTACATAATCATTTTTCCCGTATCCCTCATCGCTGACAATTAATTCAATATTAGCCGGATATCCCGCAATGGGATAGTGAAGATAAGTCTTTACATCCCGCATCTCCAGCTTCTTCCGGAACAAATCCGCAGAGGCCTGTCCCTCATACTGAGTAATCACCACGCTGTTAATCGTAAGGCCTCTTTCTCGGAGCTTGTCAATAAGGCGACAGCATTCCCGGTCGTAGGTAATGCCAATATCCGCCCTTACCTTATTTTTTTCAATATCCTTGGCGTTGATACACAGTATAATCTCCGCCATATCCTTAAACTCCTGGAGCAGCCGTATTTTTCCATTCAAGTCAAAGCCGGGCAGCACTCTGGCCGCATGATGGTCGTCAAAAAGCTTCCCGCCAAATTCCAGATACAGCTTATTGCCGAACTGACCAATGCGCTTTTTAATCTGCTCTGTCTGCTTCTGAATATAGATTGTATTATTAAATCCTGTCTGCATTGATTTTTTCTCCCCTGTAATATACCTCAATATCTCCTGTATCTCCGCAAAGTCTGTAGTCCGTCAGCACGCCGTCCTTCCAGACAATGTCCACAATAATATTGCCTACTGCCAGCAGGCCCTTCACAGAGCCGCAGCGCCAAGCAGAAGGAAGAGCAGGCAGTAAAAAGATTTTACCGTCGTAGGACTGCATAAGCATCTCTGTTATCCCGCTGACAGCACCAAAGTTTCCGTCAATCTGGAAGGGAGGATGGGCATCAAAGAGGTTGGGATACGTCCCTCCTATATGAGAAGCATCATCCTTTTCCTCTACCGGATGCAGCTGCCGGTCCAGCAGCCGCAGGGCATGGTCGCCGTCCTTAAGCCGTGCCCATACGTTAATCTTCCATCCCAAAGACCATCCCGTCCCCTCGTCGCCCCGAAGCTCCAAAGATTTGATACAGGCCTCTGCCAGCTCAGGCGTTTCCTCCGGAGTAATCAGTCTGGCCGGATGCAGGCCATATAGGTGGGAAATATGCCGATGACAGGTCTCCAATTCGTTCATCACCCGGTACCACTCACACAGCCTGCCATCCGGCGCCGTTTGAAAAGGCAGCAGCTTTGGCAGAAGATCCTCTATTTCCCCAACCAGAGAAGCTTCCTCCTCAAATTTTTTGGCCAGCTTAATAAAATTACCGAACAAATCCTTTATAATGCTCATGACCATAGTAGTGGTCTGAGAAACGGCCAGCCTCTTGCCTTCAAATTCAAATACATTTTCCGGAGAGGTTGCCGGCGCCGCGATCAGCCATCCATCTGAATCCTCCACCAGCATATCCATGCAAAACAGCACAGCCTCCTTCATGACAGGCAGAGCCAGCTTCAGAGCAAAGTCTCTGTCCTGAGTGTACTCATAGTGTTCATATACATGACGGCACAGCCAGGCTCCCGACATATACCAGAAAGACCACTCTCCACTGGTAGGCACACAGTTATTCCCCACAGGTACGGTATTGCGCCACAAGTCCACATTGTGGTGGGCAGTAAAGCCTCTGGCATCATAATGGATTCGGGCAGTCTCTTTCCCTTTCTCCGATAAATCCTTTATCATACCAATTAAGGGAAGATTTAGCTCCGGCATGTTGCACATAAGCATAGGCCAATAATTCATCTCTGTATTAATATTTGTCGTATAATTACAGCACCAGGGAGGACTGATCAGCGGATTCCATATTCCCTGCAGATTCATAGGCTGCGAGCCTTCCCGGGAAGCCGCAATGGCCAGATACCGTCCAAAATTATAAAAAAGTGTATACAGTCCCGGGTCTGCCTGGCCCTCCTCTTTCTGTCTCAGCCGCTTCGGAGTAGGCAGCGCCTCTCGTCCGCTGCTACCTAAATCCAGCTGTACCCGGTCAAAATACTCCCGCACATCCTCTATGTGTTCTTTCTTCAGCGCTTCATAGCCCTGATGAAGAGCCGCCTCCAGATTGCGCAGACAGGCCTCCCGATACTCCCGTCCTTCTACTTGAGGCGCTTTATCATAGCCATTAAAGCCTGTTTCCACACTCAAATAAATATAGCTGCACCTTGCCTTATGTACCTTTACAGACTGTCCGGAGGAGACCACTGTACCGTCCTCAGAGCAGACCGCTATGGCACAGCGAAAAGGCACGCCCTTTTTAGCTGGATCTTGTGAATACTCCAGCGGCAGCTTTTCAAAGGTAGGCTCTGTAGTGTGGCAGTCGGAGGGACATTCTCCATCCAGAATCAAATAGCCATCGCTGCTCCGTACCTGATTCTGCAGAGGACTGGATACCGTTACTGTAAAATCGGAAGCGTCTTCTGTCTCCACCTTAATTGCCAACACTTTAGAGGGAAATGATAAAAAATACTCTCTGCTTACTCCCTCAAAAGCAACTGTGGCCAGACTGTCCGCCAGGTTCAGCCGGCGCCTGTATCCCTTCCCCTCGGACAGCTGTCCCTGGGCAAAACAGATTTCCAGATCCCCCAGGGGCAGATACATATGCGTCCACGGACCTTGGCAATGTGTCTCTATAACCTCCTGGGCCTCCTGAAGTCTTCCCTCCAGGGCCAGCGCTCTGGCCTCTTTAAAATACCGGCTGCTGCCCTGAGCATTGTTGTCTCTGGGATATCCCGTCCATAGAGTATCATGGTTTAATTGAATAACTTCTTTTTCTGTCCCACCGTATACCATGGCGCCAATATGGCCGTTTCCCAAAGGAAACGCCTCTGTCCAAACAGCAGCGGGCTCCTTAAAAAATACTTCGCAGGTGTCCTTATGCATCTTCCTCATGTTCACTTTCTTTTTTGTTTTCGTCTACTATATGCGTCTGACCGCAGGAATTTGCATTAGGAATAGAATTGTCAGTAAAGCCCTCTGTGCTTTCTGATACAAATAGAATTTTAATTGTCATCAGGACCAGCTTAATGTCCAGCAAAAGAGAATATTTTGCAATATAAGTAAGGTCCAGCTTCAATTTGTCATAAGGGGTTGTATTGTATTTCCCCAGTACCTGGGCATACCCTGTCAGGCCAGCCTTTACCTTGGTCCTGTATCGGAATTCCGGCATTTCCTTCTCATACTCCGCCGTTATAGACGGACGCTCCGGACGGGGCCCTACAAAAGACATCTGTCCAAATAAAATATTAAAAAGCTGAGGAAGCTCGTCCATTCTGATTTTACGAATCACTCTGCCCACAGGGGTAATCCGGCTGTCTCCGGCCGCCGCAAGACGAGCCCTGCCGTCCTTCTCTGCATCTACAATCATACTTCTGAATTTATAGACAAAAAAGGATTTGCCGTCCAGTGTCAGCCGCTCCTGCTTATAGATGACAGGACCACGGTCGTACAGCTTAATAGCAAGCGCAATCACCAGCATAAAAGGCGAAGCAACCAGTGTAATGGGAATTACCATAATCAAATCCATCAGACGCTTTAAAAAGCGCTGTCCAAAGTTCAGGCCCATATTCCGGCTGAGCAGCAGTGGGGAGTCAAACAGATGGATCTCCTCCGAGCCTCTGATCAGGATATCCGATATTTTAGGAACCATATAGGTCCTTATGGATTTTTCAAAACAGAATTTCAGCAGATCATTTCTCTGTTTACAGGGCACATCACAAATAATAACACCCTCGTAATCAGGAATCATTCCGCAGATCGCCTCAACGCCTTCCTCAATATTCACATAGCGTCGGATAGAATAGCGATCCTCCCGGGTCTGCATTTTTTCGGAAATGCTTTCTACCAGCTTGCTTCCGTATACCATCAGCATATTATGCGGAGGGTATAGCCGGGAAAAAAGCTTAGCGTTCAGCCAAGCCCATATGACCATACAGAGAATATCTGCCGCAGTCATAATCAAGAAAGGCAATACATTCAGCATAACACGGGCAATCAGACTGACCTGGAAATACGTTACTGCATTTACAGCCAATATTGTCAGCAGCTGGGAATACACCGTATCCGCCATCTTCATATGGCCGATGCTAAATGCATTGTACACCCTGCTCACTACCAATATAAGCAGTACATAAATCAAAAATAATACCCAGTTTCCCCGTCGGTAATATCCCCAGGGAATTTCCCGGTTGTTATAGTAGAAAAGCCAGGTATAGGCAAAAATGCCGGTATATAAGGCAATCATTACCAGGGACGACAGATATAAAATGGTTTTTTTGTACTGTTCTTTACTTTTGCTCATAATTTGCTCCACTGTAATCTTTATCTTTTGTTAAAATGCTATACATTCTGTGCGTTATGACAAACCAACGGCGTTTCCGGTGTAATGGCCTCAAATCGGTAGCCATTGTCCAGACCATACTGTATAATACGGCTCAAAGCTTCGTTAGTAGCCCCTTTCCGATCGGTATCATGCATAAGAACAATATTGTACCGCCCCTGCTTCAAGCCGGATACAACACTCTCATAAATAGCCTCCGCATTACCTTCATTATCTGTGGTAGCGTCTGTGCTGTCACAGTTCCAATCATAATAGAGATATCCGTGCTCCAGCATAAGGGAAGGCAGTGTCCCCATAACACCAGGGCAATATTTTGAACTCACCATATTAGAAGCGCCTCCCGGAAACCGTATAATTCTGGCATCATAGCCGGTATCCGTTAAAACCTTATCATGCAGCTTGTCTATACTCTCTAAGTAAGAAGTTTTTGTGGCATAGACCTTGGCATAATCGTGGTCATAGGCGTGCAGGCCAACGGTATGCCCTTCATCAATTTCTCTTTGTACCAGCGCCCGGTTGGCTTCACTGTAATTAATAATAAAAAAAGTTGCCTTTACATTGTATTGCTTCAATACGTCCAGATTGGCCGGCGTTACATGGGAGCTGGGGCCGTCGTCAAAAGTAAAGCAAATAACGCCCTTGCCGTCCTCCGTTTTCCAGGTACTGGAATCGTATCCTATTTTATTAATTACTTTAATAATCCTTTCTGCGGAAGAAGAGTTATTGCTGCTGTCAGTAACCGTGTATTTGATTTTAAACGTCCCTGCCTTCTCCGCCTTAAACTGCCCGCCGCAGTCTGACTGTACCCGACTGGAAAGATCTCCGTCCGTATCATCTGCAGCCGTACATCCCTCATCCTGATAGGTCTCTCCTACCAGTAGGGTCACAATAGCATTTCCCTTCAGAGAAATCTGAGGAGGCACGGTATCCAATGTTTCTGCCGTTCTGGTAGCAGTAGCAGTGTTGCCGGAAGAATCCCGGACAGTATAGGTAATCAAAAATTTTCCGTCAGCCTGCTTCTCTGTCTTCACCTCTACTTGATCGGTAAGGTCTCCGTCATAATTATCCACGGCAGTAAAACCGTTATTTTCTGTAAGCTCGATTTTAGGAGCTTCTTTATCTACTACACGAATCGTTCTGTCTGCATAGTAAGTTTTCCCCTGATATTCCAGAGTATACCGAACAACATAATCCCCTATTTTGGAAGTATCGACCTGAGATCCGGCCTTCACCTGATGGGACAGATCGGTAAAACCGCTGGAGGCCTTTACCGTCGATTCATCATAAGGGGTATTGACTGCCACCTCTATCTCGCTTCCGCCCTTAAAAGAAATAGACGGTCCGCTGTTGCCCGGAAAAAATACGAATTGTACCAGCAGAATAAAAAATAAAAGAGCAATGATCGCCATACAGGTAGGCAGCTCATATTTCTTGATCCGAAAAAACTTATACAGGCCAAAGGATATTGCCACAAAAGCCAAAATTTCAATAATATGCAAAATACTCATCTTCAGAGACAGATCCTTTCTGCAAGACTAAAACATAAAATCACAAATTATATTATATCACAATTTGCCTGTATTTTGTACAGGTTACAGCCAAAACCGCAAAGCGGTCCGCTATTTCTAAACGGACCGAATCTTTCATTTGGCACTTTTCGTAGAGCTATTATACCATGGTCCCCAAATAAAGTCCATGTCCGGATTGCGAAAAAGAAGAAAAGCGCGGCAGAGCGCCTCAGCTTTCCACAGACCTCAACGTCCTTTTAGTTTATAATGCGCAGTAAAAGCTATTGACAAGCAGAAAAAAATATATATGATGACATCAAGTATTGTACAGAAATTCTTAGACGGTAAGTCATCATATAAAATTCTATATGCTTTTTTGAGAAATATATGTTGACAGAATATATTTAAAGAACTATAATTTTATTAACGTAAATCGGTTTACAAAAAATTGCTACAAAAAGGAGATGTAAAACATGAAGAAGAAAATGTTTCTATTTTTTGCAATTTTGGTTTTGTTGTTGGGGGGTATTGGCGTATCTGCCTACACATACAACGATTCAACTATTAGTCTGAAGCACAAAGAGTACCAGACTTACGTGCTTTCCGGTTCCGAAACAGCAACATTTAATCAAAGTGATGTTGATAAGAAGAATGACAATTTAGTAGTAAAATTCTATATAGGAGCTTCAGAAAAAAACACAAGTTCGTCTAGTTCCCAAAATTTTTACTATGATATCCACTCAGTTTATTTTAATGATATATTGAAATCTGGTCGTTGGTGGACAGAAGAAATTAATAGATCGGATGGCAAAATCGGTGTAGCTCGCGTTTTTCAGTGCGTAGATTTAGCCTGTGGACCAATACAAAAACAATCTATTTATAAAATAACCATGCATGCAAATCCTTTAGTTGGAGGTATTTCATCTAGGTGTACTGTACAGCACGGGTACGGTAATAAAATAAGTACGGAGGTATTTATTACAGGATCCAGAAGCACACAGCTCAGCGGTTAACAGATATGACCACGGGGCTGCCAGGGGCAGCCCCGTGCCGGGAGGACAAAATGAAACGCAAATCCAAAAAATTTTTGTACTTTATACTAAGTTTACTTCTGACCACTGTTATAACCGCCTATGTACTGAATATTATATACGGCGCTGTAGCAGGAGTAAGAATCTGGACAGATACCTATCGGTACAGCCAACACGATATTGTAATCTTTAACAATATGGACTGGTATGTTACAGATATTCTTGCAAAAAAATTTCAAATTGAAGGCTATGTTATGGAAACCTCGGGATACAGTACAAGTAATTTCCCCATAACGGTAGAAAAAGCCGAGGCAAAAAAGTCTTCCGCCGATTTTCATATTACCACACTTCCCTATGACAGCTTTGACCAGCTCAGAGATGTATTGATACCCAAAAAAATGGTACGGAGCTGCAACGAAAAATTAATGAAAGATTCTTATGCTATGGCGCTGTCTTAAGTGAAGTTGTCC